>JBHHWB010000045.1:0-27995 GCA_046756305.1 Gemmatimonadota bacterium
TCCCTCCCATCCCCAGCCCAGCGCCGCCGCCACCCGCTCCGGATGGGCCACCACCACCGCAGCGCCCACCACCCACACGAGCAGGGCGGCGACACCCTCACCCCACCTCCCCCTTCGTATCTGGGGAAGCCCCGGCAGCAACCGGACCAGCCACCGCTCCGGCTCCAGTCCAGGAGAGCGCATCTCACTCATAGCGGATCCGTGGGTCCACCACGGCGTAGAGGGCGTCGGCCAGGATGTTGCCCACCACGACCATGGTGGCGAAGAGGAAGCTTCCCGCCATGACCAGGGGATAGTCCCGGGCGCCGATGGCGTCCACGATGGCCTTGCCCATCCCGGGCCAGGCGAAGATGTACTCAATGAAGACGGTGCCGCTGAAGAGGAGGGGGAGATAGAGCCCCACCAGGGTTACCACCGGGATGAGGGCATTGCGCAGTCCGTGCTTGAAGATCACCGCGCGCTCGGGAAGTCCCTTGGCCCGGGCGGTTCGGATGTAGTCCTGCCGCACCACTTCCAGCATACTGCTGCGCATATACCGCGCAATGCCCGCCGTAAGGACCAGCGACAACGACAGGGTGGGGAGGGTGAGGTAGCGCACGCGCTCCACGATCCGGCTCCACACGGAAAGATCGTGGTAGTGGACCGAATAGATCCCCGAAGCGGGAAACCAGATGGGCCACCCCCACGCGTTCCTCGCCAGGAGGCTGAAGACGAGGATGAGCATGAGGGCCAGCCAGAAGGAAGGCATGGAATAGAAGAAGAGGAGAACGACGCTCAATCCCGTGTCCGTCTTCGAGTACTGTCGCACGGCCTGCAGTGTCCCCAGGACGATGCCCCCCAGGAAGGAGAGGCCCAGGGCGCACACGCCCAGAAGCAGGGTGTTGGGCAGCAGGGAGAGAAGGACGTCGCGCACCGGCGCGGCGTGGGAGAAGCTGTACCCGAAATCCCCGGTGAGGAGCGCCCGCATCCACTTCAGGTATCGCACGCCGAGGGGGTCGTCCAACCCGAAATTGGCGCGGATGCGCTCCGCCACCTCGGCTGTCATTCCCGGCGCCAGCAGGCGCTGCGCCGGGTCCCCCGGAGCCGCATTGACCACGAAGAAGACGATGGTGGCGATGCCCAGAACCAGGGGCACCGCGCCCAGGAGCCTGCGGACGAGATAGCGCGCCACCGGCGGAATCAGCGTCTCTGGGCCGGAGCGATCCACCAGTCCTTGATGTTGATCCACTCGCCCCTGGCGTCCATGACCACGTCCTGGAGCCTCCTGTTCACCCCGTCGAGACGGTCGGGATAGTAGAAGAAGGTGTAGGGCTGTTCCTGGGCGAGGACGTGCTGGTACCGCGCCCAGAGGGGCTTGGCCTCCTCCCGGTCCAGGATCAGGCTCAATGTATCCAGGAGGCTGTCGATGACCGGATTCCGCGTTCCGCTCCACGCGTACAGGCCGTCCAGACGCTTGGAATGGAAGAGGTCGGTGTCGTCCAGCTTGAACTCGGTGACCCACGCCATGACCAGGCCGTCGAAGTCCCGCTTCTCGGCATCGGTGATCTGGGAGACGAGGGTCTCCCATTCCACGACCTGAGGGGTTGCTTCGATCCCCACGTCCCGGAGCTGCGCCTGCATGATCTCGGCGATGTCCTGACGCTGCCGGTTGCCCTGGTTGTACTTGATGGTGAAGGCCAGGGGCACGCCCTCGGCGTTCTCCCGCACGCCGTCGCCGTCGCCGTCGGTCCAGCCGGCCGCCGCCAGGAGCGCCGAAGCCGAATCGGGATCGAAGGGAAGCACCTCTCCCATGGAGGGGTCGTAGGCCCAGTGGAAGGGCGGGACGCTGGAGTTGGCCACCCGACCGTACCCCTGCAGGATGGCGTCTACGATTCCCCTCCGGTCGGTGGCCATGGTGATGGCGCGCCGCACCCGTGCGTCGGCGAGCTGGGGGCGCCTGGAGTTCCACGCCACGAAGACGTAAGTGCGGAAGGGGAAGCGGCGCAGCTCCAGGTTGGGAGCATCGATGATGCGCTGTGCCTGGTCCGGCCGGGGCGTCACGAAGACATCCACGGCCCCGGTGAGCAGCTCGGTGAGGAGCGTCGTCTGCTCCGGGATGATGCGGTAGACGTACCGGTCCAGGAAGGGACGCCCGCCCAGTCCCTCGGGAAAGGCCGGGTTGGCCCGGAAAACCCACCGGTCGGTGGGGCGGTGCTCCACGAAGACGAAGGGTCCGTTCCCCACCGGGCACCGGGATCCGTAGGGGTGGAGCTTCAGCTCCTCGGGCGCCACCTCCCCGAGGAGATGCACGGGAAGAATGGAGAGGGTACGCCAGGGGTCCATGAACTCGGCGTGGGGCGTCAGGCGCACCCGCACCGTGTAGTCGTCCAGGACCTCCACGCCCTCGGGCCCCTTCACGTAATGATCCCAGAAGGCCGGATTGGGAAAACCGGTGCGGGGATCGGTGGCCCGCAGGTACGTGAACTCCACGTCTCGAGCCGTTGTGGGCTCGCCGTCGTGCCAGAATACATCCCGACGGACGTGGAAGGTGATGGCGGTGGTGGAGTCGTTCACCTCCCACGACTCGGCCAGGTAGGGCGCCGGCTCCAGCGCCTCGTTGTACTGGATGAGGGTCATGAGATTTACGAACTGCTGGTTCTGAGTGGCGGCGTAGTCCGCCGAAACCAGGCCGTTCATCCCGTCCACCAGTTCCCCGATGGTGCCGATGACCGCAGTCCCGCCGTAGCGGTCGTCGTCCGGGACCGGATGCTCGCGGCCCGCCTCCTCCATGAAGGTCTCCACTCGAGCCTGGACGTCCCGGCAGAAAGCGTCGTCGGAGGCCGTGTCGGCAGCCCGCTCGCCTCCGCAGCCGCCAGTCAGGAGAAGGCCCGCCGCGGCCAGAGCCGTCATGGCGACACGCCGTCCCACGGAATGGGCCTTCCCTGTGTCGGGCCGCCGCCGATCCGTCATCCGGTTGCTCCCTCTATCTCCGCCAGGTCCATTCAGGGCGTCCATACCGCTCGTCCAGGAGGCGCTCGGCGGTGGCCGCCTCCTCTTCCCGGTACTCACCATCCGTCCAGCGCCCTCCCCACGCAAGGCGGCAGCCCTCTTCGATGGCGTCGGCCGCCTCCCACCAGGATACGCTCCGGCGCAACACATCCGAAACCGTGGCCGGAGCAGCACCCGACGCCGCACCCGCGCCACCATCCTCTTCCGCCGCGACGCGCACGCTCCGGAGAACCTCCTGGCTCCCGGCCAGGATGATGGATCCGTGCTGGAGGACGGTGCCTCCCAGGCGCACCTGGGCGCTCCCCACCAGCTTGCGGCCCCTCACCGTGATCTCGCCGGGCGCCGGTTCCTGGAAGCAGGGCCCGCGGTCCACCGGCGCCACCACGGCGCCCTGGCCGCTGCGCGCCATCTCGGCGGGGACCCCCAGCGCCTGCAGGCCCCTCAGCAGGCCCTCGTTGATGGTCTCGTACGTCCGCTTCAGCCCGCCGAAGGCGCGAACGGGGATCACCACCCCGTACGTCACTTCCCGATGATGAAGGACCGCCCTCCCGCCGGTGGGCCTGCGCACGAAGTCCAGACCCCGCCGGCGTGCTTCCTCCTCCCGGTAGCGGCCCTGCGCCGGCTCATTTCGCCCGAAGGAGATGGTGGGCGCTTCCCACCGGTAGAGGCGCAGCACCGCCTCCCCCTCCCCGGCGTGGGTCGCCAGCGCGTGATCCAGCGCCATGTTCCTGGCGCCGGAGCGGGGAGAATCCCGCAGAACCCGCCAGCGGAGTTCCGGAAACTCCCCCGTCAGAATGAGAAGCTCTCGCCCGGGTTCAGAACCTCCACCAGGGCTCCATTCCCCACGCGGGCCTTGAAAGCCTGCGGATCCTGTTCGATGACGGGCCAGGTATTGTAGTGGATGGGGATCACCACCTTAGGCTCGATGAACTCCACGGCGCGGGCCGCGTCCTCCGGGCCCATGGTGAAGTTGTCCCCGATGGGAAGCATGGCCACGTCCACCTGCCCCTTGAGGAGCTGCATCTCCATGAGGAGGGCCGTGTCCCCGGCGTGGTAGAAGCGCTGCCCTTCCCCCAGGTGCAGGAGGAATCCTCCGGGCACCGTCGTGAAGGCCTCGCCTCCGGGACCATCCACCTTTCCGCCGTGGAGGGCCGGGGTCATCTTGGCACGCCCGAAGGGGAAGTCATACCCGCCGCCGATGTGGAGCGGGTGGGTGTTGTCGATCCCCTGGGTCCCCAGCCAGCTCACGATCTCAAAGGTGGAGATCACCATGGCCCCCGTATGCTTGGCCAGGGGAATGAGATCTCCGATGTGGTCGCCGTGCCCGTGGGTGACGAGGATGAAATCCGCTTCCACCTCCTCCACGCCGATCTCGCAGGCCGGGTTGTCGTTGAAGAAGGGATCGATGACGATCTGCACGCCATCATCGGTTTCCAGGCTGCACGTGGCATGGCCGTGGAAGGTCACCTTTGCCATGACTACCTCCTTTTCAGCGCCTTATCCGCTTGCCACCTCGATGTATTCCTCGACGGGCGGGCACGCGCATACCAGGTTCCGGTCGCCGTAGGCGTCGTCCACGCGCCGCACCGGCGCCCAGAACTTGAAGTCCCGCAGCCCCGGCAGGGGGTACGCCGCCTTCTCCCGCCCGTAAGGATGGTCCCATGCGTCCGCCGCCACCATCTCCGCCGTGTGGGGCGCGTTCTTCAACACGTTGTCCCGGGCGTCGGCCGCGCCCCTCTCCACCTCCCGGATCTCCTCGCGGATGCCGCTCATGGCGTCGCAGAAGCGATCCATCTCGCCCAGGGGCTCGGATTCGGTGGGCTCCACCATCAGGGTCCCCACCACCGGGAAGGACACGGTGGGCGCGTGGAAGCCGTAGTCGATGAGCCGCTTGGCCACGTCCAGCTCCGTAATGCCCGTGTCCCGTTTCAGGGGCCGCAGGTCCACGATGAACTCGTGCGCCACCAGGCCGTCCTCTCCACGATAGAGGATGTCGTAGTCCTGCTCCAGCCGTTTCGCCATGTAGTTGGCATTGAGGATGGCCACTTCGGAAGCGCGCCTCACTCCCTCGGGGCCCAGCAGGGTGATGTACGCCCACGAAATGGGCAGGATGCTGGCGCTCCCCCAGGGAGCCGCCGCCACCGCCGTGATGGCCTTCTCACCTCCCACCCTGTGAACCGGATGGCTCGGAAGGAAGGGGGCCAGCTTCTCGTTGCAGCAGATGGGCCCCATCCCGGGTCCGCCGCCCCCGTGGGGGATGGCGAAGGTCTTGTGCAGGTTGATGTGGCACACGTCGGCCCCGTAGTCGCCGGGCCGGGCCAGGCCCACCTGAGCGTTGAGATTGGCGCCGTCCAGGTACACCATCCCTCCGTTCTCATGGACGATGCGGCACACGTCCCGGATGCCCGCCTCGAAGACCCCGTGGGTGGAGGGGTACGTGACCATGATGGCGGCCAGAACGTCCCGGTGTTGCTCCGCCTTGGCCTGGAGATCTTCCAGATCGATCATGCCGTTCTCGTCGCTCCTCACCACCACCACCTTCATCCCCGCCATGACGGACGACGCGGGGTTGGTCCCGTGGGCCGACGCGGGAATGAGGCAGACGTTGCGGTGCCCCTCGCCCCGGTCCTCATGGTAGGCGCGGATCACCAGGAGGCCGGTGTACTCCCCCTGGGCGCCCGAGTTGGGCTGCAGCGAGCAGGCGTCAAAGCCGGTGATCTCGGTGAGCCACCGCTCCAGGTCGGCGAAGATGCGCTGATACCCCCGGGCCTGCTCCAGGGGAGCGAAGGGGTGGAGCCTGCCGAACTCAGGCCAGGTGATCCCCTCCATCTCCGTGGTGGCGTTGAGCTTCATGGTGCACGACCCCAGGGGGATCATGCTGGCGTTCAGGGAGAGGTCCCGGCTCTCCAGCTTGTGGAGATACCGGAGCATCTCGGTTTCCGAGTGGTAGCTGTTGAAGACGGGATGGGTCAGGTAGTCGGAGGTGCGGGCGGCGAAGGCCGGAAGGTCCGGAGTCTGCACCGCGGCGGCCAGTTCCCGCACGCCCGGGCGGGCACTTTCCCCCGGGTCGCCTCCATCCCCCGCGGAACCCGCCTCCTCGCCGGAGAAGCAGGCCAGGAGGTCGTCCACATCCTCGGGGTGCGTCGTCTCGTCCAGAGAGATCCCCAGGGTGCCGTCTCCGAAGTCACGCACATTGATGCGGCGACCGGCGCACGCCTCCAGAACCGCCTCCGTCCCCACCCCGGGACGCACCCGCAGGGTGTCGAAGAAGACGGAGGTGAGAACTTCGCTCCCGCCGCGGCGCAGCCCCTCGGCCAGCACGGCGGTGAGGTCGCGGATGCGCGTGGCGATCCGGCGGATCCCCGCCGGGCCGTGATATACCGCATAAGCCCCGGCCATGATGGCCAACAGAACCTGGGCGGTGCAGATGTTGGAGGTCGCCTTGTCCCGGCGGATGTGCTGCTCCCGGGTCTGAAGCGCCATGCGCAGCGCCGGCCGGCCGTCGGCGTCGACGCTCACTCCGATGATCCGTCCGGGCATCTTGCGCTTGTAGCGATCATGAGCCGCCATGTAGGCCGCGTGCGGCCCCCCGAAACCCATGGGGACCCCGAAGCGCTGGGTGCTGCCCACCACCACGTCGGCGCCCCACTCCCCCGGCGGGGTGAGGAGGGCGAGGGAGAGGAGATCGGCGCAGACGATGGCCATGGCTCCCGCCTCGTGGGCGCGGGCCACCGTCTCACCGTAGTCAAAGATTTCGCCGTCGGTCGCGGGATATTGGAGGACCACGGCAAAGACGTTCCCATCGGGCCGGAAGGATGCGTGGTCCCCCACTACCACCTCGATGTCCAGGGGCCGGGCCCGGGTGCGAATGACCTCGATGGTCTGGGGATGGCAGCGCTCGGACACGAAGATGGTGTTGGCCTTGCCCCGTGCCTCCACGTGGGCCAGGTGCACGGCCTCCGCCGCCGCGGTCGCCTCGTCCAGGAGCGAGGCGTTGGCGATCTCCAGCCCGGTCAGATCCATGACCATGGTCTGGAAGTTGAGAAGGGCCTCCATGCGCCCCTGACTGATCTCCGCCTGATAGGGCGTGTAGGCGGTGTACCAGCCCGGGTTCTCAAGGATGTTGCGAAGGATGACGCCGGGGGTCACGGTATCGTAGTACCCCATCCCGATATAGGAGCGATAGATCTCGTTCTCGGCGGCGATCTCCTTGAGCCTCTCCAGCAGGACCGGCTCCGGGACGGCGGGAGGAAGATCCAGCTCTCCCCGAAAACGGATGGTCTCGGGCACCGCGGCGTCCATGAGGGCGTCGAGGGAATCGAAGCCCAGAAGCTCGAGCATCTGCTCCCGATCGCGCGCTCCGGGTCCCAGGTGACGTCGAAGAAAATCCGCCGGAAGATCGATGCGGCTCGCCATGGTCTCACTCATGGAAGAGGGCCGCGCCGCCGGAGGGGCGAGTACGCGGCCCTGTGTTCACATTTCAGTGTTTTCCGTGGAGGGTGAGGTCCTTTTTCACTCTCCGATGTGGGCGCGATAGGCGTCCGCGTCCAGGAGGGCGTCCACGTCATCGGGGTTGTCCACCTTCAGGCGGATCATCCAGCCTGCGCCGTAGGGGTCCGAGTTGACCAGGGAGGGATCGTCGTCCAGGGCCGCATTCACCTCCACCACCTCCCCGTCCACGGGACAGTAGAGGTCCGACACCGCCTTCACCGCCTCGATGGTGCCGAAAACGTCCATCTTCTTGAAGGTGGCGCCCGCGTCGGGAAGCTCCACGAAGACCACGTCGCCCAGCTCTCCCTGGGCGTAATCGGTGATGCCCACGAGATAGACGCCGTCCTCTCCCGTGGGCTTGAGGTACTCGTGCTCTTCGGTGTAGCGCAGATCGCCGGGAATCTCTGACATGGAATGTTTCTCCAGGAAGTTCGCACGCCTTTCGGCCTGACGATGACGGGGTTTTGGGCACTCGTCAACCCTCCTAACTTGGGGAAACAGGAGCTTTCTCTCATGGAGTGGTCCCGGTACCTGGAATCGTTGGTGGCACCGCTCAGGTCCGACGTCGTATCAGGGGCGGCGGAAGTTGCCGCAGCGGCCGCCTCGGCGGTGGAGCGGGCGGCGCGAAAGGCCCCCGCCCGCAGCTCCCGGGAGTTCCGCTCCGCCATGGAGACGCTTGCCATCCGCGTTCTGGACGCTCAGCCCGCCATGGCGCCCCTGGTGGCCCTCGCCATCAGGGTCCTGGGCGAACTGCAAGCCGCTGATACGGCCGAAGATGAGGCGGAAGGCGCCGAGGATCTCGCCGCGCTGCGCACGGCGGCGGCGGCGGCCGCGGCGGCGTTCCGTACCGAACTGGCGGAACACGCCGAAGCCCTGGCGTGGGAGGTGGCCCGGCGGATCGCGCCGGGGACCCGCGTCCTCACCCTCTCCCTCTCGTCCTCGGTGCGGGAAGCCCTCCTCTCTCTGCCCGAAGGCCATGACGTTCATGTCGCCTGTTTGGAGGGGCGTCCCGGCCTGGAGGGGAGAAGGCTGGCCCGGGCGCTGGCCGAAGGGGGGATCTCCGTCACGATCGCGGTGGACGGAGCCGTTTCCGCCCTGGCCCGCCAATCGGATCTCATCCTCATCGGGGCCGATTCCGTGGGAGACGAGGGCGTGGTGAACAAGGTCGGCTCCCATGCCGCCGCCCTGGTGGCCCGGGAGGCGGGCATTCCTTTTCTGGTGGCCGCCGACCGCACCAAGATTCTTCCTCCCGGCTTCCCTCAGGGAAGCGGAGAGGACCGGCCGCCCGAGGAGGTGTGGCGCGCTCCGCCGGGCGTACGCGTGTGGAATCGATACTTCGAAACCGTCCCTCTGGCGCTGGTGAGCGCTCTGATCACGGAGAAGGGGCCCGTGGATCGCGCGGCGCTGGAGGCGTACCGCCGCTCGATCAGAGTGCCTGAGTCGCTCCGGGCGTGGTGTACCACCTCCCGGCGGGACAGGCTAAATTGAGAAAATCGTCGGTCGGGGATCCCGGCCGAGATGACACCGATCACCATCCCGCCCCGGGGTCCTATGTCTTCCGTACTGACGGCCGCCCATCCAGCCCTTACCGCCCTCTCGGAGCAGGAATCCATGTTCCAGGAAGCGGTCCGCGACTTCGCCGTCGCCGAGATCGCCCCCCGCGTGCAGGCCATGGACGAGGCGCGCAAGATCGACGCCGACCTGGTGGCCCAGCTCTTTGAGATGGGCCTCATGGCCGTGGAGATCCCCGAGTCCCTGGGAGGCACCGGCGCCGACTTCTTCACCTCGGTCCTGGTCGTGGAGGAACTTTCCAAGGTGGACCCGGCCGTGGCGGTTCTGGTGGACGTGCAGAACACGCTGGTCATCAACGCCTTCCTGCGCTGGGCCGGCGACGAGCAGAAGGAACGCTTCCTCCCCCGCCTGGCATCCGGCACCGTGGGCGCCTACGCCCTTTCGGAGGCGGGAAGCGGCTCCGACGCCTTCGCCCTGAGCTGCCGCGCCACCGCCGACGGGGACGACTGGGTCCTCAATGGCCGCAAGATGTGGATCACCAACGGAGAGGAAGCCGGCCTCTACATCATCTTCGCCACGGTGGACCCGGAGGCGGGCTACAAGGGAATCACCGCTTTCCTGGTGGAGCGCGACATGCCCGGCTTCTCCGTGGGCAAGAAGGAGGACAAGCTCGGCATCCGCGCTTCTTCCACCACCGAACTGATCCTCGAGGATGTGCGGGTCCCTGCGGAAAATGTCCTCGGTGAGGTGGGGAAGGGCTACAAGGTGGCCATCGAGACCCTCAACGAGGGGCGCATCGGCATCGGGGCCCAGATGATCGGGCTGGCCCAGGGCGCCCTGGACCACACGGTGCGCTACGTCCAGGAGCGCGAGCAGTTCGGGCGGCCCATCGGGTCCTTCCAGGGCGTCCAGTTCCAACTCGCCGAGATGGCCACCGAGCTCGAGGCCGCGCGTCTCCTGGTGTATAACGCGGCCCGCCTCAAGGATGCCGGGGAAACCTTTCTGACCCAGGCGGCCATGGCCAAGCTCTATGCGTCGGAGATGGCCCAGCGCGTGGCTTCCAGGTGCATTGACCTCTTCGGCGGATACGGGTTCACGCGGGAATACCCGGTGGAGAAGCTCTACCGGGATGCGAAAATCGGCACCATCTACGAAGGCACCTCCAACATGCAGAAGCAGACCATTGCCAAGATGCTTCTCAAGTAGGACCATGGAAGCCATGGCGGCGGAAGGTGCCGCTGGAACCGAAACCGGAGAACGCAGGTGAACAGCTTACTACCTTCCCTCGCCCTGTTCACCTTCGGCTTCGGCGAGATGCTGGTCCTCTTCGCCATCATCATGCTCCTCTTCGGCGCCAAGAAGCTCCCGGGCCTCGCCAGGGGTCTGGGGGCGGGGATTCGGAACTTCAAGGGGGAGCTCAAGCCTCCGCCCGACGACGAGGATTCCGGAGAAGGTTGACCGATACGCACATGGAGGACCCCCGCGCCAACATCTCCGTGGTGCTGGATCATCCACAGAACGTGGTCAACATCGCCGGCGTCGTGCGCGTCATGCTCAACTTCGGCCTGACGGACCTGCGGTTGGTCAACCCCCTGGAGTTCGACCCCTACCGTATCGAAGGGATCGCCCACCGCAGTGCCGCCCTCATCCAAGCGGCCTCCATGTACGACTCTCTGGAGGCCGCCCTGGCCGACCGCACCTGGGTGGTGGGCACCACCGCCCGCACGCGCACTGCCGGTCGGGTGTACGCCCGTCCCCGTGAAGTGGCACCCCGGGTGGTGGCGCGGGCGCGGGAGGGCGGTGTCGCCGTGGTCTTCGGACGGGAGGACAAGGGCCTGTCCAACGAGGCCCTGGACCTCTGTCACGTCGTGGCGGTCATCCCCACGGTTCCCGACTACTCGAGCCTCAATCTGGCCCAGGCCTGCCTGGTCATGGCCTACGAGATCTTCCTCGCCTCCGAAACGCAGCTTCCCGCCTTTCCGCGAGGCCGGCGGGCCACGGGGCCCCCTTCCCTGGCCGATACGGAGCAGATGTACCGGGCCCTGGAGGACGGGCTCGCTCGCATTGAATTCTTCAAGGCCCGGGAGCCCGCCGCGGTCATGCGCACCCTGCGCACCATCCTCTCCAGGGGCGAGCCGGACCTGCGCGAGACGCGCCTACTGGCCGCCATCGGCTTCGAGATCGGCCACTATCTGGACCGTAGAGAGAGGGACCCCGGAGACCCGGCGCAATAAATCTTGTTGTGACCGCATCCGCGGGGCCGTATTATGGAAATCATTGACGCCCACCGACGCCGCGCGGCCCGTTCCTGCGCGGTCGTGGTATTTCTGTATTCTCCATGCCGACACCCGACCCCCGCCCCCCGACCACCTCCATCGGCGAGCGCTATCGCGTTCTCCTGGAAATCGGCCGTACCCTGGCGGGAACGCTGAGCACCTACGAACTCTACGAAGCCATCTACCGGGAAACGGCCCGGGTGCTGGAAGCGGCGGGGTTTTTCATCTCCATTTACGATGCGGAGACGGATCTTGCTCAGATCGTCTTCTTCGCGGATCGAGGTGAGGTCCAGCACGAGGTCAACATTCAGTATCCCGGAAAGGACAGCGAAGTCCTGCGTACCCGGTCGCCCGTCCTGGTGGACGACCGGCTGCAGGACCGCTCCCTTAGACTCCTGGGCGACGATGCGTCGGAGATCACCCGCTCGGCGATTTCCGCGCCCATGATCCACAAGGGAGAGCTCCTCGGCGCCATCAGCGCCCAGAGCTACCGGCCCCATGAGTACAGGCCTGAAGACCTGGATCTCCTCCAGGGCATCGCTGATATCGCCGCAGTGGCGGTGGATAATGCCCTCCATGTCGCCGAGCTGGAAGCCCGCCGACGGGAGGCCGAGCAGGTCGAGGAGATCGGCCGTGCGCTCGTTTCTGCCCTGGACCCCGATGAGGTTCTCAAGAAGGTGGTCGAAGCCGTGGTCCATGTCCTCTCCGTAGACGGCGCCGCGGTCTGGCTCCGTGACGGCGATGACGGCGTGCGTGGCCACGTGGCCGCCACGGCCGGGCAGGTAAACATCCCTGAGGGCATCGTTTGGGACCTCTCCTCGGAGCTCGCCGACCATATCCTGCTCCGTTCCGAACCGGTGGTGCTCCCCAACCTTCTCGACAATGAGGCGCTGCCGTCGGCCATTCGTGACCACGTGCAGATGAAGTCGGCCATGGGAGCGCCCCTGGTCGTGGAAGATCGCGTGGTGGGCCTCCTCACCGCGGCGAGCGCCGCAACTCGGCTGTTCACCCCCGCAGATGTGGGCGTCCTGCAGAGATTGGCGAATCAGGGTGCCGTAGCGCTGGAAAACGCCCGCCTCCACCAGAGCCTTCAGTCCCTTTCCCTTACTGACCCTCTCACGGGACTGCCCAATCGCCGGCGCCTCTTCATCCACCTGGACAAGGAAGTTGCGGCCGCCCGCCGGGGCAGAAGCCTGGTCGTCGTGGTCTTCGACCTGGACGACTTCAAGCGGTACAACGACACCCTGGGCCACCTGGTGGGCGATGACATTCTGCGGGCGTTCGGTCAGATCCTCCACGAGGAAAACCGGGCCATGAACCTGGTGGCCCGCTACGGGGGAGATGAGTTCGTCTCCATCCTCTCCGAGTCCAACATGGACGGTGTGCGTCTTTATGTGGACCGCATCCAGCATCGTGTCCGGGAAGACCCCATCATGTCCCAGTACGGCGTCTCGGTGAGCATCGGCCTGGCGGAGTTCGACCGCACTTCCATGAAGACCATGGACGACGTCATCCAGGCCGCCGACGCCGACATGTACCGGGCCAAGTCCCGGCATCACGCCGGCGGCCGTAAGGCGGCGTCGCCGTAGGAGTCTGTCCGAGTTGGCCCGGTCCTGGACGCTTCCCACCGCTCTCCACCCCCACTCCTCATCTCATGCCCTCGAATTCCAACAGTCACCTCACGGCGGAACTCCTCGACTTCGCCGTCGAACTGGCCCGTAGGGCCGGCGACCACACCCTTCGCTACTTCGGCGCCGTCATCGAGCACGACGCCAAGAGCGACGGCAGCCCCGTCACCATCGCCGACCGGGAAGCCGAGCGGTTGATCCGTCAACGCATCGCGGATCGCTACCCGGATCACGGTGTGCTCGGTGAGGAGTTCGGGGAGCACAACCCGGGCGCCGACATACGGTGGATCCTGGACCCCATCGACGCCACCCGCTCCTTCATGCGGGGGGTGCCCCTCTACGGCGTCCTCATCGGCGTCGAGGTCGAGGGCCGTCCGGTGGTGGGCGTGGCCAACTATCCTCCCTTGAAAGAACTCATCGCCGCCGGGGAGGGCCTGGGGTGCACCCTCAATGGGGACCTGTGTCGTGTATCTCCCGTGGACCGCATGGAGAATGCCGTGGTTCTCACCACCGACGTGGAACGCATCCTCTCCCGGCCCGAGGGCGCCGGGTGGCGGCGGCTCCAGCAGCGGTGTGCCTTCTCCCGCACCTGGGGAGACTGCTACGGCCATATGCTGGTGGCCACCGGCCGGGCCGAGGTCATGGTGGACCCCATCATGAATCCGTGGGACGCAGCCCCCTTCCTCAACATCGTCACGGAGGCCGGAGGCCGTTTCACCACCCGGGAAGGGGAGGCCACCATCCACGGCGGCTCGGGGATCAGCACGAACGGGCTCCTGCATGGGGCGGTTCTCAGTGAGCTGGCGGACCCCGGGGGCTGATCCATGCCCCCGGACCTCCGCCCCCCGGACGGGACGCTATGGCGCGTCGCCTGAGTCGATGGTACATGGCCGGCGCCCTGGTGGCCGGCGCCTATTTCGTCGCCTGGTTTTTCCTGAGCGGGTGGGGCGGTGCGGTCGTCCAGGTGGACTTCAACCACATGCCTGAGTTGGAAGGCGCTTCGGTCTTCATCGACGGCGATTCAGCCGGCACCCTCTTTGGCCGCGGACGGCAGCGCCTGTCGGGCTTTCGTGTGGGGCTGGGGGAGCACCGCGTCTTCCTGCGCCACCCCGGCCACGTCTCGGACACGGCCACGGTGCAGGCCGATCTTCGCGCCGCGCAGTATCTGGTGTACGCCTATCCGGGCCGACGCCGGGGCCCGGATAGGCTCAGGAGCATCAGGATCCTGCACCGCTTGCCCGACTGAGACGCATCACAACGCTTCAGTTCCCCGGCAGGCCGGGAACGGTCCAGCCCGTAACACTGAAGATCAGGAAAAACGCCCGTTTGTCGTCGTTTTCCAGCACTTCGGCAAGGGTCTGCCCCTGGGGCAGCGCCTGCCCCACCGAGGCGGAAGCCTTCAGCCGCGTGGGAAAGTCGGCACGACCCCACCCCAACCCGATGCGTAGCGCATCCTGGTGGCTCACATACACGGCTCCGAAGAGCTCCGACAGGACATCTTCGCCGCCCAGGAGGTTGCTTCCCAGCCCCACCGCCAGGGCATTCTCTCCACCCTCTCCGAACGCGAACACGTTGAGACCCAGCATGAGCCCGGCGCGGATCTCGAATTTCTCATCGTCTTCCTTCACGCTGATGACGCCGTCGGTCACGGCGAACTCGGAGACGTTGCGCGCTCCCACCATGTAACCCACCGGAACCAACTCCACCTTGGGCCGCTTGTAGTTGGGGCGCACGGACACCTCGGCAATCTTTCCGGTCTGACGTGCCCGGGTGGCGGACGTATCCGTGCTCGCGGCGCGCACGGCGAGAACAAGCGCTTTGTCCCCCAGGGTCTTGCACTGCTGGAAGGTCGCCGACCCCTTCGTGTACGGGCCTGCCATCTCGTCACGCTGGCGGACGTAGGATTGCCCCAGCGCCTTGACCGCCGCCGCCGTGAAGGCGGCAAGGGGCTTCTGTTCCTCGGCCAGACTGCCGGCCGACCCGGTGATGCCCGCGGCGAAGCCGTCCAGCGTCTTCCCCAACTGAGGGTCGCCGATGCGTCCGGGTTCGGCGGGCCATCCGCCCCTGAACCACGCCTGTGCCTGGGCGTAGGCGGAGCTGCCCTCCGCCTCGGCCGCCGGAAGAGGCGCATCGGAACCCGTGGCCTTCTTCTGTCCGGTCTTCAGATCCTGGGCCAGAACGCGCAGAGCCTCCTGAGCCGATCCCAGGGAGGTCATAAGGGGATCCAGCCCAGTCTTCTCCGCCACCCTCCGCCGCTCCCCCTCCCAAAAATACTGGGTGACTCCCGTCCGGGCCCCACGCAAACCGTACGCCGCTTCCACCGCCTTGGCGTCGGCCGCACCTCCGAAGAGGACCTCGCCCAGGTCCACCACCGAGGGCAGCGAGGTCTGGGCCGCCACGACGCTGTCCCCCACCCCGTAGCTGTAGTTGACCGGGTGGGGATTGACCACCCGCGTGCAGATTCGGGCACCCTGATTCGCCCACAGGGCGGCATCCGAATCGTCGAAAGGACGTGGCTCGCCGTCGGTGACCACCCGTACGATCCCGCTCCGGTCGGGAAGGCCGTGGTAGATATCGACGCGGATGCGGTCCTGGCCCTGGGCCGGATCGGCCCACCCGGCCATGGCGAAGGGAAAGAGCAGGAACGGGGTTAAAGCGCCGCTCGCACGGCGCTTCGAGGAAAAGGCGGACATGGCTACCTCCGGGCAGAATACGAGGAAGCCTGGGGGGGGGGGTGAGGTTCCTAGCCTACGCGCATGTCCTCAGGGGCGCAAGGACAACGTCCAGGCCCCCTCGCCTCGGGGGCCGAGCGCTCAGGGAAAGGCTGCCGCCCGGCTCGTGCAGACCTTTCTTAGCTCCTCGCCGCCTCCCGCACCGGGAGTTCAGGGTCCACGGCTTCGGGGTCCACCATGGGCTGCCAGATCTGAATGGCGGGGAAGGTGCTGAGGAACCACCGCACCGATCCCAGCCACAGCCCCAGGAACATGAGCCCGATGAGAGGATGCCAGAGGGTGAAGACCGGGTCGCCCTCATGATGGAGGGCCGGCGCAACGAGGTCGTATCGCTCGAGCCACAGGCCCACCAGGATCACCGAGGTGAAGGTGGCCAACAGCGCGGGCTTCAGCTTCGCCTTCCGTCCGATGAGGCCGGCGAAGGGCACGATGAAGCAGAGAACGACCACCAGAAGAGAAAACCCTCCCCACGTCTCACCGGACCGCCGGATGATCCAGGCCTGCTCCCAGGGAAGCTTTCCGTACCAGATCACGATGTACTGGCTGAAGAAGAGGTACGTCCAGAACACGGTGAAGGCGAACGCCAGCTTCCCCAGATCATGGCGCTGCTGCATGCCGATATGGTTCTTGAAATCCTTGTGCTTGGTGCGCAGGTATACGCTCCACAGCGCGGTGGCCGCGATGCCGCCCCAGAACGCTCCCATGAAATACCAGGGTCCGAACATGGTGCTGAACCAATGGGGTTCCAGGCTCATGGCCCAGTCATAGGCCACGATGCTCATCACCACGGCGTACACGAGCACGAATGCGGGCGCCAGCGTCGTCATGCGGCGGTAGCTGGAGACCTCTTCGGCTTCCTGGCCCGCCCACCCCTGCGTCAGGCGCGCCCGCCAGGTGGCACGCCCGTCGTCCTCCTCCTCGCTCCCCTCGGCCAGCGCCACGTCGGGACGCACCGCCAGATAGACGAAATAAAGGCCCAGCCCGAAGAGCAGGGCCAACCCCACCACGTTGCGGGAGATGAGGAAAGGGATGTTGAGATACGCCGCCTTGTTCTGGAGCACGGGATCGTGAGCCATCTCGCTGATCCACGGGAAATACTCCTCCCGCAGCGAGAGCATGGGGAGCATGAGAACGAAGGCGATGGGGAGGAAGGCCGCGAAGGCCTGGCTTACCCGCCGCACCGACCAGTTCCACTTCGACTTGGTGATCCAGGTGGCCACGGCCAGGAGCACGCCCCCGATGGAGATGCTCATGAAGAAGAGCCAATTGCTCACGTAGCTGACCCACGCGCCCACCGGATCCTGGCCCAGGCGCACGATAAAGGCGACGAGGCCCACCAGGAAGAAGAGGCCCGCCATCATGTTGGCGCTGCGGGAGCGCGACAGGTAGCGAACGGGGATGTCCGCCGGAATGTGGTGATGCGCCATCTTATTCCCCCCCGCCCTGGGAGGCGTTGAAATCGTCCTGGAGCTGACGTACGTAGGTCACGATGGCCCACCGGTCGATGGGACGGATCTGGTGACCCCACGGAGGCATGAGCCCTCGACCCACGCGGATCATCCCGTAGATATACGGGTCGGTGTAGCCCTGCACCTGGGGACCGGCAAGGTTGTACGCGGCCAGCACCGGATGCTTGGCGGCGATGTAGGCCTGGGCACCGATCCCCTGAAGGCCATGGCATACGGCACAGATCCGGTCGTACATCTCCCGCCCCCGGGCCAGTGCTTCCTCATCGTCGCGGGAGAAGGGATTCACGAGGCTCTGGACCTTCTCGTTCCCCACTCCCACGGGGATCATGTCCGCCTGGGTGAAGTAGGGTTCATCGAAGCGCTCGGGCTCGCCCACGTTCACCTCGCCCAGGTGGGAAGAGGCGTTGCCGTAGGAGAAGGCCACCGCGTTCTCCGGCGGCGCCAGCGTGTTCTCGTAGGGATCGAAGGAACGCTGGTCCCGCATGCTGCGGCCGAAGATGGCCACCATGGTGTCGTCCAGGGGCTTGCACCCGCTCACCGCCGTGAGGGCCAGCGCCGCCACCAGAATCCGACTCGCCTTATGCATAAGCCGCCTCCGTACCCTCACGAAGCGCCGCCGGCTCCTCGGCTTCGAGAATCTTGCGGACCTCATCAACCCGATCCAAGGGAGCTTCCACGTAGACTCCGAACCGCCCGGCGCTGAACTCGGGATCGTAGATGACACCGGGTTTGAGGTCGGGGAGGCGACTGAGAATGAAGAGCCCGATGACTGTGGCCAGCGCTCCGAAGAGCACGGTGAGCTCAAAAGCGATGACCACGTATGCCGGAATGGACACGATGGGCTTGCCCCCCACCACCAGCGGCCAGTCCATAGAAGTAAAAATGGTGAAGGCAAAGCCCGTGGCCGTCCCGGTCAGCCCGCCCACCAGAGTGAAGACGCGCACCGGGCTCTGATCGTAGCCCATGGCCGCCTCGAGGTGATGCTCCGGATAGGGCGCGTAGACCTTCAGATCCTTGAAGCCGGCTTTGCGCAGTCCCTGGATGGCATCCACCGTGCTGTCGAGGAACTCGTACGAGGCCAGCAGGCCGTGGGTCGCGGCGCTCATCAGTGGGCCTCCTTGGGCTGCTTACGGAGCGGCGGCGGGAGAACCTCCTTCAACTCGGCGATGGCCACCGGCGGCAGGAGCCGGGTGAAGAGGAGGAACCAGAACCCGAACCAGGCGAAGCTGCCGACAAAGATGCTCATCTCGGTCAGCGACGGCCGGTAGAGGCCCCAGGCCCAGGGCTCGTATTCGTGGTGCAGCGAGGTGACCACGATGACGTAGCGCTCGAACCACATCCCGATGTTGATGAAGATGGAGATGACGAAGAGGGCCGGAATGCTGCGCCGGATGCGTTTGAACCAGAGCATGATGGGCACCAGACCGTTGCAGGTCAGCATGGTCCAGGTTGCCCACCAGTAATCTCCGAAGAGGCGGTTCCAGAAGGCGGTGCGCTCGATCTCCTCGCCGCTGTACCACGCCATGAAGAACTCGGAGAGATAGGCGTACAGAACGATGAGCGAGGTGAGAAGGCAGAGCTTTGCCAGCGCCTCGAAATGCTTGGTGGTAAGGTACGCTTCCAGCCCGAAGATCTTTCGCATGGGCACGGCCAGCGTGATCACCATGGCCACGCCCGAAAAGATGGCCCCGGCTACGAAGTAGGGAGCGAAGATGGTGGCGTGCCATCCCGGCACGATGGCCATGGCGAAGTCCCAGGACACCACCGAGTGCACACTGAGCACCAGGGGCGTGGCCAGAGCGGCCAGGAAGATGTACGCCTTGCCGAAGTGATGCCACTGCCGGTCGGTGCCGCGCCATCCCAGGGAGATTACCGTGTAGAGCTTCTTACGCAGGCCTTTGGCCGCATCCCGCGCCGCGGCGATGTCGGGAATTGTACCCAGGTAGAAGAATACGGCCGAGACCGTGAAGTAGGTCGTGACGGCGAAAACGTCCCACACCAGGGGCGACTTGAAGTTGGGCCAAAGGAAGCGGGAGTTGGGATAGGGGATCAGCCAATAGGCGTGCCACACCCGGCCCACGTGGATGAGGGGGAAGAGGCCCGCCGTCATGACGGCGAACACCGTCATGGCTTCGGCGAGCCGGTAGACCGACTGACGCCACGGCGCCCGGAAGAGGAAGAGAATGGCGGAAATCAGCGTCCCCGAATGGGCGATACCGACCCAGAAGACGAAGGTGGTGATGTACACCCCCCATCCCACCGGCCCGTTCAGGCCGCTGACGCCGATGCCCTCGTAGATCTGCCAGCCCCAGCTCCCGAAGAAGAGACCGAGACCGGCCACGGCCAGGGCGAAGAGGGCCCACCACCCCTTTCCGGGGCGGGAAAGGATCTTGAGAATGTCGCGGTTGACGTCGTCCAGGCCCTGGACGTCGGGGTGGGTCAGGGCGCCCCGCTCGGTGCTCGTCATCTCGGACATTATGCGTGCCCTCCTGACGCCACCTCGTGGAATGTGACCTTCTTCAGGTAGTTCACGGCTGGCTGGGTATTGGTGATCTCATCCAGGACCCGGTACGTGCGCTCGCTGGTCGCCACCTGGGCCACACGGGAATGGGGATCGCGGATGTTGCCGAAGACGATGGCCTCCGCCGGGCAGCTCTGCTGACACGCCGGTACGATCTCCCCGTCGCGGGGAATCCGGTCTTCCCGGCCTTCCACCACCGCACGGTTCTCGGCTTCACGGATCCGCTGCATGCAGAAGCTGCACTTCTCCATGACGCCGTTGCCCCGCACCGTCACGTCGGGATTCCACTGCCAGTTCATGGGCTCGGGCACGGCGTCCGAATACCGGTACCAGTTGAAGACCCGCACCTTGTAGGGGCAGTTGTTGGCGCAGTACCGGGTGCCCACGCACCGGTTGTAGACCTGGGCGTTGACGCCCTCCGGCGTGTGGTACGTCGCAAACACCGGACAGACCGGCTCGCAGGGCGCGTTGCCGCAGTGCTGGCAGAGCATGGGGAGGAAGCGCACGTCCAACGGTCCGGCTTCGGCGGCGTCCACGTGCTCGTAGTACCGCTCGATGCGCATCCAGTGCATCTCCCGGCCCATCACGACCTGTTCCTCGCCCACCCACACCACGTTGTTCTCAGCCTGGCATGCCGTCACGCAGGCGCTGCAGCCGGTGCACTTGTCCAGGTCGATGGCCATGGCCCAGCGGGCGGTGTGCTCCCGGTCGGCGTACTGGCCGTAGCGGGCGCCTTCCAGAGGGAACGCCTCGGGCGTTCCGCCCTCGGCGTCCACCGGAACGAAGCCGCCCACGGCCTGCAGTTCCTGCAGCTCGCCGTGGCCGCCCTCCTCGCCGTGGCCGCCCTCCTCTCCGGCCGCGTCTTCCGCATGCCCACCCTCGCCGGCACCCCCTCCCATGGATGACCCTTCACTCAGCTCGGCGAGGGCGATGGCCGGCGCGATGGGCCGGTCATGCTGATCGGAGGAGCCTTCCACGGTGGCCAGCCGGCGGCGGCGCCCCGTGGGTGTCACCGACACGGTGGTGGCCAGGGTGACGAGGGCGCCGGAAAGCTGCTCCGCTTCGGCGGGGAGCAGTTCCATGGCGTTGACGCCGTTGCCGTTGGCGAAACGTCCGAAATCGGTGTGTCCCCCGCCCATGGCGAGGGCGACGGTGTCCTCGCGGATGCCCGGGTAGATCCAAACCGGCACTTCCACCGTGCCGTACGGAGATTCGACGGAGACGATGTCTCCCTCCCGGATCCCGCGCACCTCGGCGGTATGGGGATTCATTTCCAGCCACGAATGCCAGGTGATCTTGGAAACCGGGTCGGGGAGCTCCTGCATCCAGGGGGCGTTGGAGAACTCCCCGGCGCCGAAGCGCGGCGAGGGATAGACGACGAGGGCCAACTCCCGGTCCCCGTCCAGCGCCGGCGGCTCGAAGGAGAGGGCGGTGTCCAGCGAACGCAGCTCCGGCGTCCCCCTCCCGCCCTCGGGCGGGTGGGCCATGACCCCCGTCTTAAGGGCCTCTCGCCAGGCCGTGTCGAAATCGCCCATTGCGGCAGGGAACATGGAGCGGTGCCCTTCGCGCAGGTACTCGTAGAAGGTCGCCGCCCCCAGGCTCGTACCGGCTCTGTTGGCCACCGACAGGAGCACGTCCCCCGTCTGCTTGGCGTCGAAATGGGGCACGGGCTGCATGGCGGGCTGCTGGATGGCCATGAGGCCCGCGCGCGGCATGGAATCGCCCCACGCCTCCAGGAAGTGGAGGTCAGGAAGGACCAGGTCCGCCAGCGCTGAAGTCTCGTCGGGGGCAGAGGCGAAGGACACCTTGAAGCCCACCGAGGAGAAGGCCTCGGCGAACCCGGAAGAAGTGGGGAGCTCATACGCCGGATTGCTCCCGTGCACCATGGCCACGCCGACTTCGCCGGCCGCCATCCTGCGGATGGCTGCCTCCATGGCGGAAAAGGGCGCCGAAGCCGACCGGGGCCCGCCGTCCACATGCACGGTGCGACCTACGTTCCCGGCCACCGAGTTGAGGATCAGGGCGGCGAGATGGGCCGCCGTGGCGGTCCGGTTGTGTCCCGCCACTCCGGGGCCCAGAGCAAGGCTCGGTCCCCGGGCAAAGCGCTCCGCCAACTCGCGGATGGTGTCCTCGCTCAGCCCCGTGGCGTGGGCGGCGGATCGCACGTCGTACGCCGCCAACACCGAGGCGTAGGGACCGCCGCCTCCCGGGCCGGCGATGACCGAGGCCATCCCCAGCGCCAGAGCCGCTTCGGACCCGGGGCGGATGGGGATCCACTCATCGGCGTTCTGACCGGTGAGGGAAAGACGCGGTCCGGCGTAGACGAAGGTGCCCTTGGAGCCGTGGTCGTCCACGGCGGACATGCGGGCGAAGGCCCGGTGGTGCTCGACGGGCGAGGCACCGGTCTCCAGGAAGTCGTTGCCGAAGGAGACGAGGAAGCGGGCGCTCTCGATCTCGTAGCGGGGCAGCCCTTCCACTCCGAAGGCGATGCGCGCCGCTTCCCGGAGCGGAGCGTCGGATACGGCGGTGAACTCCACCCGCTCGCCCCCGACTGCGCCGAGGAAAGCGCCCACCAGGCGATCCATGCTGGGTCCCAGGTGGCCGTGCACGAAGAGGGCGGATCCCCCGGCGGCCTGGAGACGCTCGGCCAGCATCTTCTCGGCCTCCTCCCACGAAGTCCGTCGCAGTTCCCCGTTCTCCCGGACCATGGGGCCGGTAAAGCGGTCGGGGTTGTAGAGGTGCTGAA
Organism: Gemmatimonadota bacterium; assembly: GCA_046756305.1. GTDB lineage: Bacteria > Gemmatimonadota > Gemmatimonadetes > Longimicrobiales > Gaopeijiaceae > JBHHWB01. The sequence goes on from JBHHWB010000045.1 coordinate 22,364, forward strand.
GCGTGGCGTGTCCCCTGGAGCAGAGGGCTCCGCCGGAAACCGGATGGTTGGGGTTGCCCTCGACCTTGACGATCCGCCCTTCGCGCGTCTTCACCCACATCCCGCAGTTGGCCGAACATCCGCGGCACACCGAGGTGTACCAGGTGGCGACCCCGGGGGTGATTTCCTCGGGGGGAACCACGTAGGGGAGGAGCCGTTCCGCTGATTCGGTGGAGCAGCCCGTAAGCGTGGCCCCCGCTCCGGTTACGCCCAGGACTTTGAGAAAGTCTCTTCGCTTGATGCCGTCGGTCATGGCGCCGTCTCCTCAGTAGTGGCAGACGGCGCAGTCGTCCGACGCGCCTTCCTTACGGTGGCAGTCGATGCACCAGCCCATGTTATTCCCACCCCAGACAGGGTCTCGCTCGTTGATGACTTCCACGTTCTGGACCTCGCCGTGGCACTGCTGGCACTCCAGGCCCGCCGCGACGTGCCGCATGTGGGGAAAGTGGGCGTGGTCGGCGATCTTATAGATCCGCACCCAGGGGATGGGCTCGTTCCGCTCCCAGTAGCCCCTGAGCTTCTCGATCTCTTCCGGCTTTTGGGTCCCGGGGATCACCTGATGACACCCCATGCATGTCGCCACCGGCGGCAAACCAGCATCCACAGATCGCTCGGCGGAGAAATGGCAGAACATACAGTCCATGTTGTTCTGGCCCTGCTCGCTGCCGGCGTGCCGATTGTGGGGAAAGGCGATGGGCTGGCCCGAGGGGTAGGTTTCCGGACCGGCCGGGGGCTCCTGGGAGTCCTGCGCGCTGATGAAGGCAAGACCGGCCGTAAGGGCCAGGGCCCCCGCCGACATGCCGAACAGCCAATGCTTTCTCATGTAAGACCGTGCTCCTGAGCGAGCCACGGCGCCGCGACCGGGCGCCTCCGATGGCAACCGAACGACCCCTCTCCACCCGCCTGGGGCAGCAGGAAGGGTCGTCCGGAAAAAGCGCATCAACCTAGATCGGCGGGGCGGGAGGGTCAAGGCAAGCACCCCGAAGTGCGAGAACCTTTTTTCTCGCACGGGGGTTATACTTTTTCACCTTTCCACCCTTGAAAAACCGCGCCCCGGTTCTCCAATACGGGCGGATGGCGCGGTCTGCGCCAGGACCTTCTTGCAGAGGCATCCCATTCCATGACCGAGATGACCCGGCAGGACGCACCGTCTCAATCGCCCGCCTCTCTGGAAGCTCTCGGCGCCCTGGTGCGAGAAGTGGAGACCGTCTTTCACGGAAAGCGCGAGGTCATTCGCCTGGCCCTGGCCGCGCTCCTGGCCCGCGGCCACATCCTTTTCGAAGATGTCCCGGGCGTGGGCAAGACCACCCTGGCCCACGCGCTTGCCAAAACGCTCGGCGTCTCCTTCCGCCGCATCCAGTTCACTTCGGACCTCCTACCCTCCGACGTCCTGGGCGTGAGCGTGTACAACCCCCAGAACGCAGAGTTCGAGGTGCGGCTGGGCCCCATCTTCGCCAACGTGGTGCTGGCCGACGAGATCAACCGGGCGCCGCCGCGCACCCAGAGCGGTCTTCTTGAAGCCATGCAGGAGGGACGCGTCACCATCGACGACAAGACCTACGAGCTGCCCTCTCCCTTCCTGGTCATGGCGACCCAGAACCCTTTGGAGCACCATGGTACCTATCCCCTCCCCGAAAGCCAGCTCGACCGCTTCCTCATGCGCGTCACCATCGGCTATCCGGACCGGGAAGCGGAAAAGCGCATCCTCACCCAGGATACGAACCCCGAACCGGTCTTCGACCGCCTGCGGACGGTCCTGAGCCCCGAACAGGTCCTGGCGCTCCAGCAGGATGTGGACGCCGTCTCCGCCGACGACGCCATCGTGGACTACGTCATGAACATCGTGGAGCGCACGCGCACCGATCCCAAGGTCCGCATGGGGGTGAGCCCGAGGGGCGCGCTGGCCCTCTTCCGGGCCGCCCGCGCCTTCGCCCTCACCGACGGGCGCGGCTACCTGGTGCCCGACGACGTGCGGGAGCTGGCGGTGCCCTGCCTGGCGCATCGGATCCTCCCCTCCGGCATGGGAGGAACGCACGTGGACGTCCATGAGCAGGCTGCGCTCCTCCTTCAGGAGATTCTGGATGAGGTGGAGGCGCCACTCTAGGGATCCGGCTCCGGCGTGGCGGGGGCGCCTCACCCCCAGGTTTTCCCCTGCGGAGCTGTGGCGCCGGATCCGCTCCTGGCGGCGCATCCACTTCACCACCGGTGGCTTCGCCTTCACGCTGGGAGCCTTCGCCGTGGGCTTCGCCGCCATGAACACGGGGAACAACCTCCTCTATCTTCTCCTCGGGGCCATGCTGGGCTTCATCGCCGTGAGCGGATGGCTCAGCGAAAAAGCTATTTCCGGACTGCGCGTGCGGCGTCGCATCCCCCGAGCCGTTCCTGTGGGTCAGGATCTCCTCCTCTCCTATCAGGTGGAGAATCGCAAGGCGCGCCTGCCGTCCATGGGCCTGGACCTGCGCGAGGCCGGTCTGCCGCACTCAGCATTCCTTCCCCATGTGGCCCCCGGCGCCACGGCGGAGTGCCGCTCTGTCAACCGCTTCGATCGGCGCGGCATCTACCCTCTGGAGAATCTCACCCTCTCAACGGCCTTTCCTTTCGGCCTCTTCGTGAAGGAACGGGACCTGAAGATGCCGGGAGAGATCATTGTCTGGCCCCGTACGGACCGCCCGGTCCACATCCCTCCGTCGGGAGCCGGAGGGATGCGCCGGGAAGGCGTGAACGTCGCCGGCGCCGCCGGCCAGCGCGGCGAGTACCGCAGCCTGCGCACCTACCGCGCCGGGGACGATCCCAGGGACATCCACTGGAGGTCGTCGGCTCGCCAGCGGCAGCCTGTCCTTCGCGAGTACGAGCGGGACGGAGCGGAGGCCCGCTGGATCTGCCTGGATACCCGCGCCGACCCCGGAGAGGCGGCGGAAGCGGCGGTGGAGGTCGCCGCCTCCCTGGCCACCCGCTCCTTTAAGGAGGCGCGCCCCTTCGCCCTGGTCACCCCCGACGCCGTGCTGGAGGCGGCGGAGGGCGCAGCGCATCTCGAGCGGGTGCTTGACGCCCTGGCCCGCGTCGATTTCCACCCCGATGCCCCCCTCCCCGTGCCGCCGGTGGATCGAGCCGCCTGCATTCTGGTCTCGGTCTTCGGAGCACCCGACTTTCCAGCGCAGATCGTGGTAGGGCCACACGCCACATCGACGGCGGCAGCCCCGTGAACCTCCGCCTCCTCCACCGGCGCCTCGCCATTCTCATGTCGCTGGCGGGTCTCGTGGCGTTCGCCGTGGGCGCCGGTGTGGAACCCCTTTCGGCGGCGCTGGCCGCCGCGGCGCTCCTCCTGGGATGGTTCCGGCAGCCGGACCCCGCCCTCTCGAGGCGTCTGGAGCAGGTATGGCTTCCCGTGGCGGGCATCCTCGTGATCCGCGCCCTCATCCACGTTTTCGTCATTCGCGACGACGTGGTGGTCCCGGTGGTGGACCTCCTCCTCCTCCTCATGGCAGCCGAAGCGCTGCGGTCGCTGGACTACCCCAACGACCTGCGGCTCTACGCCCTGTCTTTCGCTCTCCTTCTCGCTTCCACGGCCTACCGGCCCGGAGTCGTCTTCCTTCTGGCCTTCGTGGCCTACGTCTCCCTGGCCACCTTCACCCTCATGGTGGGCCACCTGCGGCGCAGCGCCGAAGCCCACCGCATCGCCCATGTTCCCCTGGGGCGCAGCCTCGTGCGGACCACGGCGGGTCTTTCCGGCGTCATCCTCCTCCTGAGCCTGGCCGTATTCCTCACCTTCCCCCGCGTCTCCCGGGGATGGGCGGGAAGGGGGGACACCATGGCCACCTCCATCGCCGGGTTCAGCGACGAAGTGTCCTTCGGCGAACACGGATCCCGCATCTACCCCAACCCCCGGATCGTTCTCCGGGTCGAGTTTCCCGAGGCGGGACAGCCTGAGTTCCTGGGTTTTCATTGGCGCGGACGGTCGTATGACCACTTCGACGGGGTTCGGTGGAGCCGCTCGCGTTCCCTCCCGCCCGCGTTGGCGCCCACCTCCTGGTACCGGGAACGGTGGTCGACCCCTCTGATCCGCCAGCGCATCTACGCGGCTCCCCTGGACGTGCGCGTGATCTTCGCGCTCCCGCCGGCTCTGGACGTGGAAATGGAGAACGGGATGCAGGCGCTTTACGACAACGCGGGCGACCTGGTGTACTGGGGCTCGGGCGCGCCGGCCTATTCCGTCGTCTCTCGTCTGGGCACCCCCTCTCCCGATGCACTGAGGCGCTCCGCGCGGGGGTTCCGTCCTTCGGCCCGCCACTTCCTTCAGCTTCCGCCCCTGGATCCCCGCATCCAGGCTCTGGCCGACTCCCTCGCCGCCACGGCGGACAACCGCTATGACCGCGTCATGGCGGTCCAGAGATTTCTCAAATCCTTTGCCTACACCCTGGAGCTTCCCCGTACTTCCCGGGAGGCGACCCTGGAATACTTCCTCTTCCAGCGCCGCGCCGGACACTGCGAGTACTTCTCCACGGCCATGGTCGTCCTCCTCCGGGCCGCCGGGATCGAGGCGCGCAACGTCAACGGCTTCCTGGGAGGGGAGTGGAACCAATTCGGAAACTACCTCGCCGTGACGCAGAACCAGGCCCACTCCTGGGTGGAGGTGTGGTTCCCGGGGTACGGGTGGGTCACCTTCGATCCCACGCCCGCCGGGGCAGGGGGAGGCTCGGTGGAGGAGGCCTGGTTCTGGCCCGGACGCATCTTCTTCGACGGCCTTCAGCACCGCTGGAACAAGTGGGTGCTCGACTATTCGGTGGACTCTCAACTCGGCATCCTTCGCCGGTGGTCCGGTGCCTTTCAGGAGTCGGAGCGCCGCGGCGGCGGTGAGGAGAGTCGGAGCGGCCCGTGGGGCCGCGCGGCCGCGATTCTCGGCCTTCTGGTCCTTGTCGCGGTGGCGGCGCGCCGTGCTCTCCGCCCGTCGTCGAAGGTACCCCCCCATACCAGGGTCTACCTGCGCCTTCGGGAGCGCTGCCGCCGCGCGCGGCTGGAGGTGCCTCCGGGGCTCACCCCCCTCGCCCTCATGGAGCGCATCCGCAGCGAGCGTCCGGCGGCGGCGGAACCCGCCACCCGGCTCATCCGGAGGTACCTCGCTGCCCGTTACGGAGGGCGAACGCCGGGGCCGGATGACATCGCCGAGATGCAGACGCTCCTCCGTTCCGCCGCCCGAGCCCTGGGAAGATAATGCGTGACGGAATTCCTTCCTCTTCGTATCCTCCGGGAGAGGGACGAGTCAATTTTCAGGAGCGGCAGACATGACCACGCCACGACGCGCATCACGAAGCGGTGCGGGAGCCCAACAGCTCCATGTGGCCTCTCTGGCTCATGACGGCAGGCTCTGGACGGCCTACGTGGAGTTCGAGGACGACGCGACCCATCCCGACACCTTCCGGGCGCGCCTCCGTTTCGAGCCGGCCGGAGGAGGCGAGCCCGAAGAGGTCACCCGCACCGCCGTCATCTTCATCGAGACGACCTACGAGGACGTCCTCACACGGGCGCGCGGCCTGGATGAGCGGCAGCTCTCCGGGCTCCTTCGCTCCACCCTGCCCGAGGCCTAGGAGCCTGTCCG
>JBHHWB010000046.1:0-26386 GCA_046756305.1 Gemmatimonadota bacterium
CGTAGCTACGGCTACGACGCGTCGTCGTTCCTACCATGAGCACACGCAAGACCCCCTGCGCGCGGCCCACTGCATTACTCGGACAGGCTCCTAGCTTCCTGTCCGGCGTCCGGCCCTCCTCCTTTTCTCCTGCCTTCGGCCGGTGGAGGTGATTCTTCCATGCGTACCATCGTGTTTTCGGCCCTCCTCCTGGCGGCCTTTCTCCTCCCGCCCTCCGGTGGGGCCGCGGCCCAGGAAGCGGGCCTGGACCTTCTTCTTACCCGGGCGGAGCGGACCGACTTCCGGGAGACGACGCGCTACGGCGAGGTCATGGAGCTGGTGCGGCACGTCGCCGACGCGAGTCCTGACATCCACCTTGCCACCTTCGGCTACTCCTACGAGGGGAGGCCCCTTCCTCTGGTGGTGGTAGGCGCCCCCGACGCGTCTCCCGAAGCGGTGCGGGCCACCGGGAAGACCCGTATCTACGTCCAGGGGGACATCCACGCCGGCGAGGTGTGCGGTAAGGAGGCGCTCCTCATGCTCCTGCGCCGCTTCCTCTCCGGCTCGTACCCCACCTGGACCGACTCCCTGGTCCTTCTGGTGGCGCCCATCTACAACGCCGACGGCAACGAGCGGGTGGCGCTGGATCACCGCCCCCGGCAGAACGGACCGGTGGGCGGGATGGGGACCCGCGCCAACGCCCAGGGGCTGGATCTGAACCGGGATCACATGAAGCTGGATTCCCCCGAGGCCCGCTCCCTGGTCGGGATGATGAACGCCTACGACCCCCACGTGATCGTGGACCTGCACACGACCAACGGGACCCGCCACGCCTATCATCTGACGTACGCGGCGCCCCTGCATCCCAACACGCCCGGGGACATCACCGGCTTCCTCAAGGGGCGGTGGCTTCCCGAGGTCACGCAGCGTATCAAGGAGAAGTACGGCTGGGATTATTACTACTACGGCAACGCTTATGAGGGCCCCTACGGCATGGGGTGGTACACCTTCGATCACCGTCCCCGCTTCAACAACAACTACGCCGGACTCCGCAACCGCTTCGGGATCCTCAGCGAGGCCTACGCCTACGCCAGCTTCGAGGACCGGGTGCGGGGCACCCTATGGTTCGTGGAGGAGCTCCTCGACTTCGCGGAGCAGCACGCGTCCCGCATCCGGGAGATCACCGCCCGGGCGGATCTGGAGCCGGTGGTAGGGGCTCCCCTGGCGGTACGGGCCCGGCTCCGCGAAGCGGCGGACGAGGTGACGATCCTCCTCGGCGAGGTGGACGAGGCGCGCAATCCCTACACCGGCGGGGTGATCCTGCAGCGCCGGGACGTGCGCATCCCCACCCGCATGCCCGAGTTCGGCGTCTTCGAGGGGATGGAGTCGGAGACGGTGCCCGCGGCGTATTACATCCTGCCCGAGGCGGACGAGGCCATTGAGCGGGTGGAGGCCCACGGGATCACCGTGGTGCGGTACGCTGCGGCCCGGGAGGTTCCCGCCGACATCTTCGAGGTGGACTCCACCGCCGTGGCCGAGCGGGCCTTTCAGGGGCGCCACCAACGCACCGTCTGGGGGCGGTGGGTGCCCTCGGTGGTGGAGCTGCCGCCGGGCACGGCCTACGTCTCAGTGGATCAGCCCCTGGGCCGCCTGGCCTTCTCCCTCCTGGAGCCCCGCTCCGACGACGGGCTGGTGGCGTGGGGGTTCTTCGACGCCGCCCTGGAGGAGGGCCGGCTCCCGGTCATGAGGGTGCCGGGGCGCTGACAGGTGCCGGGGCGCTGACAGGTGCCGGGGCGCTGACAGGTGCCGGAGCGCTGAGGGGGCGCCGGGGCGTGGGGCAGCCCCGCCACGCCTCCGTTTCCAGGATGAGGCCCGGTGGGGGTGTCCAGTCGGCGCGCACGAACATGCTCACCAGCCGCCCCTCTCCCGCAGGGGTGTGCGCCGGACGGTAGCGCTCCAGGAACCGGGGGGAATCGAGAAGATCCTTGAGGACCCGGCGCGTGAATCTCGCACAGCGGAACCCGGGATCGTCGGGGCCGGAGAGGAGCTCGGGAAGAACGATGTCGGGAGGCGAGGACCAGAAGACTTCCGGCGAGAAGGCCGCGTGGTTGCGCACACCCGAACGGTCCCCCCGGGCGTGAGCCATCTCAGGCCAGTTGAGCCCCATGAGGTCCACGGTGGGTCCCTCGTACGCATAGGAAAAGCCGCCCACGGTGATGACGCCCACCGTGGCGCGGGCGTCCCGGGGCATGGCCCGGGAGAGGACGGCGCCCATGACGCGGCCCCGCCGGGCGATGTCGAACTCGCGGGTCAGCTCCGCCACGGCGGCACCGGACGCGGTGGCGGGCTTCCACTGCGCTCCCAGGAAGACGGCGTAGGCCACCACCGCCGCGGCCTTGAGAAGGAGGTGGTGGGACGCCAACTCGTGGCGGATGGATCCCACGGCGCTCCACACCAGGGAGACGCCGAGAGCGAGGAGGAGGGGCGTCGCCGGCTGAAGGAAGCGATACGCAGGGAAGTAGTCCCCGCCGGTCATGACCACGACCCCGAAAATGAGGAGGATGACCAGGGTGATGGCCTCCTGCGCCTTCGCGGGAGCGCCGCGGCCTTCCTGGAAGAAGCGGGAAAGGCCGAAGCGCCTCCCCAGGGAGAGGACCACGCCGGCGAGGAGGGGGAGGATGAGGATGGGGTGGTGGCGGGCGAAGCCGGCCCAGTACGCAAGCCCGTCTTTGAGCCGCGCGGCCAGGGCGGGCGGCACCTTGGCGTAGTACGTGTTGGGGAAGGGGTGTCCGAAGTAGACGAGGCGCGCCAGGGTGAGGCTCCCGGCCGCCCCGGCGAAGATGGCCAGGCGCTCCGCGAGGAGGCGGTGACGGTCCGGGGTGGGGGAGGCCCACCAGCCCACAAAGATCATGCCCGGCACCAGGACGAGGGATTCGGGCCGCGTGAGCACCATGCCCAGCACGAGGAGGGCGGCGGCCGTGCGGCGGCGCGGAGTCTGCGGTGTGCCCCGCGCCTCCTCCACGAGGCCCCGGGCGGCCAGGAGGATGAGGAATACCCAGAGGCCCGTGTCCATCAGGGTCAGGCTCGTCCAGGCCATGAATTCCGGTAGGGCGGGCAGAAGGAGCACCGCGGCGTATTCGCAGGCGCGCCGGTACCGCGGCGGAACGTGGTCGGGGAGGAGAAGGGCCGTGAGAGAGGCGGTGAGGTAGGCGGTGCCCGCCAGAAGCGCCAGCGCCGCCGCCAGGAGATAGGGCTCGGGAGGGCCCGGCAGCGCCGTGGCCGCCACGGCCGTGAGCAGCCAGAGGAGGGAGGTGACGCCCTCTACCCGGGGGCCGCCGGCCACGAAGACGAAGCCGTTCCCCTCTACGATGTTGCGGGCGTACGTAAGGAAGATGTCGGCGTCGTCGGTGCCCTGGATGCCCGGGTGATCCAGGAAGACGAAGCTGAGGGCGGCGCCGGCGAGGGCCGCGGCAAGGCTCAGCGCCCAGAGCCGCGCCCTGCCTGCGTCCTCGTCCGCGGATCGGCTCCGCATGCTTGCGCTACAACTCCTCCGTGCGCCGGAAGATGTGGACGCCGCGCTCCTCCAGATGCTGAATGACGGAGCGGTAGCAGTCCAGGTCGGCTCCCACCTTTTCCGGGGGAGCCACGCCGGGCTCGCTCCACAGGCCCCGGGCCACCAGGTTGGCCATGGCCGTGCAGGTGTATCCCGTCGTGCGCGCCATGGACGACGTTTCCGTGTCGGGGTTGTAGTAGTCCAGCAGGTTGTAGACGTGGCGCACCCGCTTTCCGTCCTGGGTGCCCTCCACGGTGATACGCATCACCGTCAGGTCCGGCTCTCCTTCGTCAAATTGCCACTGGTCGAAGAGCAATGCTTCGGTCACGTCGCGGGGACGCACCACGCCTGAGGCCGCCTGAATCTCCCGGTCGTCGAAGAACCCCGCCTCCTTGAGCATGAGCATGCGCTCGGCGTGCCCCGGGTAGCGCATGGTCTTCTCCACCATGTCCGGGATGTCAAAGCTTTTCAGAAGGGAGCGGAGCCCGTCGGTATTGAAGGCCTCCAGCGTGCCCAGGCCGGGGAAGTCCACCAGCTCGATCTCCGAGAGGGGCGGAAGGGTGATCTCCTCTCCGTGCCGCCGCAGTCGGGCCGGGCGCATGTACTCCTCGATGACGTCCCCGGGAGAAAACGGCGCCTTGTACTCCCAGGGCCAGGCACGCTCCACCGGCAGGCCGCCTACCAGGCAGTGGAAGGAGCGGGTGTCGTCCAGGGCGGCTTCCACATGGCCGAGGATCATATTGCTCAGGCCCGGGGCCACGCCGCAGTCCACCAGGCAGGGGACGCCCGCTTCCCGGGCGGTTTCCTCCAGCCCGGAGGCGTCTTCGGGGAAGAAGGAGATATCCACGATGGGCTTGCCCGCCTCCAGCACGCGGCGGACCGTCTCGAATCCCATGAAGCCGGGCACGGCGCCCACCACGAGATCGGCTTCAGCGATCACCCGCCTCAGGTTTTCTTCCGAGGAGAGATCCACGGGGACGGCCGTGGCGCCCTGTTCCTCCAGGCGCTCCAGGGCGACGGGGTCCACGTCGGCGACGGAGACGGTGAAATCCTTGACCGCCGCCAGGTCTCGAACGATGGCGGCGCCTACGCGGCCGCCTCCAAGGACGACGATGTTCAGAGGAACCTCCAGCAGGGGTGAATCCGTACCCCGGAAAGAGTAAACATCCTTCCCGGCGTGCAAGTCCCCGGAGCCCCACCGGGCCTCTTCCGCGTGCGCCCCGACCGGGGGTCGGCGCGCCGGGGACTGGTGCGTCCGTCCCGGTTCTCCCAGGTTCGAAAGGAAAAGTCCGGCACGCCGCCGCGCATGTCGACACGGACGAACGAGCCAAGGAAGCAGGCGACGTATGAAGCGGAACCATTCGACGGGCAGGGGAGAGCCGGGCCACTTCCTTGCCCTCTCCGCCTCTCCGGCACGATGCGCCCTTTCCGCCCGGCGCGTCACCCTCGCCGGGTGCACCTTCCTCGCCGGACTCGCTCTCCTGGTGAGCGGGTGCGCCGATCAGGGACCCCAGGTGGACGGCGCCGACGTGTTTGCGGCGGCGGCGGTCATCACGCCGGAGGACTATGCGGAGCGGGTGGGCGTGCTCGCCGCCGACTCCATGCGCGGCCGTTTCACCCCCAGTCCTGAGCTGGAGAAGGCCGCCCGGTGGATCGCCGCCGAATTCAGGGCCATGGGGTTGCGGGGCGGGGCGGAGGACGGCGCGTTCATCCAGCGCTACCCGCTTCCGAGGGGGGAAGGGCAGGCGCCCAACGTGGTGGCCGTCCTGGAGGGGAGCGATCCCGAGCTGAAGCGGGAGTACGTGGTTTTCATGGCCCACATGGATCACGTGGGCGTGCGTGCGCCCGACGAACACGGGGACAGCATCTTCAACGGCGCCGACGACAACGCCTCGGGTACGGCCGCCGTCATGGAGGTGGCCCGGGCCGCCGCGGCCATGAACCCCCGGCCCCGCCGTTCCTTCCTCTTCCTTCTGGTGAGCGGCGAGGAGCGCGGCCTCTGGGGATCGGCGTACTACACCGAGCATCCCACCGTGCCCCTGGACTCCATGGTGGCGGTGATCAACGCCGACATGGTGGGGCGGAACTGGTCCGACTCCATCGTGGTCATCGGCAAGGAACACTCGGATCTGGGCGGGACCATGGAGCGGGTGGCCGCAGAGCACCCCGAACTCAACATGGCGGCGTTGGACGACCGCTGGCCTGAGGAGAACTTTTACCGGCGCTCGGACCACTTCAACTTCGCCCGCAAAGGGGTACCCGTCCTCTTCTTCTTCAACGGAACCCACGAGGACTACCACCGGCCCGGCGACGAGCCCTCCCTCATTGATGCCGAGAAGGCTTCCCGTATCGCCCGGCTCATGTTCTATCTGGGAGTGGAGATTGCCAACGCCGAGGAGCAGCCGCAGTGGAATCCGGAGAGCTACAGGCAGATCGTGGAACGGGCCGACTCGGGCGGAGACGATTGATGCGGGTACGGTGCAGGCAGTGGGTGATACGTGTACGGTGTAGGCGGCAACTGACGCCTTTGCCGTGCAGGCGACGGGTGAGGCGCATGTCGGCCCACGGAGGGCGTGGGTGATGCCCCGCCGGAAGCCGGACTTCTTCGATCTCATGGACGCCTGGGAGGGCATCGGGGTGGTAGTGCACCGCGACGCCCCCACCGGGACGTGGATCTTCATCGCCCTCCACGACGACGCCCTGGGCACGCCGGTGGGCGGGTGCCGCATGATGGTCTACCCCCGCCCCGAAGACGGGCTGCGAGACGCCATGCGTCTGGCCGAGGGGATGACCTACAAGTGGGGCGCCATCGAGCTGCCTTTCGGAGGCGGAAAGTCGGTGCTCGCCGTGCCCCGACCCCTGGAAGGCGAGGAGCGGCGGGGCCTCTTTCGCCGCTTCGGCGCCCTCCTCAACTCGCTCGGCGGCGCGTACGGAACCGGAGAGGATCTGGGAACGACGCCGGCGGACATGAGGGAGATCGCCTCGGTGAGCGAACACGTGGTCTGTCTCCACCGGGGTGACGACAAGGCGGTGGACCCGGGCCCCTTCACGGCGGTGGGGGTTCTTGCCGGGATCAAGGCGGCGCTGCGGCACCGCTTCGGGAGTGAGAAGCTGAAGGAGCGCACCGTTCTCATCCAGGGCGTAGGCGATGTGGGAGAGCCCCTGGCGCGGCTCATCTCCGGGGAAGGAGGCTCCGTCGTTCTCTCCGACATCGACCAGGACAAGGCCTTTTCCCTGGCTGTGGAGCTGGGAGGCAGCACCGTCACCCCCGAGGAGGTCTACGACGCGCGCTGTCACGTATACGCACCGTGTGCCGTGGGGGGCACCCTCAACCGGCGCACCATTCCCAAGCTCCGCTGCGACATCGTGGCCGGATCGGCCAACAATCAGCTCGAACGCCGGGAAGACGCCGAACTTCTCAAGGAGCGATGGATCCTCTACGCCCCCGACTACGTCATCAACGCCGGCGGCGCCATGGCCTTCGGTCTCATGCACCAGGGCGAGCGGGACATCGACGTACTCTTTGATCGCGTGCGGGGAATCGGGGACACGCTGGCGGCCGTCTTCGAGCGCTCCGCGGCGGAGGAGGTCTCGCCCCTGGAGGCCGCAGACGCCCGGGTGCGGGAGGTTCTGGAACGCGCAGGAGGCACACGCACGCCCTGAGGCGCGGTTTTGCCGGATGGCCGGTCGTCGGCGTAGGGTCTTTCGGCGTGGAGGCCTTCGGTCGTGGGGCTTTCCGGCGCGCAGCCTTCGGTCGTGGGGCTTTCCGGCGCGCAGCCTTCGGTCGCGCGGATCAGTTCAACGTTCCCGAGTCCTCCGGGTACCACCGGAAGAGGTGATCCAGCCCGAGAATCTGCAGAACCCGCCAGGTGGGGAAGGGAAGAGCGCGGGCCCACACCCGCTCCTCGGGGCCGGCCATGAGGCGGGCCGTGAGGACCACGGACAGGTCCCTCAACTCCACGTGCTCCATGTCACCGAAGTCGAAGACGACGTCGGTGGGCTTCTCCCGGCGGTCCTGTGCATCCGCCGGCGCTCCCCGTTCCTGGAGACGGAGGCGCCGGTCCTTGCGGCCGTCGTCCCGTCCATGGGGTTTCATCTCTGCCTCCCGGGCTGTGAGTCGGTGCGGGAAACCTTCCCGCACCCTTTCTACGTATCAAGAGTTGTGCCAGACGCCGTTCGTTAAGTAATGGCGCGCCTCGGCCCCCGGTACCGCCACTGCGGGAGAATGCCTGAAACGGCGGGCTGCCACCATGGCAGGATGGGTCGGGCTGGCCTGAATCGTGCTTCAGGGAAAGATTTGAAGCGGGAGGATCGCCTCAGCGGGAGGACGACGTGGGACCTCTGGGAAGGACATTGGTGTCGGCGGGCGCGGGACTGGCTCTGTGGGCCGGGGCCCCGGCCGACGGCGGGACCCAGGAAGCGACCGACGCGAAGACCGCCTATTTTGCCACCGTGGCCCAGTTCTTCGGCGTGCCCTCGAGCGAGGTGGCCATCCTGGCCGAGTGGCCTCTTCCCGCCGAGGAGATTCCTGTAGTGCTTTTCGTGGCGCGCCGGGCCGGGGTTTCCCCCGAAGCCCTGGTCGCGCTGCGCCGAGCCGGACGGGGGTGGGCGGAACTGGCGACGCGCTATCAGGTGGGGCCCCGACAGTTCCACGTGCCCCTTGCCCCCCAGGCCGATGCGGGCGTCCTCCGGGAGGCCTACCGCCGGTACCGGACGCTGCCGCCGGAGCGCTGGGACGAGGTCTCCCTCAGCGACCGGGACATCATCGTCCTCGTGAACGTCCGCGTCCTGGCGCAGACGCTCCACCGGGCGCCGGAGGAAATTCTGCGCGCCTATGAGGACGCCGGATCCTTCATCGAGCTCCTGCGCCGCCTCATAGGGACGGAGCCGGAATGAGCCGCATCCCCCTGCCGGGGTACCGCCTTCTTCCGACGGAGGAGATGCGGGGCCGATCTCTCGCATTTCTGGAGGAGATGCGTCGTCGGCGCTCGGTGCGCCAGTTCTCGGACCGCCCGGTACCGCGGGACATCATCGAGACGTGCATCCTGACGGCGGCCACGGCGCCCAGCGGCGCCAACCGCCAGCCCTGGCGCTTCGTCGCCGTCTCCGATCCAGAGGTGAAGCGGAAAATCCGCCTCGCCGCCGAGGAGGAAGAGCGGGCCTTCTACCGGGAGCGGGCACCCGAGGAGTGGCTCGAGGCGCTGGAGCCCCTGGGGACCGACGAACACAAGCCTTTCCTGGAGGAGGCGCCCTGGCTCATCGCCATTTTTGCCGAGAGCTTCGGGAGGGATGAGGAGGGAAGGCGGATCAAGAACTACTACGTGGGCGAGTCGGTGGGGATCGCCACGGGGATGCTCATCACCGCCTGCCACCACGCCGGGCTGGCCACCCTCACCCATACGCCGTCGCCCATGAAGTTTCTCAACGAGATCCTGGGGCGGCCCGACAATGAGCGTCCCTTCCTCGTTCTGGTGGTGGGACATCCCGCCGAGGGAGCCACTGTCCCCGAGATCACGAAGAAGACGCTGGACGAGGTGGCCGACTTCATGGAGTGAGCGCGCTCTTGGATCCCGTTACGGCCCCCAATCCAGGGCCACATCCAGAGAGGGCGCCGAATGGGTGAGGGCCCCCACGGAGATACGATCCACGCCTGTCTCGGCGACGGAGCGCACGCTGCCCAGCGTGATCCCGCCCGAGGCCTCCAGGAGGCACCGCCCGGCAGCCCGGCGAACGGCCTCCCGCATGTGGGAAAGAGGCATGTTGTCCAGAAGCACGATGTCGGCTCCCGCCTCGATGACCGGCTCCAGGTCCGCCACCGAGTCGATCTCCACCTCCACCTCCACCTCGATCCGCGCGTCGGCGTTCAGGCCCCTGCGAACACGGCGCACGGCCTGTGCGGGCGAGCCGACCACGGCGATGTGGTTGTCCTTGATGAGGACGGCGTCGTAGAGGCCGCGGCGGTGGTTGCGCCCGCCCCCGGCCCGGACCGCCGCCTTTTCCAGGACGCGCAGCCCTGGCAGGGTCTTGCGGGTATCCATGATCTCCGCGCCCGTTCCCGCCACCCGGTCCACGAACGCGCGGGTGAGGGTGGCGACTCCGCTCAGGTGTCCCAGGAGGTTCAGGCAGATCCGTTCGCCGGCGAGAAGGGCCCGGGCGGGGCCCGCCACCCGGGCCATGGGCTGCCCGGCCTTCACCGGGGCGCCCTCCTTCGCGAGCGGTTCCGTCACGATGTCACCGCTCAGGAGCTCGAAGGTGCGCAGCGCAGCCTCCAGGCCTGAGACGATTCCATCCCGGCGGGCCACGACGGCGCCCCGGGCGGGCGTACCCTCGGGGATGAGGAGTCGGGAGGTGAGGTCTCCCCGCCCTCCCAGATCCTCTTCCAGGGCGGCGCTCAGAAGTCGGTCCAGCTCTTCAGGATGCGGAGGGTTCACCCGCGGACCTCGAGCATGCGCTCCACGGCGCGCCGGGCGCGGCCGGCCACGGCCGGATCTACGACGACTTCCTCGCGCATATGACGCAGGCTGTCCCGAATCCCCTCGAGGGTGATGCGCTTCATGTAGGGACACAGGTTGCACGGGCGGAGGATCTCGGTGCCGGGAGATTCATTGGTGACGTTGTCCGCCATGGAGCACTCGGTCACCATGACCACGCGGGAGGGGCGCTCGCTCCTAAGCCACCCGACCATGCCTGCTGTGGACCCCACGAAATCGGCCTCCTCGAGGACGTCGGGAGGACACTCGGGGTGGGCGATGATGCGGATCCCCGGGAAGGCACGCCGGTAGTCGCGCAGCTCCTCGCCCGAAAAGCGCTCGTGCACCACGCAGGATCCCTCCCAGGCGAGGATCTCCACGTCCGTCTGGGAAGCCACCCATCGAGCCAGATACTGATCGGGCAGCATAATGACCCGTTCGGCCCCAAGGGATTCCACGACCTGCAGGGCGTTGCCCGAGGTACAGCAGATATCGGATTCCGCCTTCACTTCCGCCGAGGTGTTCACGTAGGTCACCACAGGCACGCCCGGGTAGCGCTCCCTGAGGAGGCGGACGTCCGCAGGGGTGATGGAGTCGGCCAGAGAGCATCCGGCTTCCCCGTCGGGGATGAGCACGGTCTTTCCCGGGTTCACGATCTTGGCGGTTTCGGCCATGAACTCGACCCCCGCCATGACGATGACCTCCGCCTCGGTTTCTGCGGCCCGGCGGGCCAGGGCGAGGGAGTCGCCCCGGACGTCGGCGACTCCGTGATAGATGTCCGCGGTCATGTAGTTGTGCGCCAAAACTACGGCGCCCCGCTCCTCCTTAAGGCGGGTGATCTCCTCGAGGGTGGGTGCGATGGCAGCGATTTCCGCTTCGGGCAGCACGCCTTGGAGGCGCCGTCGGACATCAATTTCCGTCGTGGACATGGGGCGTGGATCGTGACCGGGGTCCGGGTGATGGTTCATGGCTCACTGTTGGGAGCCCCAACTCTATCAGGGCCGGGAAAATGCGCAATAGGGGGCGCCGGATATAGCCAACGGCGCCCTGCCACGATAAACTGCTTCACCCTCCCCGTTCGTTGCCCCGCTCGGCGCCGGACGCACCCTTTGCCCAGGATCCGCCGCGGTATGGGCCAGGACATTTCCGGAGAAAAGACGGGCCCCGACGCAGTCCGGGCGTTTACGAAGGCGCTCCTGCGCGACCTGCAGGCGCTGGAGCAGATGCTTTCCGACGGGATGATCGAGCGCGGGATGCGCCGCATCGGCGCGGAGCAGGAGATGTTCCTGGTGGACCGGGGATGGCGGCCCGCGCCCCTTTCCACGCAGGTCCTGGAGCGTGTGGAGGGGCCGTACACCACCGAGCTGGCGCGTTTCAACCTGGAGGCCAACATCGAGCCCCGGGTCCTGGAAGGCCGCTGTTTCACCACGCTTCGCGCGCGCATCGAGGAGCTGGTGCAGCAGGTGCGCGACGCCGCCGCCGAGGCCGGCGCCGACGTGGCCCTGGTGGGGATTCTGCCCACCCTGTCCAAGTCAGATCTCGTCATGGACAACATCACGCCCAGGGCGCGCTACTTCGCCCTCAACGAGGCGCTGCTCAAGATGCGGGGCGGAGAGCCCTACAAGCTGCGCATCGAGGGCACCGACGAGCTGTACATCGAACACGATTCGGTGATGCTGGAGGCATGCAACACGAGCTGCCAGGTCCACCTGCAGGTGGAAGACCACGAGTTCGCCCCCTTCTACAACGTGGTCCAGGTCATCACGGCCCCGGTGCTGGCGGCGGCGGTGAACTCCCCGGTGCTCTTCGCCAAGCGTCTCTGGGACGAGACGCGCATCGCCCTCTTCCAGCAGTCGGTGGACACCCGCAGCGCCACGGTGCACATGCGCGAGCTCGCTCCCCGCGTCCGCTTCGGGGAGCGCTGGGTGAACGAATCGGTGGTGGAGCTCTTCCAGGAGGACATCGCCCGTTTCCGCGTGCTCCTCACCAGCAAGGTGACCGAAGACCCCCTGGAGGTGCTCCACCGGGGTGGGATCCCCCGCCTGGAGGCTTTGCAGCTTCACAACAGCACGGTGTACCGTTGGAATCGTCCGTGCTACGGCGTCGGTGAAGGAAAGCCCCACCTGCGCATCGAGTGCCGTGTCCTGCCGTCGGGGCCCACTGTCGCCGACGAAGTGGCCAACGCCGCCTTCTGGATCGGCCTGGTCATGGGGGGCGCCTCCACCTTCGGAGACGTGCGCGAGCGCATCGAGTTCGAGGAGGTCAAGGAGAACTTTCTCGCCGCCTCACGCCACGGGCTCAAGGCGGGATTCCACTGGCTGGATGGGGAGACCTATTCGGCGCGGCGCCTTCTCCTGGACCAACTCCTTCCCCTGGCCCGCATGGGACTGGCCGAAGTCGGGGTGGATCCCGACGACATCGAGCGCTATCTGGGCATCATTCACGACCGCGTCGAATCGGGCATGACCGGGGCCAACTGGATGATGAAATCCTTCGCCGCCATGAAGGATCAGGGGACGCGCTCCGAGCGTCTCACCGCCGTCACGGCGGCCCTCGTTTCCCGTCAAAAGAAGGGAGACCCGGTGCACCTGTGGCCCCTGGCCAATATCACCGAGGCCGGGGGGTGGCGCTCCAACTACATGCGGGTGGAGCAGTACATGACCACCTCCCTCTTCACGGTGCACGAAGACGAGTTGGTGGACATGGTGGCGTTTCTTATGGATCGGAAACAGATCCGCCACGTATTGGTAGAGGATGACGAGCACAGGTTGGTGGGGATCGTCTCGTACCGGTCCCTCATCCGCCTCATGGCCGACGAACGGCGGGACGCGGGCGAGGAAGCGCCTCCCGTAAAGTTGATCATGGAGCGGGATCCGGTTTCGGTGGCGCCGGAAACGCCGACACTTGAAGCCATTGAACTGATGAGGAGACACCAGGTATCGTGTCTCCCGGTGGTCAAGAACGGGAAGCTGGTGGGCATCGTGAGCGAACGCGACTTCATGCCCATCGCCTATGAACTTCTGGAAGACAAACTGAGGGAGGGATAGGGTTGGAAGCACCGGGCCGAACGGATCGGATCCTGGGCCGCGTGCGCGGGATCCGGCCGGGACCGACCCTTCTGGGAATCGGCGGGCTCCACGGCAACGAGACCGCCGGAGTCGAGGCTCTGAAGCGGGTGCTGCGGAGCCTCGAAGGGCGTGAAGAGCACCTCCACGGAGAGTTCGTGGCGGTGGTGGGGAACGTCCCCGCCCTGGAGGCGGGACGCCGCTTCATCGACCGGGACCTGAATCGGGCCTGGACGCCGAAGCGGCTGGAGCGGCTGCGCGAGGAGCACTCCCTCAACGGCTGTTCCGAGGACCGGGAACAGGTGGAGCTCCTCCAGGTGGCCGAGGAGATCGTGGAGGAGGCCCGAGGCCCCGTGTACGCCCTGGACCTCCACACCACGTCGGGCTTTGGCGGGAGCTTCTCCACCTTTGGGGACAGCCTTCCCAACCGAGAATTCGCCGCCCAGATCCCCGTGCCCATGGTGCTGGGTCTGGAGGAGCTGGTGGAGGGCACCTTCCTCTCCTTCCTGGGCCGCCACGGCCTCATCACCGTGGCCTTCGAGAGCGGCCAGCACGAGGAGCCCGAGGCGGTGGACCGGGCCGAAGCGGGGCTGTGGATTGCCCTGGAGGCGGCGGGCCTCTTCCGCAACGGCCACCTTCCTGAGGCGAGGGAGGGGCGCCTGCTTCTGGCCGGGCAAAGCCGCGGCCTGCCCCGCGCCCTGGAGATGCGCTACCGCTACGACGTGACGCCCGAGACCCGCTTCCGCATGCGTCCGGGTTTCCGGAACTTCCAGCCCGTCTTCGAAGGGCAGGCGTTGGCCGAAGAACACGACGGGGTGGTCAAGGCTCCCTGGACCGGGCGCATCCTCATGCCGCTGTACCAGGAACAGGGTGAGGACGGCTTCTTCCTGGTGCGGGAGTTCGGAACCTTCTGGCTGGGGGTGTCCAAGCTGCTGCGCCTGCTGAAGACGGACCGGGTGGTTCACTGGCTCCCCGGGGTGCGGAGGGTGGACCGGGACCGCGACGTGGTGCGCATCAACAAGCATGTGGCCCGGTGGTTTGCCCGTCACCTCTTCCACCTTCTGGGCTTCCGGCAGGAGGAAGAGGACGGGGATCGCATCGTCATGCGCCGCCGCCGCTACGACGAGATCCGCTTCGTGCATCATCCGCCTCCGCCCGAACATCTGGTGGAGTGAGGAGGGCCTCCCGTGTGCGGTCGTTACTCCTTGGGGATGTCGGAAGGCGAACTCATCGAGGTCTTCGACGTTCCCCCCCTGGAGTTTGAGTACCGCCCGCGCTACAACATCGCGCCCTCCCAGGACGCTCCCATCGTCGCTCGGGATTTCCGGGGAAGGCGCATGGGGCTCATGCGGTGGGGATTCCGGCCGCGGTGGGCCCGGGACGACCGCCCGGGGTTCATCAACGCCCGGGCCGAGACGGCCGCCTCCAAGCCTTCCTTCCGCGACGCCTTTCGCAAGCGTCGCTGCCTGGTCCCCGCCGACGGCTTCTACGAGTGGGCCGCGCCGGGTGGCGGAACGCCGGGGGAGGGAGCAAAAGGGCCCAAGGTGCCCTACTGGTTTCATCCGGCGCAGGGACGCCTCCTGGGAATGGGAGGCATCTGGGAAGGTGATACCTTCGCCATCCTCACCACCGACGCCAACGGCGACGTGCGGGACGTCCATGGGCGCATGCCGCTCCTCATCCACCCCGAAGACTGGAAGGTGTGGCTCGATGCGGCCACGGGGCCGGAAAGGCTCGGCGGACTCCTGGGTCCGCCTCCCGACGGGACGCTCCTGCGCCACGCGGTGTCCACCAGGGTGAACAGCCCGGCCAACGAAGGCCCGGATCTCATCGAACCGGTGGAGGGCGGCTGAGGCCTCCCGCCTCAGTTGGCGCGGACGGTACGCTCCCGGGCCCACTCCCGCATGGCCCGCTTGAAGTTGGCCTCGCTCTCGCCGATGAACTTGTTGTAGAGGTTGGAGGGGTCGAGCTTGAGAAGCGGGAGGTCCCATTCCGACGCCACAGCCTTGGCGGATAAGCTCTTCCCGCAGCCAGGCACGCCCAGAAGCAGGACACCCCTCGGGAAGGGGAGCCCGAAAGCTTCGGCCTGTTCCGGTGACTTGACCACGGCCCGGCGTTTGGCAAGCCAGTCCTTGAGCGTGCGCAGGTCGGCGACCCGGGACCAGGACGTCTCCACGGGATCGTACTCGAGGAGACCTTCCCGCTCGACGACCTCCCGCTCGGCATCGATGACGTGGCGTATATCCTTCGCCGAAAGGGTCCCGTCCTCCACCACGGCCTTGAGCGGATCCTTCGTCTCATAGACCGGATCCACCTTTCCGGCGCGGATGAGCCCGCGGGAGCGGGTCCAGGTGAAGAAGGGGAGCTTGAGGGCGTCGCGAGGCATGGCGCTTATCCGCTTCCGCGGAGGTCCCGATTGGTCAGCACCCGCCCGGGTGTGGTGAGGAGGATGCGGCCGTCCTCCACGACGAAGGCGCCGTTGACCAGCACGTGGCGGATCCCCGCGGCGTGGCGGTGCGGTTCGAAGAAGGTGGCGCGGTCGGTCAGCTTTTCCAGGTCGAAGATCACCAGGTCGGCCGCGAAACCCTCGCGGACCTGTCCCCGGTCGGGCAGGCCCATGATGAGGGCGGGGAGCGACGTGGCGGAGCGGATGGCCGCTTCCAGGGAGAGGGCGTGGGCCTCCAGGGCGTAGTGCCGGATCTTGCGGGGAAACGTCCCGTAGTAGCGAGGATGCACGGGACCGTCTTCCGGGAGGGCGATCCCTCCGTCGGAAGCCGTCGCCACCCACGGCTGGGCGGCGTAGTTCTCCACGTCCTTCTCCCACATGGAGAAGCCGCGCAGGCGGCCGCCGCCGAAACGGCTCCGGTCTCCTTCCCGCTGGAGGAGGAGGGCCATCTCCACGGGATCCACGCCCCTTTGGGCGGCCACCTCGGCAAGGGTACGGCCCACCAGGGTGGAGTCGGGATATTCGAAGATCACCACCCGGTCGGCGCCGCCCCGGCGCCGGATCTCGTGGGCGATGTCCATGCGCACCTTCGCCGCCGTCGCGGGATCGGCCAGGTTCTCTTCCAGGACGTCGGTCGGCGGACGCCGGTCCTCCCGTCGCGTCACGCCCGGATCCCGGAGGGCCCACCGGGGAATGAGGACCGTGTTCCCGTCGGATCCTGAGGTTGCGTAGGGATATTGATCGGCCCACACCCGCACGCCCTCGTCCCGGGCCCGCTGGATGAGCTGGATGGCCGAACCGCTGGACCCCCAGAAGTGGGCGCCCTTGGCCTTGATGTGAGAGGCCACGACCCGGATGCCGGCCCGGCGGCCGATCTCGATGGTCTCCAGGACGGCATCCTGGAGGGTGGGCGGGCCGGGCGGGTCCTGAGAGGGCCAGTACCACATGGGATCGGCGCCCTCACTGCGCTGGTGGGAGATGTACACGCCGTCGTAGGGCGCCAGCTCCCGGGCCAGGTCGGCCACCTCGCCGGTGGTGCTCCACCGGCCGGGCACGTATTCCAGCCCGGCGCTCATCCCCACGGCTCCTTCTTCCATGGCCTGGCGCACCAGGGCGCGCATGGCCCGGACTTCGTCGGGGGTGGCGGGACGGCGGAAGTCGTCTCCCAGAATCCGGCGCCGCACCGTGCCGTGGCCCACCATGAGCATGACGTTGGGGCCCACGCCCTGTCTTTCCAGAAGAGTGCGCTGTTCGGCGATGGGCCAGGGGGAGCGGCCGTCGTGGTTCACCACCACGGTAGTCACCCCCTGGGAGACCACGTTGGGAGCCGCCTTGCGCCGGGGATCGTCGGTGCGAATGGTTGCGCCGCCGATGCGGGCACTGCCGTCGTCGGCGTGGGAGTGGATGTCGATGAAGCCCGGCGCCACGTAGAGTCCGGCCGCGTCCACCACCCGTGCAGCGGCGGCGTCCCCCAACATCCCCACGGCGGCGATGCGTCCGTCGCGGATGCCGACGTCGGCCCGGAACCAGGGGTTGCCCGTGCCGTCCAGGATGCGGGCTCCGGTGATGAGGAGGTCGAAGGGTGGTGCGGAGCCGGCGCGAGGCGCGGAGTCGGGGGCGCCGGTTTGAGCCGCCGCAAAAAGCGGCGCCGCCAGGAGGAGGACGAAGGCGACGAGGGTGCAGCGCCGCAGGCCGGGGGCCCGGGTGCCGGGACCGAGGGCTCGGGGCCGGGCCGGAAGGGTTCCGCCGGAGGCGCTCATGAGGCCGTCACCTCGTCGAAGGCGGCCCGGATACGGTTGAGCCCCTCGCGCAGCTCATCTTCCGGGTTGCCGAACCCGATGCGCAGGTACTGATCCATGCCGAAATGGTCGCCGGGAACCACCAGTACGCTCTGCTCCGTGCGGAGCTTCTCGGCAAACTCGGTGGAGTTCACCGGGGCGTCGTAGTGTACGTAGCAGATGGCGCCGGCGTCGGGGGGACGGTAGCGGAAGCGCCCCTCCTGGGCCTCCATCCACTCGCGCAGCACGTGGAGGTTGGCACGCACGATTCCCCGGGTGCGCTCCAGGATGCGCGGGCGGACTTCCGGGTGGAGAGCCGTGCAAGCCAGGGTGTCGCTCAGGGTGGCAGGGGCGATGGTGGTGTAGTCCGTCCGTCCCCACAGCTCCTCCGTGGTTTCGGCGGGAGCCATCACCCAGCCCAGGCGCAGCCCGGGCAGCCCGTACGCCTTGGAGAGGGAGTTGGTGGCCAGGACCCGGTCGTGCCGGCCCCAGAAGGTGGGCGTCGTGTCGCCTTCCACTTCGGCGCCCGCGTAGACTTCATCGGCGAGGATCCAGGCTCTGTACCGTTCGGTGAGGGACACGACGGCGTCCATGGACGCGGACGAAAGGGCGCCGCCCGTGGGGTTGTTGGGGTTGGTCACCATCACAAACCGCGCGCCTTCCTCCAGCGCGGCAGCCAGGGCGTCCAGGTCGGGCTGCCACCCTTCTTCTTCCACGAGCGGGACGGGGATGACGCGGGACCCGAAGGTTTCGAGGAGTCCCGGGACCTGCCCGTAGGTGGGGACGATGACGGCGGCTTTGCCCTCCGCCTCCATAAGCTGCCAGAAAGAGGCGAAGTTGGCTTCCGCGCCGCCCGTGGTGACCAGGACATTGGCTTCCGTGGCGCCCGGGTAGAGGGCTGCGATGCGCTCCCTCAACTCGTCCGAGCCGTTGGACTGCCCGTAGCCCAGCCGGACGTCGTCCACCGTTTCTGCGCCGCCGGCCAGCTCGAGGAGCTCCCGGACCGTGAAAGGATGAACGCCGGATTCGGAAAGGTTGATCTCCACCCGGTGCTCGTAGGTGGACTGGTACCGCTCCATGCGGAAGGGCGCGTAGCGCACGGTGTGGCTCCCTCTTCTCGAGTGAGGTTGTGGGTCAGGGGACGCCCCGAGGTGCCCCGGTCACGGGATCCTACGTCGGCGTCGGGTCGGGGACAACGGGGTGGGGCCGGCGCAGATCCACTATCCTTTTTCGGCGACCTGTTAAATTATCAGATTCCCGGCGCGGCTCTCCGCCACCCACCCTCTTCCGTCAGGGTCATGAACGACGTCATCCTTCCAGATCAGCAGGTTCATCGCGGCCACCATGCCCGCATCGTTCTCATCGTTATGGACGGGCTGGGGGGCCTCCCCCATCCAGAGAGCGGAAAGACGGAGCTGGAGGTGGCCCATACGCCCAACCTGGACGCGTTGGCGGATCGCTCCTCGCTGGGCGTCCTGGATCCGGTCGCCCGGGGCATTACGCCGGGGAGCGGTCCTGGACACCTCTCCCTGTTCGGATACGACCCCACCCGCTACGTCATCGGGCGGGGGGCCTTGAGCGCGCTGGGCGTGGGCATCGATCTGCAGCCGGGGGATCTGGCAGCCCGCCTCAATCTGGCCACCTTCGACGCCGCGGGCAGGGTGGTGGACCGGCGCGCGGGCCGCCCCGACGACGAAGAGGCGCGGCGTGTGGTGGAGAAGGTGAACCGGGAGCTGCGTCAGCCTGAGGGCTATACCATCTCCCTCACCCATGAGAAGGAGCACCGCGTGGTCCTCCTCATTCGAGGGCCCGGCCTGGCGGCGCACCTCACCGACACGGATCCCCTGGAGACGGGCGTGCCGGACCTCCCCTGCAGGGCCACCGATCCCGACTCGGAGCGCGCCGCGGAGCTTGTGCGCGACTTCCTCCGCCAGGCCCGGGAGATCCTCGCAGACGAAGCGGCCCTCAACGGCTTCCTGGCGCGGGGGTTCGCCGCCTACGAGACCATCCCGACCCTTGCCCAGCGCTTCGGTCTGGAGACGGCCCGGGCCTTCGCCAAGTATCCCATGTACCGGGGCGTGTCCCGCCTGGTGGGGATGGAGGTGCCGGCGGTCCCCGAAAGCGCCCGGGAGACGGTAGAGCTGTACCGCGAGCACGGCGAGGACGCCGAGTTCTCCTTCCTCCATTTCAAGGACACGGACACCCGGGGACACGACGGCGATTTCGCCGGAAAGGTGGCGGCCATTCAGGAGGTGGACGCCCTTCTGCCCCGGGTCCTGGAGATGGAACCCGACGTGCTCATCATCACCGGGGACCACTCCACGCCGGCCCTCTATAAGGAGCACTCGTGGCACGCCGTTCCCGTTCTCCTGGCGTCGCCCTGGGCGCGGCCCACCGCCGCTGAGTTCGGTGAGGCGAGCTGTCGGCTGGGGGACCTGGGCCGCTTCCACGGAACCGAGCTCATGAGCCTCGCTCTGGCCCATGCGGGGCGTCTCATCAAGTACGGGGCCTGATGGATCTGGATACCCTCCTGGAAAAGGCCCTCGGCCTGGCCGACGAAGGAGACTGGGCCGGAATGGCGGATCTGCTGCGGGAGAATCTGGCCGGGTTTGACGAGGAGCCGGCCGTCCACTGCTGGCTCGGCGTGGCCGAGCGGGAGATGGGGATGGAAGGCGTGGCGTACGAGCGCTTCCGCCGCGCTCTGGCCCTGGAGCCGGAGGACCCTTACGTGCTGGCCACGGCGGGAAACGGCATCGCCGCCTTCGACGATCCCGACGCGGAACAGGCGTTGCGCGCCGCCGCTCTTCTCGCCCCCGACGTTCCCATGACCCGTATGCTCTACGGCGCCTTTCTCTCGCGGGAGGGCTTTGCGGAGCAGGCGCTGGAAGAGTTGCGTGCCGCACGGGAGCTGGATGCGGAGGATCCTCAGATTGCGTATGAGCTGGGTGTCGCCCGTTACCTCGCCGGCGACCAGGAGGGGGCCGCAGACGCCCTGGGAGAGGCGGTGGCGCTGGATCCCCGGGACGGTTGGGCGCGTATCGTCTTCGGTCTCCTCTTGCTGGAGGCGAAGAGGAACGAGGAGGCGGCGGGGGAACTGGCCGAGGGCGCCCGCCTGCGCCCCGACGACGTGGAGGCCCAGATGGCCGCCGCCCTCGCCGCCGCGGCTTCGGGCGCCGACGACCTGGCCTTTGAGATGCTGGAGCGGGCGCGCATCCGTGCTGGTGAGGCGGACCAGGCCGCCGTGGCGGAGGTGGAGGAGCGGATTCTGGCCGGCCCGGAAGAGGCCCGGGAGCTTCTCGAGGAAGAGGTGGCCGCGGATCTTCTGCGCACCCGCCTCCGGGAGCGTCCGTGAGGGCCCGGGAGGCGGTGGACCGGAGCGTGGCCGCGCGAGTGCGTCGTGCGGCGGCGATATGGATGGGGGCCGTGGTGCTGGGGGTCCCCGCGAACGGATGGGCTCAGGAGGAGGCAGAGGTGGAGGTCCACATTCCCTACACTCAGTTCAGGCTGGACAATGGCTTGAACCTCATCGTGCATCGGGATCCGTCCCTTCCCGTGGCCAGCGTCAACGTCTGGTACCACGTGGGCTCCAAGAACGAGAAACCCGGCCGCACCGGGTTCGCGCACCTCTTCGAGCACCTCATGTTCGAGGGTTCGGGCCATGTGCCCGAGGGCGAGTTCGACAACCTGCTGGAGGCGGCGGGGGGCGTGAACAACGGCTCCACCACCAACGACCGCACCAACTACTGGGAGAACATCCCCTCCAACGCGGTGGAGCTGGCCTTCTGGCTGGAGTCGGACCGCATGGGGTTCCTGCTGGAGACCATGACGCAGGAGAAGCTTGATCTTCAGCGGGACGTGGTGAAGAACGAGCGGCGCCAGAGCGTGGACAACCAGCCCTACGGGCGAGCCTTCGAGACGGTGTACGCCAACCTCTATCCTCCGGACCATCCGTATCACTGGCCCGTCATCGGATCCATGGAGGACCTCTCCGCTGCTACCCTCGAGGACGTGAAGGATTTCTTCCGTACCTATTACGCTCCCAACAACGCCAGCGTGGCCGTGGCCGGCGATGTGGATCCTTTCGCGGTGCGGGATCTGGCGGAGAAGTACTTCGGATCCATTCCGGAGGGCCCCGCCATCCCGCCCGTTGAAGTGCCCGAGGCCCGCCTGGACGGCGACGTGCGGGTGGTTCTGGAGGATGCCGTCCAGCTCCCGCGCCTGTACGTGGCGTGGCATTCTGCGCCCATCTTCACCCAGGACGACGCCGACCTGGAGGTCCTCTCCGCCATCCTCTCCGACGGCAAGGGCTCGCGCCTTCACCGCCGCATGGTATACGAGGATCAGGTTGCCCAGGACGTGGCCGCCTTCCAGAACGGGCAGGAGATCGCCGGCTCCTTCTGGATCGTGGCCACGGCCAAGCCCGGGGTCTCCCTGGCCGTGCTGGAGGAGACGCTGCGGGAGGAACTGGGCAGGCTGGCCCGGGAGGGCGTGCGCCGCGAAGAGGTGGTGCGCGCGGTGAACGGCGTGGAGACGGATCTGGTTCGCTCCCTGGAGCGGGTCGGAGGCTTCGGCGGCAAGGCGGATCGCCTCAACGAGTATCACTTCTTCGCCGGAACCCCGGGATGGGCGCGCCACGATCTGGAGCGCTTTCAGAAGGTCACGCCCCGCATGGTGAAGGAGGCGGCCGGCCGCTTTCTCGTGGAGCGCCCCGCGGTGTGGCTCAGCGTGGTGCCCGCCGGAGGCGAGACATCCCGATGATCTGCCGTGCAGCGCTCGGGCCAGGCAGAGCCGCCGGCATCCCACTTCTGCTGGGGGGTGCGGCTGTGCTGCTGTCGGGTTGCTCGTGGGCCGTCTCCACTGCGCGGGAGCCGGAGACGGGCGAAGGCACGGTGGAGATCGGAGCCCGGGCGGGACGGCCCGGCGCAGGCGACAACGCGCAAAGGGAGGGACTCGTGGACCGGACCAAGGTCCCCGACATCGGGGAGCCATCCCCCCTGGAGCTTCCCAGGGTGGAAGATTACACGCTGGAGTACGGGCTGCGGGTGATCCTCGTGGAACGGCACGAGCTGCCCCTGGTGAATATCCAGCTCCTCTTTCCCGGTGGGGCCGACGCCCACGCCCCGGCGGAGGCCGGGCTGGCGGCCTTCACCGCGGACATGCTGGATGAGGGGACCGCGAACCGTACCGCCCTGGAGATCGCCGACGGGCTGGACCTTCTGGGAGCTTCCTTCACCACCTCGGCGGGATACGACGGCAGCAGCGTCCGCCTCTCGGTGTTGCGCCCCAACTTCGAAGACGCCCTGGAGATCGTGGCCGACGTGGTCATGAATCCCACCTTCCCCGAAGATGATGTGGAGCGTGTACGCCGGGAGCGGCTCACCCGCATCGTGCAGCGTCGGGACCGGCCGGCGGCCCTGGCCGACGACGCCTTCCATCGCGTGCTGTACGGCGAGGATCATCCCTACGCCATGCCCCTGCTGGGCACTCCCGCGACGCTGTCGGCGCTGCCCCGGGAGCGCCTCGTGGCGTTCCACCGGGAGCGGTACCGGCCCGGGGGGGCGACCCTGGTGGTGGTGGGCGACATCGAGCGTGAGGATCTCGACACCCTGGTGGCCCGGACCTTCGCGGGATGGGAGGGGACGGCGGATCCTGTGGCGCCCCCTGCCGCGCCTCCCCCGGCGACGGGAGGCACCCTCTATCTCGTGGACCGTCCGGGATCGGCGCAGAGCGAGATCCGTATCGGGGCGGTGGCGGCTCCCCGCAACACGCCGGCCTACGTCCCCCTCATGGTGGCCAACACCGTACTGGGCGGATCCTTCACCAGCCGCCTCAACCAGCGTATCCGTGAAGAGAAGGGCTACAGCTACGGCGCCTACTCCTACTTCGACCTGCGTCGGGGCGCGGGACCCTTCCAGGCGGGCGCGGCGGTTGCCACGCCCGTTACCGACAGTGCCGTGGTGGAGTTCCTGAACGTGATCGAAGGAATGAGCCGGGAGCCGGCGCCCGACGACGAGCTGGCGCGGGCGCGCAACTACCTGGCCTACCGTTTCCCTCAGCACTTCGAGACGGGCGGGGACGTGGTGGCGCGTCTGGCGGAGCTGGCCCTGTACGGTCTGCCCTCGGACTTCTACGAGACGTACGTCCCGGCGGTGCTGGACGTGAAGCCGGAGGATGTCCTGGAGGTGGCCCGGCGCTACATGGACGTGGCGGGCATGGTGGTGGTGATCGTGGGGGACCGGAGCATCATCGAGGAGCCCCTGCGCGCCCTGGGGGTGGGCGCCGTGGAGATTCTGGAAGACGGGGCCCAAGACGAGGCGGACGGTGCGGCACGAGGCGGGCCGGAGGGCGCCGGAGTGGACGGAGCCGGGGCGAACGGGACGGCTTCATGAGCGGAACAGCGTTGCACATCCCCTTTCGCCGGGAGCGCCTCGACAACGGACTCAGAGTGGTCCTTTCCCACGACCCGGCTCGCCCCATCGTGGCGGTGAACCTCTGGTACGGGGTGGGTTCGCGAAACGAGGCGTCGGGACGCACCGGCTTCGCCCATCTCTTCGAGCACATGATGTTTCAGGGGTCCGCCCACGTGCCGAAGAACGGTCACTTCGAGCTCATCGAGCGGGCGGGCGGATCGCTGAATGCCAGCACCTGGTTCGACCGCACCAACTACTTCGAGACCCTTCCTTCCCATCACCTGGATCTGGCCCTCTGGTTGGAGTCGGATCGCATGGGCTGGATGCTCCCGGCCATGGACCAGGAGAAGCTGGACAACCAGCGGGACGTGGTGAAGAACGAGAAGCGACAGCGCTACGACAACCAGCCCTACGGGGACTGGGACGAGCGTCTTCAACGCCTGGTCTTTCCGCCCGACCACCCGTACCACCACACGGTCATCGGATCCATGGAAGATCTGGACGCCGCGACCCTGGACGACGTGTCCGAGTTCTTCCGCACGTACTACGTCCCCAACAACGCCGTCCTCACCCTCGCGGGAGACTTCGATCCAGATTCGGTCATGGAGCGGGTGGGTCATTTCTTCGGAGAGATTCCCCCGGGCGCCCCTCTTCCTCCCCTCCCGGGGAGAACGGAGGTGGGGCCCGTCCTGGGCGCTCCGGTCCGGGAGCGGGTGGAGTCGCGGGTTCCCCTGCCGCGGGTCATCCTGGGTTATCGCATTCCCCCCTATTCCGCGGAGGAATTCGCCGCCGCGGAGGTCTCCCGGGGCGTGCTGGGCCTGGGGAAGGCTTCCCGCCTGTACAGGCGCCTGGTGCGGGAGCAGGAGGTGGCCAAGGACGTGATCTCCTACGCCTTTCCTCTCCTTACCGGAGCCTCCATGCTCCTGGTATGGGCCACCGGGTACCCCGGCGCCTCGGTGGAGGAACTGGAGGAGGCGTTGGCCGGGGAAGTCGAAGGCCTGCGCGATGCGGAGTCGGAGGAGGTGGAGCGGGCAGTGGCGGTGACGGAGACGGACCTGGTGCGCTCCCTGGAGCAGGTGGGAGAGCGGGCGGACCTCTTCTCCATGTTCGAGCTCTATTTCGGCGATCCGGACCGCCTCAATCGGGAAATGGAGCGCCTGCGGGCCGTCACGCCCGCGGCCATCCACCACTTCGCCGAGGAGCGCCTCGTGGAGAACAACCGGGCCGTGGTGGCCTACATCCCGGAGGATGCGGCATGAAGACGCCGGAGCGGAATGCGGCGGGCGGACATTCGGCCGACCGAAACCCGTCGGCGGAGGGTCGGTCCGAGCGGGCCACACCCCCCGCACCGGGGCCCATCCGGCCCTTTGAATTTCCGGCGGTAGAAAAGATCCCCCTGGAGAACGGTCTGGATCTCAGGGTCGTGCGGGCGGCCAATCTTCCCATGGTGCACGTGAACCTCTTCATGCGTGCCGGCGAGGACGGGCTCCTTCCCGAGCGGGCGGGACTGGCCGTGCTGGCGGGCGACGCACTGGAAGGGGGCACCCGCCGCCGGAGCGGGACCGAGTTGGCCGAAGCTCTGGAAGGGATCGGCGCCCGCCTTTCCGTCTCCACCGGATGGGAGGGGACGTCGGTGTCCCTCTCCTGCCTGGCCGACCGCCTGGAGAAGGGCATGGAGCTCCTGGCCGAGGCTGTACTGGAGCCGGCGTTTCCCGAAAAGGAGGTGCGCCGGGCCCGGGAGCAGCAGCTCGCGCGCATCCGCCAGCGGTCCATGGATCCCGCGTCCCTGGCGTCGGAGGCGGCGGCGCGGGTCATTTTCGCGCCGGACGTTCCCTATGCGCGTCCCCGCATCGGATCCCGGGAATCGGTGGAGGGGCTGACCCGGGATCATCTTCGCGGGTATGCCGACGCCTGCTGGCGCCCGGGACGGGGCGGCCTGGTAGTGGCCGGCGACGTGGACGCCGGCGAGGTGGAGACCCTCGTCCGAACGACCCTGGGCGGATGGAGCGGGGCTCCGTCCTGCTCGGGCGACTTTCAGGTGCGGGCGGCGGAGGCGAAAAGCCGCATGGTTCTGGTGGATCGCCCCGGATCCGTTCAGTCGGAGATCCGGGTAGGCCATGTGGGCGCGGCCCGCACCGACCCGGACGTGGATGTCCTGCGGGTGGTGAACACCCTCTTCGGGGGAAGCTTCACCAGCCGTCTGAACCTCAACTTGAGGGAGCGCCACGGATTCACCTACGGGGTGCGTTCCCGCTTCGCGCTGCGCAGCCGTCCCGGGCCGTTCATCATCTCCACGGCGGTGGGCACCGACGTCTCGGGGGCGGCGGTGGGGGAAATTCTGGCCGAGCTGGAAGCGCTGGCCGACGCAGGTCCGGTCGAGGAGGAGGTGACGGCCGCCCGGGACTACCTGGCGGGCGTTTTCCCGCTACGGCTGGAGACGGTGGGCCAACTCGCCGCCCGCGTCGCGGAGTTGATCGTCTACGGCCTCCCCGACGATGAATACTCTACGTACCGGGATCGCATCCGGGCCGTGAGCACGGACGCCGCGGCGCGCACTGCACGCCGTCGGTTCCGGCCCCGGGACGCCCGTGTGGTCGTGGTGGGAGACGCCGAGACGGTGCGCTCCCAGCTCGAGGACCTGGGGCTCGGGGAGGTGGAGGTGGAGAACCCCCTCTAGGCGAGGTT
>JBHHWB010000047.1:0-26341 GCA_046756305.1 Gemmatimonadota bacterium
GAGACGGTGCTGGCCGAGCCGTCGGAATTGGGGCTCGGGGCGGCCCTTGATGCCTTTTTCTCTTCCTGGAGCGAGTTGGCATCCAACCCCGGAAGCACCACGGTGCGATCCGTCCTCCGGCAGCGGGCGTCTGAACTGGCCGGGCGTTTCCAGACCCTGGCAGGCAACCTTGATTCCATCCGACAGGAGACAGAGACGCGCCTCCAACTCGCCGTGGAGGAGGTCACGTCCATGGCGTCCAACGTCGCGGATCTGAACCAGCAGATCGTGTCCATCGAAGCGGACGGCACGACTGCAGGGGACCTGAGGGATGCTCGCGCACGCCTCCTGGATCGCATGTCGGAGCTCGTCCCCATCCAGGTGAGCCACCGGGACAACGGTTCAGTTGGAGTTACGGTGGCGGGAGTGTCCATCGTGGACGGAGCGAACAGCTCCACGGTCAAGGTGGTGGTGTCGGGTGGGGTGACCGGGCTTGGGATTGAGGGGCGGACCGGCCTTTTCCAGGACACGGGAGGCTCCACCGGAGCGCTCATCGACCTCATCAACACCGATCTCCCGACGGCGCGGCAGCGACTGGACGATCTCGCCGAGGCCCTGGTCACGGAGGTCAATACCCTCCATGCCGGTGGGACGACCCCCGACGGGTCTACCGGCGTGAACTTTTTTGATGCTTCCGCCACTGCGGCTTCCACCATCGCCCTCTCCACCGAAGTCCGGGCGGACGTGGATGCCATCGCCGCGGGCACGGCCGACGCTTCGGGCGGATACCGCGCGGGCGCGAATGACGTGGCCGAGCCGGTGGCCGCCCTGCGGGACACGGTGGTTGCGAGCGTGGGAGACACGATTTCGGAAAGCTTCCGGGGTCTGGTGTCGGACATCGGTGAGGCCGTACGTTCCTCCACGGACGCCGCCGAGGCCCATGGGGTTCTGGCCGAACAGGCTCGCCTGCGACGTGAGAGCCTCGGAGGCGTTTCCGTTGATGAGGAGCTGGTTCGCATGATCCAGTTCCAGACAGGGTATCAGGCTGCGGCGAGAGTCGTGACCGCCGCCGATGAAATGCTCCAGTCTCTGCTGGCGATCTAGGGCAGTGCTCTAGCGGGCCCCGGGGCTGGAAAGAGCCACTCCAGCCCGTGGGGGCCATGCTCATCCTCAGTCGAAAACCGGGAGACGCCATCCTCATAGACGGCGGCATTCGTGTCGTCGTGATTTCCGCGGATTCTGGAGTCGTCCGTTTGGGAATCGAGGCCCCCTCCACCGTCGGGATCGTGCGGGAAGAGATTGCCCGGGAGATTGCCGACGAAAACGTGCGGGCTGGTGCGACCCACGAGCACCGCGACTGGCTAGTGTCTCTTGGAGAGAAGGACCCAGAGCGCGAAGCGGAGGTCGATCCTCCCGCCCTGGACGGAGAGGTGGGGGACGGCTAGGAGCCTGTCCGGGTCATGCAATGGGCCGGACAGGCTCCTAGAGGACCATCATTCCCGGGCCCTTAAGGAGGCCCGCCGTGCTTTGAGATCGGGGAACACGAGGCGGACGCCTGCTCCTTCCGTCTCCGTGAGTGTGCCACCCTCCCGATCCAGGAGTTCGCGCAGAGCGCCCAGGCGCTGCATTGCGTCAGAGGCGCCGCCCGCGCCCGGCCCGGGAAGCTCAGGGAGGGCGTCGGCAGGCGGCAGAGGCGGCACAGGTGTGATCTCGATCTCCACGGTGTCTTCGCCCGGTCGCACCACCACCGTCATCGTTTCAGTCCGGTCGTGCGGGCTGGCAAAGCTCGAGCTCTCATCCCGTCCGGCCATACAAAGAAGAAGCACGGCGAGAATACGCTCCCGGGCCACCAGAATGGGAGGTGGTTCCCCTTCCGCCTCTACTGCGACCCCTTCGCCGTCGCGCCCGAGGAGAGATGCGGCGAGCCGGACCAGCTCACCAGCGTCCAGCGGCTCGGGCGGGGCTGTGAGGTCGGTGGGTAGAGCCGAGAGCGTCCAGGAGAGCGCCGCAATCTGATCCGTCTCCTGGTCAAGGTACTCCAGGATCGTTGCCTGGTCGGCATTGCGTCGGATTAGCTCCGAGATGGCCATGAGAGATGTGGTGCGACCGTTCAAGTCATGGACACAGCGGCGAATGATGCGGTCCCGGACCCGGTACCAGCCAGCACGGGCGAGAAGCACCTCGGGGGAGGGTCTCGGAGCGCCCTCGTCGAGCGGGCGTGAGGCGGTCGGATCAGACATGTCCCTCCAGTTTGCGGGGAGTGGGCCGATACTCAAGGACGCGGAAAGGACTCCGCCAGGGGCGTTTATGACGGAAGCATACACCGTCTCGAGGCAAGGAAGCCACAGGGGGCCCGGTCGTGTTCCTCATCGTCGGATTGGCCATCGTTTTCGGCAGCATCGTCACAGGATATACGATGCACCATGGCGAGTTGGCCGTTCTTATACAGGTCAATGAGTTCATCATTATCGGCGGCGCCGCCTTCGGCGCCGTCATTGTTGGGAATCCCCCGTGGGTGGTAAAAGGTATCATCTCGCAGGTCACGGGTCTTCTC
The DNA here is from genome assembly GCA_046756305.1 of Gemmatimonadota bacterium. Lineage (GTDB taxonomy): Bacteria > Gemmatimonadota > Gemmatimonadetes > Longimicrobiales > Gaopeijiaceae > JBHHWB01. Next base: position 2,534 of record JBHHWB010000047.1, read on the forward strand.
AAGCCCAGCCCCTACAGCAAGAACGCTTTCTCGGAACTCCTTCAGGTCCTGTACGACATCTTCTATGCGGCCCGCCGCGACGGCCTGGTGGGCATCGAGTCTCACGTCGAGACTCCTGAAGAGAGCGAGATCTTCAACAAATATCCGTCCTTCAGCAACAACCATCACGCCGTCTCCTTTTTAGCCGACACCATGAAGGTTCTGCTCACCGGAGCGGTGGAGGACCATCACCTGGCCGAAATTCTGGACCTTGATCTCGAGCAGCACCACGAAGAGGCCATGGCGGTTCCCACTGCGCTGCAAAACGTGGCCGATGCCATGCCGGGGTTCGGTATCGTCGCAGCCGTCCTCGGCGTCATCATCACCATGGGAAAGATTGGAGGATCTCCCGAGGCGGTGGGGGAGAGCGTGGCGGCGGCTCTGGTGGGCACCTTTCTAGGAATTCTCCTGGCCTACGGCGTGGTGGGTCCCATGGCGCAGGCCATCACCAATCGGGTGCATGGTGAGGAGCGCTATCTGGCGTGCATTCGCACCGCGCTTCTTTCATTTGCCCGGGGCGATCCCCCCATCACCTCGGTGGAGTTCGCGCGCAGGACCATGGATCCGGAAGATCGTCCTTCCTTTTCCGAGCTCGAAGATCTCACGCGCAAGCGGGGAAGGGGGGATTAGGTGGCCGGCGACGGTAAGAAAATCATCATCGTCAAGAAGAAGGTGGGAGGCCATGGTGGGCACCATGGGGGCTCGTGGAAGGTTGCCTACGCCGACTTCGTGACGGCCATGATGGCCTTCTTTCTGGTCATGTGGATCATGAGCATGGATGAAGGCGTCAAGGATATGGTTCAGGGCTATTTCCAGAATCCCATCGGCTTCAAGAGGAGCTTTTCGGGTGGAAAGGACATTCTGTCCCAGGGGAACTCCATCACGAACCTGGAGGTGCGCCGCACCCTGATTCTCAAACGACGCCAGGAAGAAGCGCGTATGCGCGAGGCTGCCGCGGACATTCAGTCCCGCTTGGAGGCCGACGGTATCGTGGAATCCGGAGCCATGGTGGAGGTACTCGTCACCGACGCGGGGCTGCGCGTGGAAATGATGGAGACGGGGCAGGGCGAAGTGTTTTTCGACCGATCTTCGGCGGAGCTGAAGCCGACGCTGCGCGCCGTCCTCCGCATTTTGGCCCACGAACTGTCCCAGCTTCCCGAGGATGTCGTCGTGGAGGGGCACACCGACGCTCTCAAGTTCGGCAGTAGGGAGTACTCCAACTGGGAGCTCTCGGTGGATCGAGCGAATGCCGCCCGACGCGTGCTCATCGCCGACGGTCTTCCGGATGCGCGCTTGAAGGAAGTGCGAGGCTATGCGGACCGCCAACTCAAGATCGTGGACAACCCTGAGGATCCGCGAAACCGGCGCATATCGGTGCTCCTGCCCTTCCGGGAACCCGATCCCGACGCCCCGGACGTCAAGGCGATTCTTGACCTGACCGATGCGCTCATGGGCCGGTCGAGCCCTACGGGAGGCGCACCATGAGTCCATCGAGCCCGGGGCTGGATCTCTTCGAATCCATCAAAATAGCGGTCGGCGGTGTGGCGGATCTCGTAGGCCATGATGCGTCCTCGGCTGTGCTCTTCTGGGGCCACCCACCCGAGGTGGAGGTGGTATACCGCAATGAAATGCCCGAGGAGGTCTGCAGGGCCCTTTCCACTTCAGGCGGCCGAGTCCTGGCGGACACTGTACGCCGGACGGGACATCCGGTACGTGTGCGTGCGGACGCCCTCGAGGACAGCGCCCGAGAATTGCGCCTTGCCCTTCAGGAGAATCGAATCGGGGCCCTCGCAGTCTTTCCCCTCACTGGGGAAGGGGGGGTCGTCGGCTGTTTGATTGTGCCCTTGGATGAGGGACACCTGGACGGAGACCACGAATCCGGTGTCTGGCGCATAAGATGTGCAGTTTTGCGAGAGCTGCAGCTTCTGGCGGGTATGGCAATGCTGCGCAGCGTGATGGAGCTGCAGCGGGCGACGGGGATCAAGGGGTACGATGGGTTTCTCGTCGCGGACCGGTGGGAACGGGTGATCATGGCAGGAGGTGTTTTCACCGAAGTGGCGGGCTGGAGCCGAGAAGACCCCTTCGGCCGTGCCCTCAACACTCTGCCGGGCGGCGCCCTCGTGTCCTCCGTTCCTCTGGGTATGACCGGGAAGATGAGCTGGGAGGAGCACCTCCTCCCGCCGGTGGAAGGCCACGGCGTGCCCGTCGCGCTGGCAGCGATTCCGTTCGGCCTCTCCGAGGGAGCCTCGGAGGGTGGCAGAATCATCCTTCTCCGCGACCTGCGCCCGGAGCGTTCGGGTCTGTCGGACCCGAACGCCCGCCTTATTTCCCTGGGCATGAGGGTGGCTCATGCCGCCGATGAGCTCATGCTTCTCCTGGTGGACGAGGAAGGGGCCGTTCCCGGGCCTTTTCAGACGGACCCTCGGAGTGAGTGTGATCTCCCCGCTGCTTCCCAAGGTCTGGATCCGATGTTTCTGCGGCGCCTTCGCATGCGGGTTCAGGAGTCGCAGGACCTGGTGAGGGAGGTGTTTGATCTGTGTCTTCCCGCCGCGGACCGGCGTCAGGTGGATTTGAACCAGGTCCTGGGGGAAATCCTGGCTCGGTATCGTCCGGAAATGGATGCGGAGCGGATCAAGGTTTTTCAGTTCCAACGTCCCGAGATTCCTCCGGTGGAGGGGGACCGTATCAGGATCATGGGCGTTTTTCGCTTCCTTTTGCAGGCGGCGCGCCGTTCTCTCCAGGGAGGGGGGGGGACCCTTACGATCCGTACGTGGGCCGAGGATGGATGGGTATACGGGGTGGTCGCCGACGACGGGCTCGGGTACGCTGGAGACGGAGACACATGCACCTTTGAGCCCCTATTTGCCGTGGATCCAGGGGATTCCAAGGATCTTTCTCTCGCGGCAGTAGAGCGCACTGTAGCTGACCTGGGCGGGAAGCTCATGCTGGAGACCCGGCCACGGCTCTGGACCCGCCTCACCGTCATGCTGCCGCAGGCCTCTGAGCCGACTCCGGGGCCCGCGTCCCAGGTCGAATCCCACAACGCCGGAGCGCCATCCACGACCGGGGGCGGGGAGGGGGACGAGGAGGGGCTGGCGATCCTCGTGGTGGACGACAACGGTGCGCTCAGAAGCGTTCTACGCAGGGTGCTTGAACGGCGGGGCCACAGCGTCACCGAGGCCACCGACGGAGCCGACGCTCTGGGCATCGTGACCGCCCGTTCCTTCGACCGGGTGATCGTGGACCTCCATATGCCGGTGAAGGACGGCCCGACCTTCTACGAGGATCTGCGGGAGATCGCTCCGGCCCTCCGGGACCGCACAATTTTCATGACGGGCGGCTTCGTTCAGGAAGGGAGTGAGGCGTTCATCGTCGAGTCGGGACGCCCCACCATCAAGAAACCCTTCGACCTGGCGGAGATGGTGCGAACGGTGGAAGGGTGAAAGCGCTAAACCTCCCGATACTGCGACCGATACTGTGAATCAGCGGCCGGGAAATGGGCCGGCCTCATGCGGGGCAGGTGGCCCCACGGAGCAAGGAAGCTCCGTCTAAACTCTCAAAGGAAGGAGAGACTCCCATGCGCATCAACACCAACATCTCGGCGATGAATACGCTGCGGACCCTTGGAAATTCGTCCAAGGAGTTCTCGCGTTCCGTCGGTCGTCTGTCCTCGGGCTTCCGGATCAACCGGGCTGCGGACGATGCCGCCGGACTCGGGATCGCCAACAAGATTCGGGCGGACGTCCGCTCGATGAGGCAGGCGAGCCGCAACGCCGAACAGGCCGACTCCCTCCTGCAGGTGGCGGAAGGCGCCACCCAGACGATCTCTCAGATCGTCGACCGGATGAAGGAGCTGGCGACCCAGGCAGCGTCGGACAACGTGGATGATGCCGGCCGGGGCCGCATCAAGACGGAGTTCAACGCGCTCCAGACCGAGATCGACAAGATCGCCGACACCACCAAGTTCCAGGGCAAGACCCTGGTGAACGGAAACTTCGGGACCAGCGTGGACACCAGCACCACGGCTTCCACGGCCCTGGCTTCCGGAACCGGCGTCTACTCGGCGTCCGTCAACGGCACCGCCGCCGGAAACTACACCATCAGCGACGGGACCGCCGCGGGCGAGCTGACCTTGAGCGACGGCTCCACGACCCAGACCCTGACGGGCATCAGCGACGGCAAGCAGACGGTGGTGTTCGACCAGTTCGGTGTCACCCTGGAGCTGGACGCCAACTTCACCGTCTACGACGGTACCAACGCGGGCTCAGCGAAGAGCAAAATCGTCAATGTGGACGCGGGCTCCAACGGCGGATCGTTCCTGGTTCGCTCCTCAGGTGCCTACACCACCGATGACCTGGTCACGCTGAGCAACGTGGACCTCAATGCAGCCGCCCTGGGCATCAGTTCCAGCGACATCACGCTGACGGGCAACGGCACGGGGGCGGAGTGGCAGGCGGCCCTGAGCGACCTGGATTCGGCGATCTCCAGCATCAACTCGGCCTTCGGGACCATCGGTGCCGCGCAGAACCGGATCGAGTACGCCATGCAGAACACGGATGCGGCGGTGGAGAACCTGGCCGCAGCCGAGTCGGTGATCCGCGACGTGGACATGGCCGCGGAGGTCACGCAGATGACCAAGTTCCAGATCCTGCAGCAGGCGGGTACGGCCATGCTGGCCCAGGCCAATGCGGCGCCGCAGGGAGTGCTCTCCCTTCTGAGGTAGGCAGGAAGGACTTCCCGCGGGAAGCGCCACCCGGGGGCCCGAACGGGCCCCCGGGGTTTTCCGTGAAGAAAAGCGGGTCCGGGTGACGGTCCCGCGATGAAGCGAAGGCAGGATCGATGGGGGACGCATGGACCCGATAGCCACATTCCAGGGACTGGCCACCGGAATCAACTTCCGAGATCTGGTGGATCAGATCATTCAGGCCGAGTCCCGTCCCACTCAGATACTGGAAGAGCGGGTATCGGAGATTGATCGGAAAACCACGGCCTGGGGTGACTTCGAATCCAGGGTCCAGACCCTCTTCGACCGTTCGCAGGACCTTTCCGACGGGAAGCTTTTCCGGACGTTTTCAACCTCCGTCACGGGGATGACGGGGAACAATGCGGCACCACTTTCCGCCTCGGCATCCACCACTGCGCAGCCGGGTAGCTTCTCCCTTCAAGTCCTCCAGCTGGCGACGCGCGAGAAGGTGGGAAGCGACGTTTTCACCACCCGCGACACGGCCGTGGGCGCCGCAGGTGAATTCCTGATCGGAGGTGTCTCCGTTACGCTGTCTTCGACGGATACGTTGGACGACATCGCCGTCGCAGTGAATCAGGCCAACACCGGCAGCAGCCCCTCGGGTGTGGCGGCCCAGGTCGTCGGGTCGGACGCCACCGGGTACCGGCTCATCCTTACCGCCGACGATACGGGCGCGGAGGGGATCTCTCTTGCCGACGGCTCGGGAGGCGCCCTTTCCACGCTGGGGTTTCTGGATGGAACCACGTCCATCAAGAATCAGACCTCGGACGGCGCAAAGAGCGACGGCCTCCTCTCCTCCTCCACGGCGGTGGCTTCCCTGCTCGGTCTATCCTCCGCGCCAGCTTCTTCGGCGGTGACCATCGGGGGCTTCTCCGTAACCATCGATCTTTCCACCGACTCCCTCGACGACATCGCTGCGGCCATCAATTCGGCGGCGACGGGCGCGGGAAGTTCTGTGACTGCCGCCGTGGTGTCGGAGACGGATAGCGACGGTGCCACCATCAAACGTTTGGACATCAGTGGCACCACCTCCTTTACCGACGCCAATAACATCCTCCAGACCCTGGGAGTCCTGGAGGGGGGGAGGGCGGCGGTAGCCCAACAGGTCCAGGGAGCGGCATTCACCGACGGCGACAGCACGACGGTGGCGACGGGGAGCACCCTCCTCACGGATCTGTGGAACGGCGGGGCCTCGGAAGGCGTCCAGGTGGGCGATTCCATGTCGCTGCAGGGCACACGGGGGGACGGCACCACCTTCACAAAGACGTTCACGGTGGCGGCCTCCAGCACCTACCAGGATCTGGTGGACGCCCTGAACTCGGCCACCGACGCCTTCGGGGCGGGCACAAGGACCGCTACGGCGAGCATCAGTGCCTCAGGTGCGCTGCAGGTCACCGACGGCACGGCGGGGGACAGCCGTCTCGACCTGGTGATCGTTGCCAACAACGAAGGTGGGGGTACCCTGGATTTCGGGACCTTTACCACAGTCAACGAGGGACGAGACCGGGAGATCACGGCGGGTGTCGACGCCCAGGTGGAGCTGGACGGCGCGTTCTTCTCCCGATCCTCCAACGTCATCAGCGACCTGGTGACCGGGGTCACCATGACCCTGTCGGAGGCTTCCTCGGACGTCGTAACGGTGGACGTGGCGCGTGACGCCGATGCGATCGTGGACGGAATCACGGCGTTCGTCAAGGCCTACAACGCCGTCTCGGAGTTCGTCAACTCTCAATTCACGGGGAGTGGCAGCGAGGAAGGGAGTCTCAAGCGACCCCTTTCCGGCGACGGAACCATTCGCGAAATGCGCTCCCAGCTTCGGGCGGCTTTGGAGACGGCTATCAGCTCCACCGTAACGGACGTCAAGCGGCTGAGCGAACTGGGAATCACGCTGAACCGGGAGGGGACCTTTGACATCGATGAGGGGGAACTGCGCACGGCGCTGAGCGACAACGCCCTGTCGGTGGAGCGTTATTTCTCCCTCTACGCAACGGGAAGCGTCGCCTCGCTGGAGTACATCAGCTCCACGGACGAGACGGGGAGTGGAAGCTACGAGGTTTCCGTGACCACCAAGGCCGCCCAGGCCTCGGTAACCGGGTCCGGGTTCGGCGGGACCTACGTGGACGACGGAACGGGCGACACGCTCACGATCACCGACGCCGACACCCAGTCCGAATACAGTGTAACGCTGACCAATGGAATGACCCTCGCCCAGATCGTTGACGCCCTGAATACCGAGTTCGGAACGGCGAAGGCGAGAAAGCTCGAGGCGGCCAACACCCTCTACTCCGACGCGGTGGGTACGGCAGCATCCGAGTCAACCACGCTTCAGAGCCTTTACGACGCGACGGGTACCAACCTGGGCGTAGCCGATGGGGATGTCATCACCATCTCCGGTTCCCGGAAGGACGGAACCACATTCTTCGAGGAGTGGACCGTGACCGACGCCGCGACCCAGACGCTGGGGGATCTGCGTGCTCAGATCACCGACGCTGTGGGAAGCGAAGTGGTGATGTCCTTCGCATCGGGCGTTCTTACGGCCACGGCCGTCGAGGCAGGCCGTTCCACCGTTTCACTGTCGGTGTCCTCGGACAACGCGGGCGGCGGAACCTTTTCGTTTGGAGGGATTTCGGCCACCGAGAAGGGTCGGGGGACCGTGGGGATCACTGCATCGGATAGCGGGGGTGAGCTCAAGCTGGCTCACGACGACTACGGGTCGGCAGCCGGGTTCGACGTAGCCTTCACCGCCGGCGGCACCGACGGATCCTCCTCTCTGGGATTGGCGGCCGGGAGCTATCGCGGCACGGACATCGCCGGCACCATCGGCGGGCAGTCGGCTACGGGGGCGGGGCGTACCCTCACGGGCGACACAGGGACGTCTGCGGAGGGCCTCGTGGTCAGGTACACGGGAAGCGGCACCGGATCTGTGGGAACGCTGACCTATTCGCGGGGAATCGCCTCTCTGATGGAACTCGCGGCGGACGTGCTCCTGGATGCCGCATCCGGGACGATTCAAGGTGTGACGGATCGGCTCGATACTCAGAAGCAGGGAATCGAGGATCGTATTGCAGAGTTCGAGGATCGCCTGGATCGCAGGAGAGACCAGTTGATCCGAAAGTTTTCGGCTCTCGAAGAAGCCATGGCCAAAGCCCAGCAGCAGGCGGCGTGGATTCAGTCCCAGCTCGGCGCCTTGGTGGCTCCCAGCACTTCAGTTTAAGAGGAGGCCCCATCGTGTACGGTCCGCAAGAGCGAAATGCTTACAAGGAAGCAGAGATCCTGGCGTCTTCCCCGGAGCGCCTGATTCCGATTCTGTATGAGCACCTTCTCGTGAATCTCCGGCGTGGGAGCCTCTTTATCAGAAAGAAGGATATCGAAGGCAAGTTCAGTGCCCTGGCCAAGGCGTCGGATATCGTATACGAGCTCATCGCCTCCCTCGATCACGAGGCTGGGGGCGAACTGGCTCGCAGTCTTGGATCGCTCTACGGATTCTGGATCAAGGAGATCTCCGCTGCCGGGCGTGAACTCGATGCGGACCGCCTGGATCGAGTGGCGGAAATGGTCTCCTCGCTGCACGAAAGCTGGATCGAGGCGGTGGGGCGAGTCGAGGGCTCGGGATCATCCCCCGGCTCCGCCTCTCCGCCGGGGGTCGCGCAGATATGAACGGCCAGCCGTGGAGTTCCAGAAAGGACCTTTCGCGTCAACGCCTCGCGCTTTATGCGCGGTACGCCGAAGTCGTGCAGGCACAGGAAACAGCTCTCGAGAACGAGGACCTTGAGCGTTTTGAGACCTTGAGTGCCGAACTGGACGAGATCCGCAGGAGCGTAGGCGAGGGAGCCGTGGACATGCATGGCAGCGAAGGGGGGGGAGCGGAACCGACCCGGGCCTTCGTACAGGAAGCAGCCCGGATCTTGCGCAGAACGCTGTGGGCTTCCGAGCGGGTCCAGGGGCGCCTTCTCTCCATGCGAAGACGTGCGCGGCAAGAGATCCGAGATATCGGCGGGCGCCGCTCGCACGCCCACCAGTATAACGTCGCGACGGGGACGGACCCGTCCACCCACAGGGTGAATTTGAGATTCTGATTTTCTGCTAAAGTCTCGCCCCGTCGTGCCGAAACTGGGATGAGATCAAGGAGTATGACCTATGTCCATCCACAAAATCGGTTCGGACCTCATTCGTCCTTCGGGACCGGGGGGGGCCGAGAAGGAAGATCGCGCCCGCCGTCGTGCCAAGGCTTCTCCGGGTGAGGAGCCTCAGGCTCGAGGGGACCGCGTAGAGCTGTCTCCCGAAGGGCTCGCGCGCGCCGCCCAGCTCGATGCCAAGGAGGAAATGGACACCGATCGGCTGGCCGAAATCCGGAGCAGGATCCAGTCCGGGTTCTACGATAGCGAACACGTAGCCGAGGCCGTCGCGGGCAGGCTTCTCCATTCCGGCGACCTCTCGCCGGAGCCCTGAGTCTCCGCACGGCTCCAATCAAGGTGGGAAAGATGAAGTTCTTGGTGGTGGACGATTCCGCGACAATGCGCCGCATCGTCGTCAATTCGCTGAAGCGCATCGGCTTCGAAGATTGCATTGAAGCGGCGGACGGCGCCGAGGCCCTGGAATACTTCGATGAGACGGTGAGTTTTATCATCACCGATTGGAATATGCCCAACATGGGCGGCCTGGATTTCGTTCGGGCCGTGCGCGCACGGGAGGACGGTAAGTCCGTGCCCATCCTCATGGTGACGACGCGCAGCGTTCGAGAGGATATCGTGCAGGCGGCCCAGGCCGGCGTGAACAACTACGTCGTCAAGCCCTTCACTCCGCCGGTCCTCAAGGCAAAGATCGAAACGGTGCTGGGTGCGGCGGAGGGAGCCAATTGATGTCCGGGGGCGCCGAAAACCGCAAGGTGATCCTCAACGATTCGGAGGCCACCCTACGGCAGGTCGAGGAAATCCTTGCCGATTTTGAGGGCGGTTCTCCCCGGCAGGGTCGGGATGGCTCCCCGGATCATTCGGGCACGCGCCTCGGTCTGCGTGAATTGATGGCCGTCCTGGTGCGGATCCATTCGGAGATCGTCGCCGTCATCGACAGTCTTCGCCACAGCCGGGGCCTCCTCGAGCAGGCTGCCGTGGAGCGCTTGAAGAGCACCCACCGGCGGCTGGCGGAGGTATCCAGCGCCACCGAGATGGCTACGACGGGCATGCTGGACGGACTGGACCGGGCTCTGGATCTGGTGGATCGTCTCGGAGAGGGGGCTGGGAGCGATGAATCCGGAGACAGTCTGCGCGGTGAGCTCAAGGACGAACTGCATCAGCTTGTCAGCCTTCTCCAGTTTCAGGACATCACATCACAACAGTTAGGGTACGCTTCGGGTGTACTTCTGGATATCGAGGAGCGCATGGTCCGGTTGGCCCGTGTCTTCGATATGAATGAGCTGGGCTTCGGAGACGGCGAGGAGATTTCCCCTCTGCGCGCACAGCCCGGCGAGGAGGTCTGTGATCCGGGTGCTTCTACTCTGAATGCGAAGGGCCGTCAGGCTGTGGCGGACGAGATCTTCACTGCCCCGATCACAGAATGAGAGCACGCGGGGATCCTGCGTAGGTGCACCGGCGACCGCTCCAGGGAGGCTACGGGTGAACGCAACAGCGGCTCCGGAATTTGCCGTGAACGAAGCCTTCGCGATGCGTGTGGCCAGTGCGGTGGGCAGGCGCGTCGTGGGACAGGAGGTCCTGGTGCGCCGTCTTCTCGTGGCGCTCCTGGCTCAGGGGCATGTCCTCCTTGAAGGAGTCCCGGGACTCGCCAAGACCCTCATTGTACGGTCCCTGGCCGCTTCGCTCGATGTGGACTTCCGGAGAATTCAGTTCACGCCGGATATTCTACCGTCCGATGTGGTTGGCACCCTGGTCTTTCGTCCGGATCGAGGCGTGTTCGTCGTGTCCCGGGGCCCCGTGTTCGCCAACATCATCCTGGTAGACGAACTGAACCGGGCCCCGGCCAAAGTCCAATCGGCCCTTCTGGAAGCCATGGAAGAGCGCCAGGTCACCCTGGGCGGCAGGACCATGACGCTGCCCGAGCCCTTCATGGTACTGGCTACGGAGAATCCGGTGGAGCAGCAAGGGACGTATCCCCTTGCCGAAGCTCAGTTGGATCGTTTCATGATGCTCCTCCGCGTGGACTATCCGTCCCGGGACGATGAGCATCGCATCCTAGAGGCCGCCGTAGGGGGTCAGCGGCAGCCGATCCATCCGGTGGCCACGTGTGCGGATCTCATGGATGTGCGGCGGGCCGTCGGGGAGGTGAAGGTGGCCGCGACTCTTTCCCGTTACGTGGTCGACCTCGTGCGCGCCACGCGTGATCCGGCCTCCGTCGGACTACCTGAATTGGAAGGCACGGTACAGTTGGGTGGATCACCGCGGGCGGGGGTGAACCTTCTGGCTGCGGCTCGTGCGAATGCTTTCCTGGAAAATCGGGCTTTTGTGCTTCCTGAAGACGTGAAGGAGCTTGCCGGGGACGTTCTCTCCCATCGCATCCTCCTTACTTATGAGGCGGCGGCCCGGGGAATCGACTCCCGGGACGTGGTGGAGAGCATTCTCGCCGCCGTTCCCGTGCCGTGAGCAGGGAAGCGGGGGGGAAGACACCCCACTCCCGCAATGATCTTCCCCTTCTCGACCTCGACTTCGCGGAAAAAGCCGGATCCAGGCTCGTTCACGCCGGCCTCGAGCGCTCCATCTTTCACGAAACGGGATCGGAGTTCGAGCATCTGCGTCCCTACCAGGACGGTGACGACGTGCGGGGCGTGGACTGGAACGTGACGGCCCGGGTAGGCGCTCTCCACGTGCGGGAAGCTCCGGCGCAGCGCGCTCAGGAGCTCTTTCTGGTCGTCGATCGATCCGCCTCCCTTTTCGGGATCGCCGATCCGCGTCCAGGCAGGGCAGCGTTGCGTGTCGCATCCGTTCTGGCGGCGGCGGCGGCGAGGCGTGGCGGGAGGGTCGGGCTGATTGCCAGCTATGGCCCGAACCCGACGACCCTGCGTCCGGGTTCCGGGATGGCGCACCTGCATTCGGTGCTGGGTGCGCTGGCGGCCCCTGTGGTTCGGGACGATACGTCGGGGATCGCCGCGCTACTCGAGCGCTCCTTCGGGATGGCAAGCCGAGGAGGAATCATCGTTGTCATCAGCGATTTCCTGCCGCTCCAGGGGGAGTGCTTGGCACGGGCGTTTTCTCGCCGGGGTCTCGGACAGGAGGTCGTTCCGGTGGTGATCGCGTCGAGGGCGTTACCGCCCAGCGGATTCCCGGGCCTGGTGAGGTTTTGCGATCCCGAGTCAGGGAAGAGCCGCGTCGCCACCGCCGGACCCTCGCAGGGGCTTCGGCCCCCTGTAGAGGAGGTCGCGTCTTTCTTCCTCCGTTTAGGGGAATCGCCGCTCGTTCTCGACCCGGCCCTGGAAGTAGAGCCGCAGCTCCTGGCAAGGTGGGGCCGGGGTGGAGCGAGAGCGGCCTGGAGGCCACGCCGGTGACCGGCGGTGCGGGGGGGGCGCTATTGGCCTGGTTCCTTCTGACCGGTGGAGCGGGGCCGGGGTCCGCGCCCCGCGTGGTGAGCCATGAAGTGACGCCGAAGGTGGTTGGGCCGGGAGGGGTTGCCAATCTCCGCGTACGGGTTCTCCTCCCTGCCGGGATGGGTGCCCTCTGGCCCGGGCTCGAGGACTTCGAGTGGGAGGGGCTGGAGCCGGCCGGTGTCACTGAACTTCACCGCGGACCCGGCCCGGGGGACTCCACCCTGGTTACAGTGCGGCTTCCCGTACGGGGCTGGACTGCCGGATACGTACGGATGGAATCCTGGGAACTCGAGACATGGACGGAGGCGGAAGACGGGACTCGGATCCCGCACCGTGTTTCCATTCCAGCGGACTCCATTCTGATCCAGGATCCTCCCGGCGCGGGGGAAAGCGTCGTACTTCCGAACATGAGCCCGGTGTTTCCCGATGCCCCTCCATGGGGCCCTCTCTCTTTGGGCGCCTTCCTTCTCAGCGCTGGCTCGCTGGCGGTGGGGAGAAGGAGGAGGACCCGGTCCGATCAAGACCCGGTCCCCGCCGCCACGGAGCCGCCGGTCTCACCCGCGCACGTCGCCGCGGATCTCAGGATGGCCGCGTCTCGATTCGAGGAAGGAGACCCGTCGGCTCTGGACTTGCTCGGAGGGGTGGCGCGTGCTGCGGCCAACGTCCTGGAGGTAGGCCGCATTCCCTCTTCATGGACCACCGCCCAGGTGCTCAGGGTAGCCGCCGGTCGCCTTTCAATCTCCACCTTCACTGCGATGAGGACGGTGCTCGAGGCGACGGATGCGTGGAAGTTCGGCGGCAAGGTTCCGGATTGCCGGGCGGTGACTGCGGCCGCATCCCGACTGGCGGAGGCTCTTGACGCGGGGGGTGAGCATGGTGGACGGCTTTCGTAGCGCCAGCCTTCTTGCTCCGCTTGCGCTTGCGGTGGCCATCGCGCTGGCCTGGGCTGCGCGGTCTTCCCGGGGAATCGCCGTACCGCTTCTCCCCAGGGGTCTGTCGGGGTGGAGATGGAGGCTGGCGGAAGCAGCGCCCCGGATGTTGCGGTTGGGGGGGATCGCGGCTCTTGCGACGGCGGCGGCGGGGCCGGCGCGCAGCGTTGCCCTTCCGGCGACGCCGGACCATGGGGTTGCGGTGATGATCGCCCTGGACGTTTCCCAATCCATGCGGGAGGGCTCCCTCGGCGATTCCACGCGTTTGGAAGTCGCCATACGGGAAACCCGTCGCTTTCTGGCGGGTCGGCAGGGCGACCACGTTGGGATCGTGGCCTTTGCGGCGGAGGCCTCCACGCTGGTTCCCGTGGTTCCCATGAGTCCCGCCGTGGCCGCGGCCCTGGATCGGGTCGGGGAGATGTCTTTGGGTGACGGCACGGCCCTCGGCACCGCCATCGGTGTGGCGGCAGGGAGGCTACGCGCGTCCCCAACGGGGAGTCGCGTCCTCGTCGTACTCTCGGACGGGGAGAACAATGCCGGTCCCCTGGATCCCGGCACCGCCGCCCGCGCGGCGGCAGCCGTGGGGGTCCGGGTCTACGCTGTCGGCATCGGAGACGGCGCCGAGGCGTCCTGGGGACGGGCGGTCGAAGAAGGGGGAGGTCGGTACTTCCAGGTCCAGGACCGCTCCAGCCTTGATGAAGCCTACGCCGCCATCACTTCCATGGAGCCCAGCGCCTTCGCGAAAGCGCCCCGCCAGGCACAGGTGCCGGCGACGGGCCCCTTTCTCTGGCTTGCGCTGATCCTTCTCGTGGGAGAGTCAGGCATTCGAGGTTCGCGGTGGGGAGTCCTGCCATGACGCTCTCTGGGCTTGCGGCGGGGAGCCGTGCCGTGACCTCCGCCACGTTTTCGCTCGGCTGGATCGGGGAGGGATGGGCGGAGCCCAAGTTCCTTCTCCCGTTCATCGTGGGAGGCCTCGCCGCCTTGACCGTCGTGTGGGCCGAGAGAAGGCGTCTCGCGAGACTCGGGGTCATTCTGCAAGCGTTTCATGCCTCTCCACCTTCCGTTGCGCAGAGGCTGCGAGGGGGGCTCATGCTCGTGGCGGCCGTGGCACTCACGGGTGCGCTGGTCTTTGCCGCCCGGGCTCGCCAGAGAGCATACGTCACTGCGGGGGCGGAAGAGGTTCCCCTGAGGGTTCTGCTGGCTGTGGACCTTTCTCCGTCGATGACCGTGGAGGACGTCCCGCCCAGTCGCTTCATCCAGGCCCGTCTCGCCGCGAACCGGCTTCTACCGGAAGTTCCGGAAGCTGATGTGGGACTTCTTGTATTTGGCGGTTACGCAGCGCTCGTGGTACCGCCGACTCCCGACCGGCGTCTTCTGAGGGACTACCTGGAGGCCTTGCGTCCTGATGAACGGGCGGGGGACACGGATCTCGCTTCTGCAATCCGCGCGGGAACCGGCGCACTCGTGGGCGGGCGTATCCCGGGGCACGAAGGGCGCCCCTCGTCCCGGTCGTGGCTCGTCCTTTTCACCGACGGAGAAGGTTTCGAAGAGGAAGCCGCGCGTTTGAAGGCCATTGAACTCGCCTCAGAGAAGGGCGTGAGGGTCGCTGTCGTGACGCTGGGCACGCCCGAAGGGGGCGCTCTTCCGGGAAAGCCGAACGTTCGATCCAGGGCTTTCCCAAATCGCTTTCGGGGGCTCCCCGGGAGTGGGGCCCCGCCCCCAAAGGCAGTGTTCGCCATCGCACGGCAGATTCAAGAAGAGGATGCGCACGGTGGCCCTTCGGCGTCTCCGCTGGATCGGGTAGAGGGAAGGGACCCCCTCGGTCGTCTGCTCGCCGTGGCGGCGCTCCTGGCATTGGCCGGCGAATGGATGATGGGCTTGCGGGGGAGAGTGCCGATATGAAGGGGGGCGGATGGGTCGCGGTTGCATTTTTTCTTGTCGGCGGAGGCGGCGTCGTGGGCTATTTCGCGCCTGCGGAACGGGGGGCGCGCCTCCTGGCGAACGGTCATGCGAGTGCCGCCGCGGAGACTCTGGTGGGGATCCCTGAGGGCCGGCGAACCCCGGAGGTCCAGTACAACCTGGGTCTTGCCCTTTTCCGGGCGGGTCGAATCGGGGAGGCGTCCAGGGAGTGGGAGGCCATTTCCTTGGACCGTACTTCACCCGGCCTGAGGATTCGGATCCTGAGCGGCCTCGCGACCCTTCATGCCGAGGAGGCGCTGCGGTCTCGCGACGGATCCATGGTCCTTAACCACGCTCGGCGCGCTTTTGCCGCAGCCAAGGATGCGCTCCGCCTCGAACCTGACCTGCCTTCCGCTGTCGCCAATCTCGTTCTCGCACGCCGCCTCCTGGAGCGGAGGGATGATCCGAACTCGGACGAATTCGACGCCCACGGGGAAAGATCTTCGTCCGTCGGCTTGAGATCCGGCCCGGCGGGACGCGGGACCGGCCGGGGAGGCGAACGGGAAGGGGCCATGTCCCGGGAACGGGCGGAGCGGATTCTGGATGCGGTCGAGGGCGGCGAGCGTCTTCGCCTTCCCGCGCTCGGTCTCCGAGTCGCGACCGGAGTTGGGTCCCGACGGAGGACTGGACGATGAAGGTATCCATAAGTCGGAAGCGGGTCGGAGGAGCGGCGAAGACGGTGGTTCTGGCTGGTTTTGCGGTGGTGGCCTCCGTCGGTTTCGCTTCGGGGGCGAACGCATCTGTGAGGGGGTGGGGTGGGGGTGAACCGGGGATTCGTGCATTCCCGCGCGA
This sequence comes from Gemmatimonadota bacterium, assembly GCA_046756305.1. Classification (GTDB taxonomy): domain Bacteria; phylum Gemmatimonadota; class Gemmatimonadetes; order Longimicrobiales; family Gaopeijiaceae; genus JBHHWB01. Next base: position 18,528 of record JBHHWB010000047.1, read on the forward strand.
TTCCGTGCCCTTCCGAGTCGAGATCGGTGTGCGTCCTCGCCGTACCCGGGTCGGTGCCCGGATCATACTGACCGTAACCGTGACAGCGGAGCAGCAGCCCGACGACATCTGGATCGAGATGCCCGATGGGGTGGACCTCATGGATGTCCGGGAGGGGGTGTCCAGAGGCGCAAGTCAGGGTGGGGCCGGTAAGACGGTGGTCCGCAGGGAGTTTGAGCTCAAGGCTCTGCGCGGAGGTACGCTGAACCTTTCCCCACTGCGCGTCGCCTGGGGGGACAGGGTGGTGGAGCGTCCCATTCCCACGGTGGAGGTACAGGTGTCCCCCATGGAGTGGAACTCGCAGGTGCCGAAGCGACGGGCTCCGAATCGGGACCGAATCCTCAGCGAGGGGGTTCCTCCGTCTCCGTCCGGGCGAAGTGCTGGCGCGGCGGCGATGTGGCCATTCGCACATCCGTACTCTCCCTATGTGAACCCGTATCGTTCCGGATACCCTTCGACATGGGGTTATCCCGGGGTGCCTCCGCTTTCCCCGTACGCTCCGGGCGGTGGCATGGGCCCGCCGGGTGCGGGCGGGTACGGCGGTGTGCCGGGGTATGGGTTGCCGTTGCCGCAAGGGGGTAACCCCTCCTCCCTCGGGTACTTGGGCGGTCCCTACGGCCTACCCCCCTCTCCGGATGGGGGATGGGCCGGGCGAGCTGATGAAGATCCTTGGTGGCCCGAGATGGTTCCAGAGCTCCTACAGTATCAAAGCTCGGTGGATGATCCTCGTGGTCTGGCCCGTCTGGAGGCGGGGCTAACGCCGCAGCGGGCCTTCGTGGGGCAGCAGGTAACGCTCTTCGCGACGGCTACTTTTCCCCCGGAAGCGGGGTATGAGTTGACGGCGGGTCCTGAATTCATCCCCCCTGGGGCATCCGACGCTTGGACCGTGGATATCCCCTACTCCCCTCCCCTTCCCGCGGCGGTTCAGGGCCGAGTGGAGGAGGCCCACACGTTTCTAAGGGCCTATTTCCCACTGGCGCCCGGCCTTCTTTCCGTAGATCCACCCCGCCTGACCTATGCGACGCAGTCGGGATTTCCTCCGCCCCTCGATACCCTCGCCGGGGCGCCCCTTGTCGCCCAGGTGGATCCAGTGCCTGTGGCAGAAGCTCCCCCGGACTGGGATGGCGCCGTCGGGCGGTACCAGATCTCCGTTTCGGTTACCCCGACGGAGTTGGGATGGGGGGAGTCGGCCCTTCTCGTCATCGAACTGACCGGAGCCGGGTACGTTCCCGACCTGCCGCCTCCGCGGATTCCCCCGCTCTTCGGAGGAGGAGTGCGGCCCCTGACGCAAAACGCCTGGATAGAAGTACGAGACGGGGTCATCGGCGGAGTGAAGCGCTTTTCATGGCTCGTCGTACCCGTTGAGGCGGGTCCGATGCGGATCGAGCCCGTGGCATACACGTATTTCGATCCGTACCTGGGATCTTTCGTCCAGGTCGCCACAGCGGAAATGGAGGTGATGGTTCATGAGGCGGGTGTGCCGCCGGTTGCACAGCCACCGGACCCGGGGGGCGAGGGAGAACCTCCACACCTCGCCACGCCGCCTCCTCCGCTCCCCGACTCCACCGTCGCCCAGGATCCGGCTTTCCCCCATATGCCGGATGCAGGCCGGATTCTTTCGAGGGTTTCCCCGGAGGCGGAGGTCGTGCGGCTCGAGTCCAAGCTGCGTGCCCATCCCTCCGATGCCGGTCTCTGGAAGGACCTGGGGGATCTTCTTGAGGAGGCTCGCCCGGGAGAGGGATGGGGCCCCTGGGCCTGGCGATCCGGGTTGATGCGGAGGCCGGGCGATGCGGAGCTTCGCCGTCGTGTGTGGAGCTCGACGCGCTGGAGGGGCGAGCCCGGACTTCCCATCCTCCCCATTCCCGCGTGGTATGCCTGGGTTCTGGGCGGCGTTGCCTCGGGCGGAGGCTTGGCGTTTCTTTTCCTGCGGGGTTGGGGCAGAGGGCGACGGTGGGCTGGACTGGCGCTCCTTGCATCCGTCGCCGGACTCACGCCGCTGCCATTCCTGTTGAAGCCAGGTGGGGCAGGTGTGGTGATCGGGCGTCCCGTGGCCGGGCACGTCCTTCCGGATCTCCTTTCCGATTCCGTCACGGTACTGGACGTGGGTACGCCTGTTGCGTTCAGGGAGCGGTGGGGGGATTGGATCCGCGTGCGTCCCGGGGGCGGGGGGGAGGCGTGGGTCCCCTCGAGCCGGCTCCAGCCACTGGGGCGAGTCGAGACTCAGGAAAGGGGTGAACCGACGCGCTCACCGAGCGTCGCCTCGATCCCCAAGCGCTCAAGGAATTCGGCGAGATAGGACGCCTCGGCGGGGGTTTCGTACGCCCCCGCGTAAACGGCGAACCCCGCTCCGGCGTCCGTCGAATCTTCACCGCCCCCCGGACCCCCGGGGTCCGGGATCACAGGGAGAGAAAATACGTATGCGGGTACGCCACGCGCATGGAGGTCCCGTGCCTGGCGTTCAGCTTCCGCTGCGGTGCTGGCCACAGCCAGCCTGAAGGCGAGAGGCGTAGATCGGATCACGAAGCGGGACGGGTCCCTTCCCACGGCCGCGATGATCTGATCCAGGATGGCGTGGGCTCCCGCAGAATCGGAAGCCGCCCCGAGGAGAACCCGATGGTAGGTTCTCCCATTCACTTCGACGGGGACGACGAAGGCAGGGAGGCCGGGCACGGTCTCCCTGAGCGCCTCCGCCTCCCTGTCCGCCCGGGCGGGATCTGAGAAAGAAGCCACGCCGACGGAAAAAGATAGGGGCGGCGGTGGTGCCCTATCAGGCCAGGGAGCAGATCGGGGAGCTCCATCGAGCCCTGTAGCGCTGGCGCCCGCGCCTCCTTCCACGCCACCCGTTTCCGCCTCCGCGCCGCCCCCGTCCTCCTGGGCGGCGCCGACTCCCTCCTCGACGGCGGGACTTCCGCGTGGTGAAAGACGGATTTGGAGCAGAAAGCCCCCAACCACGAAAACGACGGCGGCCACAGCCCACTGGACTGGGGCGAATCTCCAGATTCTCGGCTTCGGGCCCGCCGTGGGACGTTCCTCCGGGTGTTCGGCAGCTCCCTCCGCCGGAGATGGACCGGGAGGTTTTTCCGTACCGCGTCCATAGAGAGGATCCATGAGGAGTGGATCCGCCAGCTCCCGATCTTCTCCATCCTGCGGGAGAGCACTCGGTGCAGTGAAGACGGCAAGAATGGAGGTGTGCTTCCCGATCTTCTCCAAGACCCCCGGCTCCAGCCCCAAGGCAACGGATCGACCCTTGTCTCCCCATTCTCGAAAAGCCTGAGGAGCGTCCTCTCCCGCTATGAAGACGAGCACCGAACTGCCCGAATCTCTAAGTTGGCGAAGGAGTGATTTCCACCGCAGCGAGGCGAAGGGGGTTTCGCCCAGATACACGGGCGTGCCAGCGCTGATGAAGTGGAAGCGCCCACCTGGTTCGGGCCGCACGACTCTCGCGAGGGAGGAACCGAACTCCAAGAAGTCCGTAAGGCCCTCTTCCGGCCTCAGGCCGAGGCGGGCATCCAGTGGAGATCCCCCGAGATGGGCGTTCACCAAGACGAGGGTGGTGTCCGCTCCCCAGGTACCGGCGAGGTGGATGACTGCGGCAGGGGCCCATTCTTCCGTGCCCTGTCCGGCAATCACCCATACGACGCCGTCTCCGTCCGCATAGGGATTCGGCGGCGCCGTCTCAATGGAGAAGGCGGTGGCGTGTGGTATAGCCATGCCGCCAAAGTAGGTAGGAGGTCCGTTTGTGGCCATTCGAGAGAACGAGAAACGGTCACATGAGGGAGCGAATGCCGTTTCCATCAGGGCACCAGCATTTTTCGCGAACGGGGGATAGATTCCAAATTCCAGAAGCGAGAAATTTATTACTTTATCCCCCCCCAATCAGGATGTGCCCCCCGTGCCCCTCACGCTCCTCATCGTCGATGACGAACCCCTGGTCCGACGACTTACCTGTAGCCTTGCCTCCCGGTTGGGCTACGAGGCTCTCCCCGCCGCCGACGGGGAGGAGGCTCTACGTCTTTTTCATGCCCATGCCGGGACCATCACTGCCCTGGTTCTGGACCAATCCATGCCGGGCATGTTAGGGCTTGAGCTGGCACTGCGAATCCGAGCCCTGGACGTAAACGTCCCCATTCTTCTCGCGACCGGCCTCGCCTCTCCGGAGTTGCAGGCGGTGGCTGCCGACGACGCCCGCATGGGTGTCCTGGAGAAGCCGTACACGAAGGAGCATCTGATGCGGGTTCTGGAACGGATGATCCATCCCCCGTCCGAAAACGGGGATTCCGCGGAGGGCTCGGACCTGAAGTAGCTCCCTCCGGCGCCCTCTGCTCTTTTCTTGGGGGTGGGGAAGAACTGCCCGCTTTCCGCCTGAGGTTCGTGAGGAACCGCTCATTCCTTGGGGGTGGGAGCCGCAACGGACGCGGCCTAAGCGTCGAGGGTCTCCCGGACTTTGCGAGCGAGTTCCGATACGGTGAAGGGCTTGTTCAGCAGATTGACTGCTCCTCCCACCCCCCTGGACTCCAAGACCGGGTGAGCATAGCCCGACATGTATAGCATGCGGATGTCAGGGTTGATCGCGCTCACTTCGCGATAGAGCTGCACTCCGTCGATCCGTGGCATCACCACGTCGCTGAGAAGGAGGTGGATGGGAAGGTCGTGCTTCCGAACGATGTCCAGCGCCGCCATGGGATCGTCGGCCTCGAGGACCTCGTATCCGAGCCGTTCCAGAATCGCGACGACGAGGGTGCGCACCGCAGGCTCATCTTCAACGACCAGGATCGTCTCCGTACCTGCGGGATTGGCCGGCTGCGAGCGTACGGACGCGGAGGCCGCTTCGTCCTTCTGCCCTTCTATGATGGGGAGGAGAATCTCGAAGGTGGATCCTTCGCCCAGCGTGCTCGTGGCCCTGATGGTGCCGCCGTGCTGCTGTACGATTCCGTAAACCGAAGCCAGGCCGAGTCCCGTTCCGTCTTTGGAGCCCTTGGTGCTGAAGAAGGGTTCGAAGGCGCGCTCCAGGGTCGTTGCGTCCATACCCACTCCCGTGTCCCGAACACGGAGCGCCACATAGCGCCCGGGAGGAATGTCCGGGTACGGGGTGCCGTGCGAAGGCAACTCCACCAGAGCGGTGGAGATGCATAGGGTTCCACCCTCCGGAAGAGCGTCTTCGGCGTTGACCACCAGGTTCATCAGGGCCTGCTCGAGCTGGCCCCGATCTCCCCGCACCATGGGAAGACCCTGTTCGAGCACGAGTTGAAGGTCGATGTCCTCCCTCACGACGGTGCGCACCATACTCTCGAACCCTCGGACCACCTCCGTGAGATCGACTGGAGCCGTTTCCAGAACCTGCCGCCGGCTGAAGGCGAGAAGCTGCCGGGTGAGCTTGCTGGCCCGGGCCGCCGCGTCGTGAATGACACGCATCTCCTCCCGGAACTCATCGTCCGCTCCCATGTCCTGGAGGGCGATCTCCGAGTAGGCCACGATAGGAGCCAGCAGGTTGTTGAAGTCGTGGGCGATGCCGCCGGCTAGACGACCGACGGACTCCAAACGCTGGGCCTGGATCAGTTGTTCCTGAAGGGCTATACGATCCTGATCCGCAAGGTCTCGTCGCAGCTCCGCCCCTGCCCTCATGGCAAGGATCTGAATGAGGTTCTGCAAGCTTCTTGCCGAATCCGGGAGGGGTTCGTTGAAGAGCCCCACCACGACACCCAGCGCCTTGCCTTGGGAGACCAACAGCGGGATGCCGACGAAGCCCCGGCCACCCGTATGCCGCAGACGGTTATCGCCGGGGAAGCGCTTGCGGATCCCGTCACCAACGACGAGGGGGCCCTCCGACAGGACCGGCTCGCAGGGAGATCCAGCGATTTCGAAGTCAAAATTCGGGCGGGGTTCGCCGCCCTCCCATACGGCAAGGGTGCGAAGGCGCCCCGTGCCGGGAACAACCCGGGCGACGAAGGCGAGGTGTGCCCCCAGGAGCGAGCCGATGTGTTCGACCATTGCCCGGAAATAGCCCTGGCCCGACGCTCCGGAGGTGCCGATGGCCAGTTCCTCGAGGACGCGCTCCATGCCACGCCGCCGCGTGACGTCCACCACGTTGACGATGCTGTGCGCCGCTTCCTCCAGCGTGTAAGGAAGCCTCACCGAGATGAGGAGCTCCCGAGTTTGCCCTTGCAAGGTGCGCAGGGGAGTCACCTCGTCCGCTGAGTCCTTGCCCTCCCAGAGGCTCCGAAAGAGATGGGCCACGAGGGCCCATCCACCCGGGGTGTCCATGACCCGGGAAGAATGATCGAGGAGCTCCTCCTCCGACGTTGCTGCGAACGTTTCCACGGCCGCCCGGTTGGCCCCGCGAAGACGGATCGTGGAGACGAGACGGGAGAGGATTTGCCGGTCCCGATCCAGAGCTTCTTCCGGGCTGGAGAAAGACTGGCGCGCCTTTCCGACCTCAGTGAGGACCGCACTGAGGTCGGCCTCGATGAGAGCTACCCGGGTGCCGTCAAAGAATCGTCGGTGGCGCATCTGCATCGCGCGGACCCGGGCCTGAGCGTCCTCCCGGCGAGCCGTTTCGAGGACGAGGGAGCATAATTCTCCCAGGGATACGGCGAACTCCTGTTCTTCCCCGCTCCACACCCGCGGTGGTCCCACGTGCTCATGGCAGACTACGCCCGATACCGACCCTCCCGTCCAGATGGGAGCATCCAGCATGCTGGTGATCCCGTGGTCGGGGAGATAGGCGTCGGCAAACTCCCGGGTCCTGGGGTCGCTGGCCGCGTCGGCCGCATCGATGACCTCTTCGGAGCGGAGGGCTTCGAAGTAGGCCGGGAAGTCATGAGCTTTCAGGACGAGACCGTCCGTGTGCCTACCTTCCTTCCGTAGAAACAGTTCCCGGCACGTGATCGCATTCCCCTCCGGGTTGAAGAGCCAGACACTGACCCGGTCCACGTCGAGGGCATCCGCCGCAGCTTCGGTGATTCGACGGAGGGCCTCGGCAGGGCCGGGCCAATCGCGGCCCCCTTTCCCGCTGAGGCGCTTCAGCGTCTGGTGCAGGACATCGGCCGGGACCGGAGCCGAACGTCCATGGACCATGGGGGATGAAGGGGGAGGACGGCTGGGGGACACGGCGAAAGGTGGAAGAAACAGGAACGTGAAACCGCTGCACTTTCCTTCCCTCGCCTCCGGGTCTTCTCCGAGAGGCACGGGATGAGGAAGAACCGAATCCTACTACAAGGATCGGCTTGGCGCCAAGGAGTCTCAACAGGAGGGCCCCGACGTCTCCATGAGGCCCGATTCAACTCCTCGAGGCATCCACGAATGCGCCCCTGTTCAGCCCTCGCAGGGCACCGAGGGGAGGATGGCGCGCAGGAAGGCGGTTGCCAGGGTCCTGCTGCGCTCCCCCGCGTCTCCTTCCTTGATGAGGACCGTAATCCGCACCGGTCCCTTCAGCGTCACGAACTCATCCCCGAGATCCTCCACCACCGAGAAAGCCACCGGCCAGCCGTCCACGCGGATGAAATCGGTTCCGGCCCGGGTGTAGTGCTGCGCCAGGCCGTCGGCCGTGTCCCCGAGGAACTTGTCGGAGTTGGGTTCGATGCTCACGACGGCCCATGGGGTGGAACCGCTGCCCTCCGACGGCTTGTAGAGGTTGGTGTAGCAGTCCCCGAGGCGGTTGTAGAACTGGCGCCCAAGCCCGTTGACACTGTCGGGGAAGAGGGCGCGAATGTCGGGCGCCGAGCGCCCCCGGCATTCCTGAGCTGCGACGGGGTGCACGGCGGCCATCAGGAGGACGG
>JBHHWB010000048.1:0-26271 GCA_046756305.1 Gemmatimonadota bacterium
AGGAGCAGATCCTGGACATTGCCCATCAGCTCAAGGAAACGGGTGTCCGGGTGCCCCGGGGCGGTGCCTTCAAGCCCCGCACCTCGCCATACTCCTTTCACGGGTTGGGCGAGGCAGGACTGAAGCTTCTGGCCAGGGCCCGGGAAGCCACCGGCATGGCGGTGGTCACCGAAGCCCTCGATCCCGAGGGCGTAGAGCTGGTGGCGGGCTACGCCGACATCATTCAGATCGGGGCGCGCAATATGCAGAACTACCCCCTGCTGCGGCGCGCGGGGCGCGCCGGCAAGCCGGTTCTCCTCAAGAGGGGGATGAGCGCCACCATCGACGAGCTGCTCCTGGCCGCCGAGTACGTGCTGGCCGAGGGAAATGACGACGTCATCCTCTGTGAGCGGGGGGTGCGAAGCTTCGACACCCACGCCCGAAACCTGCTGGACCTCACGGCGATCCCGGTGGTGAAGTCCCTTTCTCACCTCCCCATCGTGGCCGATCCCAGCCACGGCACAGGGTTGCGCTCCAAGGTGACCCCCATGGCGCGGGCGGCGGTGGCGGCGGGGGCCGACGGCCTCATCGTGGAGGTTCACCCGGATCCGCCCAGGGCGCTTTCCGACGGCGCCCAGAGCCTGTACCCGGAACAGTTCCGGGAACTCGCCGCCCAGATCGCCATCATCGCCCGGGCCATCGGCAGAGAGGTGGCGCCTCCCCTGTGAGGGGGTAGCGCGGCCGACGCGGTCCGGCCCGACCCCCCGGCACGAAGGGGGGTCCCGGACAGGCATGGCCATGCCCCGGCGTCGTCGTCAGACTCCTCCACATGAAGACGCCGGCCCGAAATCCGGCCCATGCGCTGGGGCGTTGGGGCGAACGCCTGGCCGCTCGCTTCCTGGAAGGGAAGGGGTGGCGGGTCCTCGCCCGCGGCTACCGTTTCGGCCGCCGGGAAGTGGATATCATCGCCGCGCGCGACGGTGTGCTCGCCTTCGTGGAGGTGAAGACCCGTTCCGGAGATGCCTACGGTGCGCCCCATGAAGCCGTCACCCGCGCGAAACGGCGGGAGATCGAGGTGGTGGCGCGCTACTTTCTCGCCCGGGCCCGCTGGCGGGCCAAAGACAAGGCGGCCCTCGGGAGCGAAAGAGGCGGGGCCGCGGCGCCGAAGAGCCCGGCGGGAAGAAGAGGTGCGGCGCCGGAGGGAGAAAGGGATGCGGGGGAAGCGGCCCACGGGGGGTGGACGGGAGTGCGTTTCGACGTGGTGGCGGTAACGCCCGGCGTGCGAGGTTCTCCCCCGATCCTGCGACACTTCCCCGATGCCTGGCGGCCGGGGTGGTGAAGCCCCTGCTTTCGGGGGCGTGGCAAGTTGACCTGCTCCGGGGCCTCTCATAGCTTCCACCTGCCCCAGGTCCGCAGGGCGAAAGCTCACGAATCCCGTCAGGACCCCGCAGGTAGCAGCGGTAAGTGCGGTGATCGTTGCTGCGGGTAGCCTGGGGCACTTTTTTTCCTTCCGGCCTCCCGCAGCCGGACGGAACGGCTACTCTGGCAAGACGAGGCAGCCCCTCTTTGGCCCATACCGCCCTCGCCCGCAAATATCGGCCCCGCAGTTTCAGGGAAGTGGCGACTCAGGAGCACGTCTCCGAGACGCTCCGTCAGGCTGTGGCACGCGGCCGAGTGGGCCACGCCTACCTCTTCTGCGGGCCCCGAGGCGTGGGCAAGACGACGCTGGCCCGGGTTCTGGCCATGGCCCTCAACTGCCCCAACCGATCCGAGGAGGGCGAGCCCTGCGGTGAGTGCGAGAGCTGCACGCGGATCTGGTCGGGACACACGGCCATGGACGTGGTGGAGATCGACGCCGCCTCCAACCGCGGAGTGGACGACGCCCGCGACCTGCGGGAGCGGGCCATGTACGCTCCTTCGGGAGAGGACCGCTACAAGGTCTACATCGTGGACGAGGCCCACATGCTCACCCGCGAGGCCTGGAACGCCCTCCTGAAGATCCTGGAAGAGCCGCCCCCCCGGGTGATCTTCATCTTCGCCACCACCGAACCCCACAAGATCAAGCAGGCGGCGGCACCGATCCTCTCCCGCTGCCAGCGCTTCGATTTTCGCCGCATCGGCGTCGCAGACATCGTGGCCCGCCTGGACACGGTTCTGAAGGAGGAGGGCCTCGAGGCGCCGGAAGACGCTCTGCGCCTCGTCGCGCGCAAGGCGGATGGAGGGATGCGCGACGCCCTCTCCCTCCTCGACCAGGTCCTGGCGCTCACGGGGGGCGCGGTGGACGCGGAGGCGGTGCGTCGCGTTCTGGGGCTAGTGGACGAGGAACGCTACCTGCAGCTCCTGGACATCATCCTTGAGGGACGCCACGGCCAGGTCTTCAGCCTGGTGGAGGAGCTTCTGGACGAGGGCTACGACCTCGTGGAGTTCTACCACGGCCTGGTGGACACGCTGCGCCTGGTCCTTCGGCTGCGCCTCTCACCCGAAGCGCCCCTGGACCTCCGCCCCGACCTGAGGGAGGCCTTCGCGGCCCGCGCCCGGGCCTTTGATCCCGGGGATCTGGTGCGCATGCTGTCGGCGGCTTCGGACCTGGAGAGCAGTGGGGGACTGCGCCGCAGTCCCAACCCCAGGGTTCTGGTGGAAATGCTCCTTCTGCGCATGAGCTACCTCGACCGCACGGTCCAGTTGGAGGACCTCATCCGAGCCCTCGGAGGAGCGCCGCCGTCCCGCGGGCGCGAGGCGTCGGAGGGTTCTCCGGCGAAGCCCGGTTCCGACGCCGGTCGGGAGCCCGAGACCGGGGCGGGCCGACCCGCCGAAGGGCATCCATCGCCGCCCTTGCCCGAACCCGGGAGAGCGCCCGAGTCCACCTCCGGGCCTGCACCCGCCGAATCGTCCGATCCTGCGCCCGAGGCGACGCTGGAAGCGGCGTGGGAGGCATGGCTGGGATCCGGAAAGTCCGTCCCCCGGGGGATGTCGTCCTTTCTCCGGGCCGCTACGGTGACGGAGGGGGAGGACGGAGTCGTTTCGGTGGAGGTGACCACGGAGCTGGCCCGGGAACGTCTCGAGGATCCCGGCGTGCTGCGCTCCATCGCCGAAGGGCTGGCTCCCTATCTGGGGCGCGCGCCCACGGTGGTCGCCACCGGGCCTCGAGAGGGGAGGGGGCCCGGGGAGCGGGTATCCGCCGAAGCGGTGAAGGAAGACACCCTCAAGTCGTTGCTGCGTAAGGAACCCCGCCTGAAGGGCGCGGTAGAAGAACTCGACCTGGAACTCCTTGAATAGCGTGGGACGCGACGTCCGAAGGCCGGGCTGACGCTGTCCCATCTTCTCCTACCCCCCAAAGTATAGATGAACAATCTCCAGCAGCTCATGCAGCTTGGACAGCAGCTCCAGGCGAAGATGACTCAACTTCAGGAAACCCTGGATGCGGAGAAGATCAGCGCTTCCGCCGGGGGCGGCATGGTGACGGTCACGGTGGACGGGAAGGGCGCGGTTCGGCAGGTGAAGATTGATCCCGCGTGCGTGGATCCACGGGACGTGGAGATGCTCGAGGATCTGGTGCTGGCGGCCGTGTCCGAGGCCCAGGGCAAAGCGCGTAAGCACTACGAGGAAGAGATGCGGCGCGTCTCGGGGGGGCTTCCGAGCTTCCCCGGCATGCCCGGGCTGCCCGGGCTCTAGGCCCCGGCACCCGCGCGCCGTGTCGGTCATCAGCCAGCTCACGGAAGCATTCGGGCGACTGCCGGGAATCGGGCCCAAGACGGCGACGCGCCTGGTGCATCACCTGATGAAAGCTCCCAAAGAGGAGCCGCGGCGTCTCGCCCGCGCCCTCAACGACCTCGCGGAGAAGATCCGTCCCTGTTCGGTGTGCGGGAACTTCACGGAAGAGGAGGTCTGTGAGGTGTGCACGGACCCGCGGCGGGACCGGTCCGTCATCTGCGTGGTGGAGGAAGCTTTCGAGGTGGGGGCCATCGAGCGCACGGGACGCTACGGCGGCGTTTTCCATGTGCTGGGCGGCCATCTATCGCCTCTGGACGGCATCGGGCCCGGGGAATTGAACGTGGGATCCCTGCTGGAGCGGATCCAGGGGTCGGAGGGAGAGGTGAAGGAGGTGATCATCGCCACGAACGCAAGCGTGGAAGGTGAGGCCACGGCGGTGTACCTTGAAGAGAAGATCCGGCCCCTCGGTCCGCGGGTGACCCGCCTGGCCCGGGGGATTCCGGTGGGAAGCGATCTGGAGTACGTGGATGGGACCACCATCGCCGAAGCCCTGGCGGGCCGGCGAGAGATGTGATCCGGGAGAGGTGTGGATGAGCAGGAAAGCGCGCACAGCAGGCATCACGGTGCTCGCGGCGGCCGCCGCGGGGGCCCTTCTCGCCCTCTTCGTACGGGACCAGCTCACCCGTCACCAGCGTAATCTGTTCAGTCCCCGGGCCCTGCGCCGCCTGGCCGCGCTGGGACACATGCGGAATCAGCCCGCCACGGTGGACAACATCCGTCTGCTGCGGGATTTCATCGCCTGGGAGCCCAAGAAAGTTCTGCGAAAGCGGGCTCGTGCCATCGTGGGCCGCATGGAGGAGGAGGCCGCCATGACGCCTTCTCCTTCGGCCGCCGGGGCCGAGTGACGGGCCAAACCTTGCCCCCTTGCCTCCTCCACCCGACTTTATGTTCCGCCCGGAGGGTGTGCGGGCACAGCCGCGGTTCGAGACACGGTCTTCGAACCCGAATCGCTCTGGTCTTCCCAGGAGGTCCCGTGGATCCTCAGATCAACCCATTCCGGAGGTAGCGTCGACTGATGTCGATGATCAACTACGCCTCCCGGGAGATCAACTGCAAGATCGTCTATTACGGGACGGGCTTGGGCGGAAAAACCACCAATCTGGAATACATCTATTCCAGGGTGAACCCCGAGACCAAGGGGAAGATGATCTCGCTGGCTACGGAGACGGAGCGGACCCTCTTCTTCGATTTTCTGCCCATCGATCTGGGTGAGGTGCGGGGGTTCAAGACCCGATTCCACCTCTATACGGTGCCGGGGCAGGTCTACTACAACGCCAGTAGACGTCTGATCCTCAAGGGTGTGGATGGCATCGTCTTCGTGGCCGATTCCCAGGCCACCCGGGCCGAAGCCAACATCGAATCCATGCACAATCTGTACGAGAACCTGGAGACCTACGGGTACGACCTCCAGACCATCCCCTTCGCCATTCAATACAACAAGCGGGACATACCGAACATTCTTCCCGTGGAGGAGCTGCGTGCGCAGATCAACCCCATGGGGGTGCCGGATTTCGAGGCCATCGCCATCGAGGGCAAGGGGGTATTCGAAACCCTGTCCGCCGTGAGCAAGGCCGTCGTCAAATCCCTTAGCTGACGGATCGGCTGAGACCGTGTCGGGTTCCCGCCTGACCCTTCCCAATGTGATTACGGTGGCGCGCATCGTGGCGTGCCCGGTGATCTTCTGGCTGGCCCTCCTGCCGTCGGCGGGAGCCCGCTTTTCCGCCTTCTTCCTCTTCGTGGCGGCCGGACTCTCCGACGTCTGGGATGGATATCTCGCCCGCCGGTACGGGTGGATCACCGACATGGGGAAGCTGCTGGACCCGGTGGCCGACAAGCTCCTTCTGGCGGCGACCTTCATCCCCTTCTACATCATCTCGCACCGCGGCGGCGAGTTGGGAGCCATTCCCTACTGGGGGCCGCTGCCCCTCTGGGTGGTGGTGGTGATCTTCGGGCGGGAGGTCCTGGTCACGATCTTTCGCAGCTACGCGGCGCGCAAAGGCGTGGTCATTGCGGCTGGGACATCGGGCAAGCGGAAGGCTCTCTTCCAGAACCTCTTCTCCGGCGGGCTCCTTCTCTGGTATCCCCTGCAGATGACGGCCACGGCCCACGGGTGGCGTCACCCCGTGTGGACGGCGTGGAAGGCGTTCCACGGCCTCTGGATCGGAGCGACGCTGGCCATCGCCCTCATCCTCACCATCTACTCCATGGTGGACTACTTCTGGCGTTATCGTTCGGTGATCGGAGTGCGCACCTGACGGGAGGAAGGCGTGGCGGGACAGGAGACCATGGGGGCCGTCATCATCACTGTAGGAGATGAACTCCTCCTTGGCCGCACGGTGGACACCAACGCGGCCTGGCTGAGCCGGGAGCTGGCCCAACTGGGGATTCCGGTCCTACGCCGCTACACCGTGGCCGACGACGAAGAGGAGATCCGCTCCGCCCTCTCCGAATCCCTGGGCCGGGTGCGGCTCCTCCTCCTTACCGGCGGCCTGGGCCCCACGCCCGACGATCTGACGCGGGAGGTGGTGGCCCGGCATCTGGAGCGTCCCCTTCATCGCGACGACGAGATCCTGGAAGACATTCGCCGGCGTTTCCGGGAGCGGGGAGTCGAGGAGCTCCCTGAAGCCAACGAGAAGGTGGCGCTGGTTCCCGAAGGGGCGCGCAAGCTCCGCAATCCCCACGGAACGGCTCCCGGCCTCGTCCTGGAGTCGGACGGATCCCTGGTGGTTCTTCTTCCCGGCGTTCCCCGCGAAATGAAGGGGATCTTCGCCGGAGAGCTGAGCGAGCTCCTGAAGCGGCGCTTTCAAGGGGTCCTGGCGCCGGTATACACACGCACCATCCATACCACCGGCATTCCCGAGTCGGTTCTGGCCCAGGAGGTGGCAAAGCGTCTCCCTGAGCCTCCCGAGGGGATCGGCCTTGCCTTTCTCCCCGACCTGCGCGGTGTGGACCTGCGTCTCACGGCACGCGGCATCGATGAAGCGGAGGCGCATGCCCTCTTCCGGCAGGTGGAGGAGGTCCTGGCGCCCGTGGTGGATCCGTGGCGCTTCGAGGCGCCGTCGGGAGACCTGGCCGAGGCGCTCCTCGAGGAGCTGCGCCGTAGGGGATGGAGTCTGGCCGTGGCGGAGAGCTGCACCGGCGGGTTGGTGTGCACACGCCTCACCAACGTTCCGGGGGCGTCGGAGGTGCTCCTGGGGGGGGTCGTGGCCTACGCCAACGAGGTGAAGGAGAAGGAGCTGGGGGTGGATCCGGAGGTGCTGGAGGCGAACGGTGCCGTCTCCCGGGAAGTGGCCGCAGCCATGGCGACGGGGGTGGCCGAGCGCCTGGGCGCCCACTGCGGAATCGGGATCACGGGGATTGCCGGGCCCGGCGGCGGCACTCCGGAACGGCCTGTGGGTACAGTGTGGTATGCCGCTGCCGTGAAAGGAGATACGGTAGCCAGGATCGAGCGGTTTCCAGGGGACCGTACCAGCGTTCGGGAGCGTGCCGCCCAGGCGGCCATGGCGCTCCTTCTGCGCCGGTGCAGGGAGCACACAGGGCCCTGACGGGAACCGTCTCCGGAACTGAGGGACTCAACCGCGACGGCGGGATGTGGTATCCTTGGTCCGGTGGAAAACCACATGACATGAGGAACGAGCAATCCATGACGGATCGCGTCAAGAAAGAAAAAGAGGATTCAGGGACGTCAGGGACGGAGTCCGCCTCTCCCGCGGAGGCCGCTTCCGCCCCCGAGGGGGGTGGGAAGACGGCGGGGCCCGGGGAGGCAACCTCTCTTCCGGCCGAGGATCCCCTCAAGGAACTCGGCCAGGAGGTGGAGCAGGCCCTCGCGGAGGAGCTGAGCACCCTCAAGCAGGACTTCGAGAGCTTGAACGATCGCCACCTGAGGCTTGCGGCCGAGTTCAACAACTACCGCCGCAGGGTGGAACAGGAGCGGCTCGACACCTGGGCCCGGGCCCAGGCCGATCTCGTGGGCCGTCTCCTGGACGTGGTGGACGATCTGCAGCGCGTCGCCGCCCTGGACCTCTCCAACGCCACCGTCGAGGGGATCATGGAGGGGATCGACCTGGTGGAGCGGAAGTTCCTGCAGAGGCTCACCGAAGCGGGCGTCGAGGTCATCGATCCCAAACCCGGGGATCCCTTCGATCCCGAGCGAATGGAGGCGATGATGCGGGTTCCCGCTCCGTCGCCCGAGGATGACGACACGGTGGACCAGGTCTTCCAGAAGGGCTACGCCTTCAGAGACCAGCTCGTAAGGCCGGCCCGTGTGAGCGTGCACAAGTACGAGGGCTGAGGGAGGCGGGCGCATGGCCGGTTCCCAGAAGGACTACTATGAAATCCTCGGTGTGAGCGAGAAGGCCTCCGCCGACGAGATCAAGAAGGCCTACCGCAAGCTCGCCAAGAAGTATCACCCCGACGCCAACCCGGACGACCCCAGGGCGGCGGAGCGCTTCAAGGAGATCGGAGAGGCCTACGGCGTCCTTTCCGACGAGGAGAAGCGCAAACAGTACGACCAGATGCGCAAGTATGGGGCCTTCGGCTTCGGTGGGGCCGCACCGGGAGGAGCCCGCCGTCCCGGCGCCGGGGCAGGAGCAGGGGGCTTCGAGACCCACAGCTTCTCCTTCGACGATCTCCAGGGCGGGTTCGGGGGCATTTCCGACCTGTTCAGCTCTCTTTTCGACATGGGGGGCCGCAGGTCCACAGCCGGCGGCGCCCGGCGCAGCGGCGCGCGCAAGGGCCGCGACGTGGAGTACGTGGTGGAGGTTCCCTTCCTGACCGCGGCCCGAGGCGGGAAGATCTCGGTGCAGATCCCCGTGACCGAGGAATGCGCCACCTGTGGCGGCACGGGAGCGAAGCCGGGCACCTCCCTGCGGACCTGTACCGAATGCAACGGCACGGGGACCGTCTCCTTCGGGCAGGGGGGGTTCGCCGTCACCCGTCCATGTCCGGCCTGCTTCGGCCGGGGGAAGATTCCCGAGGTGCCGTGTCCGTCGTGCGAGGGAAGGGGCGTGGTTCGGCAGAACCGCACCATTGCCCTCACCGTACCTCCCGGCACGGATACGGGGACCAAGGTGCGCCTCTCGGGGCAGGGTGAACGAGGCACGGGCGGGGGTCCTCCCGGGGATCTCATCATCACCTTCAAGGTGCAGCCCCACCGCTTCTTCCGTCGTGACGGCCTGGACATCCACGTCACGGTGCCCATCAACATCGTTCAGGCCACCCTGGGATCGAAGGTGCGGGTGAAGACCATCCACGGAAAGAAGGTGGTTCTCACCATTCCGCCGGGAACCCAGAACGGCACCAAATTCAGGATCCGGGGCCAGGGGATCGAGAAGAACGGACGGCGGGGGGACCAGTACGTGGAGGTGAAGGTGGAGGTCCCCGATCACCTCAGCGATGAGGAGAAGAAGCTCATTGAGGAGTTCGCCGAAGCGTCGGGGATGAAGCACTGACCCGCCGCATGGCCGCGACTCCTCGCAGGGCCTTTACGCTGCGCCGGTGCGGGTGAAGGCGCCCTCGATGCGACCGCCGCCCAGGACCACTTGCTCGGTGTCGAACAGGACCGCCGACTGTCCCGGCGTCACGGCGGCGTGGGGCGCGTCCAGTTCCACCGTCAGGCGGTCGCGGCCCTCATAACGCAGCGTTCCGGGCACCGCCGGGGCGCGGTAGCGGAGTTGGACCCGCACGCGGGTGCCGGACGGCGGAGGATCCACCAGCCAGTTGACGCCCGCCACCTCTACGGTGTCTTCCAGGAGTTCGTGGCGGGCGCCCACCACGACCTCCCTCCCCTCGGGGCGGATCTCCAGCACGTACAGAGGCTCGGGAAAGCCGCCTCCCAGGCCCCGCCGCTGACCCACCGTGAAGCCTGCGTATCCCCGGTGTTGGCCCACCACCGTGCCGTCCCGTCGCACGAGGGGTCCGGGCTCCAACCCCGGATGGACGGGACCGAGCCGTGTGCGCAGAAAGTCCCGGTAGTCTCCCGTGGGGACGAAACAGATCTCCTGGGACTCGGGCTTGTCCGCCGTGACCAGGTTCAGCTCCCGGGCCCGCTCCCGGACCTGGGTTTTGGTGAGCTCACCCACGGGGAAATGGAGTCGGGGCAGGATCTCCCGGGGAAGGCCCCAGAGGAAGTAGCTCTGGTCCTTGGACGCGTCGGTACCGCGGCGCAGAAGGGAGGTTCCACCCTCGTGGGAAATGCGCACGTAATGCCCAGAGGCGACGTATTCGCAGTCCAGGTCCCGGCCCCGCTGCAGGAGATCCCGGAACTTGGTGGTGGAGTTACACCGCACGCACGGGTTGGGGGTGCGGCCCCGGGCGTACTCGCGCACGAAGTCGTCGATCACATCGCGCGTGAAGTCCGCTTCCACGTCGAAGACGTAGTGGGGGATGCCCAGGGCATGGGCCACCCGCCGCGCGTCGGCGATGCCGTCCAGGCCGCAACACGTCTTTGGGTGGTCCCCGGTCCCCGAATAGCAGAAGGTCTTCATGGTGACGCCCACCACGTCGTGCCCCGCTTCCACCAGAAGCGCCGCTGCAACGGAGGAATCCACACCGCCCGACATGGCCACCAGGACCCGGCTCATCCCGCGCCGCCCTCCCCCAGGTCCGACGCTACACGGGCGGTGATGTCCACGGCCCGCTCCACCTCTTCCGTCCGGGTGGCGCGTCCCAGGGAGAAACGCACCAGCGCCGCGTCGTCGTCGGGTCCGTAGAGGGCCGCCATGACATGGCTGGGACGGCTCGCCCCACTGTGGCACGCCGAGCCGCCCGAGACGGCCACGCCCTTCAGGTCCAGCGCCATGATGAGCCGCTCCCTCGGGACCCCGCGAATCCGCACCGCCGCGATGTGGGGCGCACGCGGTCCCTCCCGGGCCACGACCTCCGCATGGGGGAGGCGCCGGAGGAGCTCTTCTTCCAGGGTGTCTCGAAGCCGGGACAGGCGGCGGGCCTCCTCTTCCTGTTCCGCCACGGCGAGGCGGAGCGCCGTGGCCATGCCTACGGCTCCCGCCACGTCCTCCGTGCCGGGCCTGAGGCCGCGCTCCTGGCCTCCGCCGTGGAGGAGGGGCCGCAGCTCCACACCGCGACGCACGAAGAGGATGCCCGTGCCCTTGGGCCCGTAGATCTTGTGGCCCGTGAGGGTCAGGAGGTCCACGGGGACTTCATCCACCCTGAGCCGCAGGCGTCCCGCCCCCTGGACGGCGTCGGTGTGAAGGAGGGTCCCGTTCTCCTTGGCCCTGCGCGCCATGTCCGGCACGGGAAGAACGAGCCCCGTCTCGTTGTTCACCCACATGACCGAGATGAGGGTGTCGGGGCCGGCGGGGAGGGCGGTGAGGGCGTCGGGGTCCACGTGTCCGGTTCGGCGTACGGGGAGGACGGTGAGGACGCCGGCGCCTCGCTCCGTGACCGCGGTGGCCGTCTCCAGGACGGCGCTGTGCTCCACGGCGCTCACCGCCAGATGGGGCGTGCGCCCCTGGGCGCGGATCCACCGCACCCGCCCCTGGAGGGCCAGGTTGTCCGACTCGGTGCCGCCCCGCACGAAGAGGATCTCGTCGGGACGGGCCCCCAGCGTCTCCGCCACCGAGGCCCTGGCCTCGGAGAGGGCGGCCGCGGCCCCGCGCCCGAAGGCGTGAACGCTGGAGGGGTTGCCGAAGTGTTCCGCCAGGTAAGGGGCCATGGCTTCGCGCACTTCGGCCCTCATGGGCGTCGTGGCAGCGTAGTCCAGGTAAATGGTGTCCATGGCATCATCTCGGCTCAGGTGGCCGGAACATGGCGGAAGCGCTTAGCTTGTGCGAGCCCGGGGGATAGGTCGCCCGGGTCGGCGGTTTCGTCCGCCGCAAGACTCGTATACCGTGTTCGCCGCCGATGGATCCGGAGTCCCCATGGTCTATCTCCCGCCACCCTTTCCCCCCGGGTGTCCCCCTCACTTCAGAACCACGGTCCACGGTACCGTATTCGCCGGTCGAGACGCCTGCCTGGAACACCTGCGCCCCGGGGATCCCGTCCGCCTTCTGGCCGACCCCCCCGACCAGGACGATCCGGGGGTGTGGGTCCACCTGGAGACCGGCGAGCCCGTGGGGCACCTTCCTCCCGAGATCGCCCGCTGGCTCTGGCCATGGATGCGGGAGGGAGGCCATGCCCGGGCCCGCGCCCTGACGGTCCGAGGAAGGGACGTCCCCTCGTGGAAGCGGCTGACGCTGCAGGTGGAATGCGTCACCCGCGGGGAGGAATAGCGGGGTGCGGGAGATGCGCGACGCGGCCGGCTCTCCTTCGGAGACCGGCCGACACGCGTCAGAAGGTGGCGACGCCCAGCCGCCCCAGCGTCGGTACCGAGAAGGCCTCGTCGGCGCGGTACGGCTCTCCGTACGGCACCCGGATCAGGGAACCGTAATAGGCCATCTGGGCCCGGATCTGCTCGAAGAGGGGCCTACGTCCTCCGGGAAACACCTCCCCGGCCTGGTGGACACCCCCGAACTGACTCTCGTAGCAGCCCAGGGCCTCCATCTTGCGCTCCATCTGACCCGAGACGTCGATGACAAAGTCGGGCGCTCCGCCGTCCTCCCGGAATGCGGTGGCGTAGACGAGCTTGAAGGGACGGAAGGGATCGCCCTCCGCCGGGTAGTTCTTGAGCCCGGCCAGGAAGCAGGCGTCACGCACCAGCTCCGAGGCGATACGGTGGTCCCGATGCCGTCCCACCCTCCAGTGGGTGACCACGATCCTGGGCCGCAGGTCTCGGAGGTGCGCGACCACCGTACGGCGCGACGCGTCGTCGTTTTCCAGAAGGGAGTCGGGAAGGCCCGCGCACCGGCGCACCGAGAGTCCCAGAACCCGGCTGGCCGCCTCCGCTTCCCGCGCGCGAAGGGCCGCTGAACCGCTGGAGCCCATCTCCCCCGCCGTCAGGTCCAGAACGCCGGTGTGCTCACCGCTCTCGGCGCTCTTGGCCAGAGCACCTCCGCACAGGAGCTCGGCATCGTCGGGGTGGGCCATCACGGCCAGGACATCCAGGGGTTGGGGTCGGGTCATGTCCCTTTCCTATTCGAAGCGCAGCGCCACCACCGGGTCCAGCTTGGCGGCCCGGTACGCCGGGATGAGGCCGAAGAGCATCCCGGTGAGGACGGCCATGGCCAGGGCGGCCCCTACGGCCCACACCGGAATGCGGGCGGGAAGGGGAGTCCACGCTGCCACCCCCTCCGCCAGTCCCCATCCCGCCAGGAGTCCGAACGCGGCACCCAGCGCCGTGAGGACCGATGCCTCCACCAGGAACTGCCAGAGGATCTCCCGGCGGGTGGCGCCCACCGCCTTGCGGATCCCGATCTCCCGGGTCCGCTCCGTCACGCTGATGAGCATGATCCCCACCACGCCCACGCCTCCCACCAGGAGGCCCGCCGAGGAGAGGGCGAGCATGACCAGGAAGAAGACCCCGGTGAGCTGGTTGAACATGTCCACGAGCTGATCCGAAGCCAGGAGGGAGAAGTTGTTCTCCTCCCGGGGGCCCAGGCCCCGCATCCCGCGCAGCGTGGCGATGACGTCGTCCTGGGCTCGTTCCAGGGTGACCGAGTCGTGAGGCACCACCAGAATCTGGGCCTGCCAGTCACTCTCGCGAAGGCGCCTGAGCGCGGCCGTATACGGCAGGACCGCCCAGTGCTTGACGGCGCTCGTGAAGATGTTCGGTTCGGGCTGAAAGACTCCCACCACCGTAAACTCCTCATTGGTGCCCCGAAAGGCGCTGCTCACCCGCACCCGCTTGCCGATGGGGTCTCGCTCTCCGAAGAGCTCCGTCGCGAGCTCCGAGGAAAGAACGATGAGGGCCCGGTTCTGGCGCACTTCCGCCTCGGTGAAATCCCGCCCGGCGATGAAGTCTCCCTGGCTGTACTTGGGCCACCCCGAGGAGTAGCCCTGGGACTGGACGTTCTGCACCCGCTCGCCTTCAAAATCCAGGGTGACGGCGAAGCCGAAGTTGTAGAGGGCCTCGTCAATGGTGGGCAGGCGGGCGATGCGCCGTGCCTCTTCAGGCTCCAGCTTCGGCTTGTTCCACCACGGCGGCCTGCCGGTGCCGTCGTCCACACGGATGGCGGTGAAGTCGAAGCGGGTCACGACGAAGTTGTTCGGGCCGGCGGATTCGAAGGCGGACATGACCGAGGAACGAATCCCGGTGATGAGGGCGGCCATGGCCACCACCACCGACACGCCTACGGCCACCCCCAGGATGGTGAGTCCCGACCGGATCTTGTTGCCGCGCAGCGCCTCCCAGGCGATGCGCAGCCCTTCGGTGAGGGCGGCCATGGGGCGGGCCGTCGTCGTGTCCGCAGGCGCCGGACGGGTGGAAGAGGCGGGTCCCGACGACGTCTCATTCATAGCGCAGCGCGTCCACCGGATCCAACTTCGACGCCCGGGAAGCGGGATAGACGCCGGCGATGATGCCCACAGTTAATCCCAGGGCGACGCCCAGGGCGATCCACTTGGGGGCGACGGCGGCGGGGAGGGGGGAAAGGGCGGCCACCAGCCACGCGAAGACAAGACCGATGAGCACGCCGAAGGCGGCGCCCACCGTGGAGAGGGTCGCCGACTCGATGATCACCTGGGTGAGGATGTCCCGGCGGCGCGCTCCCAGGGCTTTTCGCACGCCGATTTCCCGGGTGCGCTCCATGACCGAGACCAGCATGATGTTCATGATGACGATTCCGCCCACCACCAGAGAGATGGCCACCAGTCCGGGGAGGGCCAGGAAGAGGATGCGGGAGATGTTGTCCCAGAAGGAGATGGCCTCGTCGGCGGTTTCCAGGGAAAAGTCGTTCTCTTCCGTCGGGCGCAGCCGGTGACGGGCCCGCATGATCCCCTCGACCTCGAGCTGGGCCTCCCGTAGACGATCGGGATCCAGCGTCTGCACGATGATTTCGTCCACCACCCCGTGGGGGTTGGTGATGGACTGGACGGGCGAACGCGCCGGAGCCACGGCCAGGTTGTCCAGCGACTGGCCGAAGAGGGACCCTCTCCGTTCCAGTACCCCGATGATCCGGTAGGGAAAGCCCTGGATGCGGATGTAGCGGTCGAGGGGATCCAGGTCTTCGAAGATGACCTCGGCCGTCTCGGCGCCGATGACCACCACCGGGACGCCGGCCTGGGCTTCCCGCGGGGTGAAGAGGCGGCCGCGTTCCACCGTCAGGTCCCGGATGGCAAAGATTTCCGGCGAGGCGCCGATGACCCGCATTCCCGTGACGGAGCGGCCGTTGTCCCCCACGCCTTCGGCGCCGGTATCGCTCTGCACCCCGATCCTGGCGGGGATGGAGAGCTGGCTTCGGATGGCGTCCGCGTCCTCATAGGTAAGGCGGGGTCGCCGCAGGCGGGCCCGCCACTCCTCGGCGCCGGTGTTGATGTTGACGCTGGGCCATCGACGCAGCGTGACCGTATTCACCCCGAAGATCTGGGAGGTGAAGTCCTCGCGCACGTAGCGATCCATCCCCTCCACCACCGTCACCACCACGATGAGGAACGTGACGCCGAGAATCACACCCAGGAGGCTGAAGAAACTCTTCAGCTTCTGAGTGCGGATCTGCTGCATGGCCAGAACGACGCCTTCCCAGAGCTGCATGATGCGCCGCTTACTTGGATCCGGAATCGGAACCCGACGACTTCATGGGCTTGACCGCGTCTCCGTCCTTGAGCTGACGGATGCGCTGGTACGGACCCGCCACCACCGTGTCTCCCTCTTCGACCCCGGAGATCACCTCGAAGTATTCCTGACCGGTGATGCCCACCTTCACGGGGGTGAAGGTCACCTTGCCGTCGTGCACCACGAAGACGCCTTCCTCGTCCACGGGCCTGTCCTCTCCGGAGGCCGAAGTGGAATCGGCGGCCGAGTCGGGCTCGATCTCCCGGACCGTGAGCGCGATGATGGGAATGGAGAGGGCATCGTCCCTGGTTTCAGTCACGATGTCCGCCGTCGCCGACAGGTCGGGACGCAGCGGCGCGTCGGTGGAGTCGAGGGTGATGACCACCTCGAAATCGATGGCGGCCTGCTGCCCCGCAGCCTGCTGGGACGGGGGCCGGATGGCCGAGTTGCCGATCTCCGTCACCCGTCCCGAGAAGGTCCGGTGGGGGAAGGCGTCGATACGCACCGAGGCGCTGTCGCCCAGGGCGATCTCCGGCACGTCGGTTTCGTCCACCTGAACCACCGCTTCCACCACGGAAAGGTCGGAGATGGTGAGGATGAGGGATCCGGGGTTGTTCATGGTCCCGATGATCACCGTCTCGCCCTCCTCCACGTTCAGGCGGGTGATCTTTCCGTCCATGGGAGCTCGGATCACCGTCTTGGAGAGGCGGTCCTCGGCCTCGTCCAGCCCGGCCTGGGCCTGAGATACTCCGAATTCGGCCGACTCCAGGGCGGCCCGGGCGACCTCCACCGCGGTGCGGGCGTCGTCCACCTGCTGTTCGCTGACCAGGAGGGAGTCCCGCTGCCGTAAGGCCAGCAGGCGGTCAAGGTTTCGCTGGGCCTGGATGAGGTTGGCCCGCTGCTGGGCCTCCTGGGCACGGGCCTGGGAAAGAGCCGCCCGCGCCCGCTCCACCCCCGCCTGGTATTGCGCGGGATCGAGGCGCAGGAGAACCTGGCCCGCCTTCACGTCGTCGCCCTCTTCCACGAGGAGCTCGGCAACCTTGGCCGAGATGTCGGAGCTCATGTCCACCGAGCGCCGGGCGCGGATGTTTCCGCTGGCCGTGACGATCTGGACCAGATCCCGGCGCGCCACCTCCTCCATGCGCACTTCCACGCCACGTTCTTTTCCCCGGACGGCGGAAATGGCCGCAGCCGATCCCAGGACGAGAACCACGATGATGCCGATGAGAACTTTGGTTCGGGTCTGCATGGTCGCCTGCCGTTCCTTCAGTTGCGGAGAGAGGTGCCCACGATGGTTTCCAGATTGGTCACCGCGTCGTGGTAGGAGAAGACGGCCGTGGAGCGGTCTCGCTCGGCCTGGACCAGGACCGTCTGCGCATCGACGAGCTCCAGGAAGGAGATGGCGCCGATCTGGTAGCGTTCCCGGGCCAGGCGAAGCTGCTGTTCGGCCAGTTCACGGTTGCGTTGCTCCAGCTGGGCGCTCTTGTAGGCGGTGCGCACGTTTGCCAGCCCGACGGCAAGATCGGCCCGCAGCGCGAGCTCCCGGTCGCGGAGCTGCTGGTCCAGGTCATCCCGCTGAATCTTGCTTGCCTCCAGATTGCGCTGCCGGGAAAAGCCCTGGAAGACGGGGATGCTGATGGTGAGAGACGCCCCGGGCGGGGCCCGCTCGAACTTGAAGGGGAACTGGTCATTGCGCTCGAGGATGGCGCGGCGCTGTGCATCAGTGAACCGGAACTGGGTGCAGTCCATGGGAGGCAGGGGGTCGGCCAGACGCCGGTAAAGCTCATTGGTCTGCACACAGTTCTGCACGGCGCCGGCGACCTGGGCGCGGGCCTGGGCGATCTGGAAGTCCACACTGCTGGCTTCCCGGGTGAACCCGCTGAAGCTCGTGGAGAGGGTGAGGCTGGGATAGTAGGCCGAGCGCGCCCGCCGCACGCCGATCTTGGCGGCCTGCAAGGACTCCCGGTCCGCGTTGAGACTGGGATTGTGCTCCAGCGCCATGGCGAACAGGTCCTCCAGATCCCATTGGGGCTCGGCGATCTCGAAGTCGGTGACGAGCTCGAAGGGTTGGTCCACGGAAACTCCCAGCGCCTGGAGGAGACGCAGGCGTCCCGTCTCGAGGGCGTTCTGAGCCTGGAGCAGCGCTACCTCGGAGCGTCCCACCTGGACTTCCGCCTGGCCTACGTCGATGGGCGTGGCCTGGCCTACCTCCAGGCGCCCCTGTGCGAGCCGGAGGTTGAAGTGGCTGCTTTCCAACTGCTGCTCCGCCAGCTTCACCGCCTCCTGCTGCCGGAGGACTTCCAGATAGGCGCCGGTGACCTGGGAGATGAGATTGCTTTCCGCCAGGCGAATGCGTTCCCGCACCGCGGCTCTCTGGGCTTTGGCCTGGGAGGGCGCCAGCAGGCGGTCCAAGCTCAGGTTGTAGCTGATCCCCAGGTTGTAGCTGGAGAAGTAGTAGGAGGGCTGATCGGCGAAGCCGAGATCGCCGAGGGTGAGACTTCCGAAGCGCTGCTCTCCGGGGCCCTGCCAGCTCACCGAGGTACTTGCGTTGGCCGAGGGGAGGAAGAGCTGCCCGTATGCCTGGCGCACATCCCAGTCGGCCAGGTCCACATCGTTGGCCGCCTGCAGGTAGGTGGGGTTGTTGCGTCTGGCGATCCGCAGGGCGTCGTCCAGGCTCAGGCGGGAGGGGAGGGTCTCCTGGGCTCCGGCTGGAACGGCGGTGCAGAGGGCGGCCAGAACGCCGACAACGATTCGGCTCCTCATATAGGGACTCCGATGCATGGAAATCAGAAAGGGTGACACGAATCCGGCCTCCCTACGAGAGCATGGGGGGGTGAGTTTCTTTCGAGGAACGCGGTTCTGCCGGACTTACGCATCCCGGCGGTCTTTTCTTCTGTCGGTCACAGGGAAGGGCGCCACCGGTCACAGGGAAGGGCGCCGCCGGGCGAGGTTCCCTCAGCCCACCAGATCCTCCCGCTGGGCGGTATAGCCCCACGCCGGCACCTCCACCCGGACCACGCGGTCCTGCGCGTCGAACCAGACGGTGCGCTCCCCGGCTCCGGAACCAAGGACCATCTTGCGGGCCTGAACGTTGACGGGCCCTACCCGCAGGCGGGCGTTCTCAACGGAGATGACGCGCAGCGTGTACTGGCCCCTTCCCGTGGGTTCAATGACCGGAACGTCATCGCCGGCGCGCGCCCGGGAAAGGAAATGGTACTGATGGGCGAGGAGGCGATCCAGTATGCGCGTGCCCTGCCTGCCTAGAAATTCCCGCTCCTCCTGGCCCTCTTCGGTGCGGAGCACGGCGAGATACCGCCGCCCGGCCAGGTTCAGACGTACATCGGTGGCGCCAGGGCCCGTAACCTTGAGTTGGTACGCCCGGGCCATGCCGTCGGGGCTCACCTCCAGCACGGGACGGAGCTCCCGCGTGCCCGCCGGGGATTTGAGGCTGACCTCCGCATGGGCGATGATCACGGCATCCCGTCCCAGCCCCGCCCGGCGGATGGTGAAGCGCTCCCTTCCCGCCGCGGATCCGTCGAGGGTCACGGCAAAGGTCCCCTCGTCCACGACCACGCTCTGCGCGGCGCCGCCGTGAGGAAGGAAGGGGAGGAGAAGGAGCGCGACCGCCGCCCCGGAGGGTGGGAGGGAGGATGGAATTCTCATGGTGATGAGTTACCCGCGGCCTCCGCGAGTGGTCCCCTTCGCATCGCGTGCCAGGGCGCCGGAGAGGGCGCCCACGTACCGCTGGAATACCGCCGCCCCTTTCTCCGCCGAAGCCAGTGTGGGACGGCCGACCGCGCCTTCACTTCCCTCCGGGGGTGTGGGCACTCGTCCCCGGGTGTATTTTCGTAGGAGGCGGGCATCGGGCAGGAAATCCCTCACGCGGTCCCGCCGCACCCGTTCCGGGGCGAGGTGCAGGACCAGGGACGTCTCGAGTTCTCCCGCGTGCTCGCACTCAGGGTTCTCCTCCACCAGGTCCGACACGTCGATCTGGTAGAGATCGTAGACGGTGGTGATGGAATCTGCCGACAGGGCCATGAGGAGGGCTTCCAGATGCGGCTCGTACCGATGGGCGGTGACGAAGATAAACTCGGCGACTCCGCTGTCTTCCCAGCGGGCCACGAGTTCGTTCACGGCGCGGTGGAGCGTCTTTCGCCTCAGCCCGGCCATGCCGGCCCAGGGACCTCCCGAGGCGGTGACGCCGTAAGAGAAGGTTGGAGCCCGGAGAATCCCCAGATCCTCCGATACCGCCGTCACGACCCGTTCGGCAATGAGAATGTTCGCGCCCAGGGGAAGGTGAGGTCCGGACTGTTCCAGGGCTCCCACGGCGAGCATGAGGCGAGGCGAATGGGCCAGGATCCGGCCGACTTCGGGCCAGGAGAGTTCATCGAGGGCGTATGACGGCACGTTCCCACACCTTTCCAGAGCGGCTCCATCCCGCAGGCGTTGCCGGATGGCTGGGACCATGGCTTGCCGTCGCCGGCCTGGCCTGGTGGAGCGCCGCGCCGGGAAGTCTCCCCCTGCTCCTCGCCGCCGTCGGCGTCGCGGCCGGGGCGGTCTGGAAGGAGCGCAGGAGCCTGGCCTGGAGCGCCGGCATCGCCGTAACTGTCCTGGGGATCCTGGCGGGTTTTGTCGCTCACCGCCAGGTCACCTACCTGCAAACGGACTGGGAGGAGTACTGGGCGGCGAGGGAAGACCGGGTGGGCGAGCGTCTCACCCGGGAGCTGGAAAGCCTTATGGAGTCGGGGGAGGCCGGCGCGGACGCCCTCGCGGAGTTGGGGAACGATCCGCGCGCGGCGCCGGCGGTGGAGGAGGTCGAGGGAATCCGGAAGCGCTACGGCGCCGCCGCGGCGGCGCTCTACGATCTCCAGGGAGGGCTACGGGTGTGGAGCGGAACCCACCGTGGCCCGGTACCGGCGGGCGTTCAGCACGGGATCCGGCGGTACGTGTACCACAGCCGCCCGCTGTTCGGATACCTCTACATCACGGCGCCCGCCGGCCAGGCGGGGACCGCCGTTCTCGCCTACCTCTTCCGCACGGACCTCCCCGGTGCGCTGGGGACCGACGCCCGGGACTTCGCCAGTCGTTTCCGGCGTGAATCGGGAGAAAACATCCGCATCTTTTCCGCTTCCCTGGCCGAGGGCCAGGCTGGATGGGAGCTGGAAATGGGAGACCGGGTTCTCCTGAGCGTGGTGGTGGACCCCCCCCAGCCCGGGGAGAGGATTGGGGAGGTCCTCATGGAGTTCCGCCAGGGAGTGGCGGGCGCGGCGGTCCTTGCGTGGCTCCTGCTGGCGGTGGGCGGCGTCCCGGGACTGGCGGGAGCCGCCGTGGCGGCGGGCGCCCTCGCCCTCGTGGTGGGCGGGGTCCCGCCCCCTGCGGTGGAGTGGCTCCGCCCTCTCTTTGATGCCGGTTCCTTCGCGCTCCCCGGGCCCCTTCCCCTGCCGCTGGGACGCCTTCTCCTCGTCGTCCTGGCGGCGGCCTCCTTTCTCGCGGTACTGCCCCGCCCGCGGCGCACGCTTCCGCCCTGGGGGGCGGCGGCCTGGATGGCTCTTCTCCTTCCCGGCGCCGCCCTCTGGCTTCACGCCGGGGTGAGGCCGGGCGCCATGGCGGTGGGCCGCGTCCCCTGGGTGACCTATCAGGCGGCCCTCACCGGCGTATTCACCCTCCTCCTGGCGTCGGGTCTGGTTCTTGCCCGCAGGGGCGCGGCTCGGCGTGGGGCCGGAGCGGCCGCGGTCACGACCGCCGTTCTCCTCGCCTGTGGCGGGATGGCCGCGGTGTGGTGGCGCGGGGAGGCGCCCTGGTTCTGGCCCGCCCTCTGGGTGATCCCCTTCCTTTCAGCCCTGTGGACGGGGGGCGGCTGGGGCCGTCCGTGGGGTCGATGGACCCTGGCGGCCTTCCTGGGAGCGACGGCGGCGCTCCCCCTTTCGTGGTCGGACCTGGTGCAGGCGCGCATGAGCGAAGGCGTGGAAACACTGCAGCGCCTCGCGGCGCCGCGCGATCCCGAATTGGAGGAAGATCTCCACCGCCTGGCCATGGCCGTGGACACGCTGGACGTTGTCGGGGCCAACGGAGTGGAGCTGCTGTACGGAGCGCTGCGGCGCAGCGGCTTCGCCGACGCCGGACACCCGGTCTGGCTCACGCTCTGGTCCCCGGGCGGCGTTCCGGAGGAGGAACTGCGCGTGGGCGTGGGCCCCATGCGTCCCGCGGCGGCCGATGCCGCCGCTCACCTGTCGGAGATGGGCGGGCCGCGCATCCTCACCTATGATCACGACGACGCCCGGTACGTCTTGCGGGTTCCTCTGCGCGACGGACGCGTCTTCACCGCGGCGGCGCCGCCCTTTTCCACAGTGGTGAATCGGTCGCCGTTGAGCACGCTCCTGGCCGGCGGATCGTGGGAGCGCCGTAATCCGCTTACCCTCATCCCCCTCGACGAGGGGGATGGGCGGATAGAGGAGCCGCTGCACTGGCGGCGGACCCCCAACGGTTGGCAGGGCGAGATGGGCGTGAGATATCCCAACGCCGCCTATATGGCCCACTATCTCGTCGGGCTCCCGCGCATGACGCTCACGGTGGCGCGCAGCACAGTGATGGTGGGCGGCAGCATGCTGTTGATCCTTCTTTTCTGGGCACTGGGGGGCGGGCTCCTGCGCGAATCCGGAGGCCGCCTCCCGTATCGGCGGCCCCGGATCCTCTCCTTCCGCACCAGGATCACCGTGGCGCTCTTCGCCTTCTTCCTCCTGGCGAACGCGCTTTTCGGCACCCTTGCCTACCGAAGTATGGAGGCGGCGTCGCACCGGGCGGCCGAGGTCCTGGCCGAACGCATGACGGAGGACGCGGCCGGGTGGTACTTCGAGGAGAGCGGGGCCATGGAACTCCTGGCCCGCCGCGTCGGGGGAGAACTCCTTGAATACAGGAAGGGGGAGCTTCGGGAGGCTTCCGTGGAGGAGCTCGTGGAGCTGGGCCTCTACGAGGGCTGGGTGCCCTATCCCATCCACCTCATTCTGGACGGAGGGGAAGGGCTACGTGCCTCACGGGAGACCACCCTCGGGCGATGGCGGTACGTCACTGCGTTCCGGCGGCTCCCCGACGGGGACGTGCTGGCCGCCCAGGTTCCCCTGAGGACGGGCGCCAGCGCTATTCGCAGCTCGGACGTCCTCGAGTTCCTCGGCTTCGCCGTCCTTCTGGGAGGCCTGCTCTCCCTGGGGCTCGCCCTTCTCGTGAGTCGGGCCCTGACGCGCCCCATCCAGGAGCTCCAGGTGGCATCCGAGCGCGTGGGAGCGGGAAATCTTGATGTGCGCCTCCCCGAGGAACGGGGGGATGAGTTCGGGGAGGTGTTTCACGCATTCAACCGTATGGTGTTGCGCATCAACCGGGCGCGACGGCAACTCGTGCGAACCACGCGCCGCACTCGTGCCATCATGGAAGAGGCGGCCGTGGGGATGCTTGCTCTCGACCCCGACGGGCGCATCACGCATGCGAATCCCAGGGCGTCGAAGCTCCTGGGACAGCCCGTCGAGGTCGGTGAACTCATCCCCGAGGCCTCGAACCTGGGACGCGACCTTGGTGCATGGGTCACCTCCTTCCTGCGGGCCGGTCGCGCGGAGGACGACACCGAGTTGCATGATGGGGCACGCAGGATCCGCGTGCGGGCGCGCCGGTTGGGCCGGGAGGCCGGGGAAGAGGGAGGGGGTGTCGTGGTGGCTCTGGAGGACATCACCGATGAACTCCGCACGGAGCGGGTGCTCGCCTGGGGCGAGATGGCGCGGCAGGTCGCCCACGAAGTCAAGAATCCCCTCACACCCATCAAGCTGAGCATCCAACACATCCGCAGGGCGTGGGAGGATCAGCGCGACGACTTTGCGGATATATTGACGAGGAATGCCGACGCGATGCTGAAAGAGATCGACCATCTGGCGGACATTGCACGCAGCTTCTCCCGCTTCGGCGCTCCGGCGGATGCGCACGGGGCCGGCCTGGAGGGCGTGGACGTGGGTCAGGTCGTGTCGGAGGTCCTCACCCTCTACCGGGCCGGGGCCGGACCCGTGGCATTCGAGGGAGAGGTGGAACCCGGGCTCCCCATGGTGCGGGGGAGGGCCTCGGAGCTCAGGGAAGTGCTCCTCAATCTGCTGGAGAACGCCCGCGAGGCCTCGGCGGAGGGCGACATCGTACGCGTGGTGGCCCGCAGGGTCGAGGGCGCCGACGGGGTGGTCGTGGAAGTGTTGGACGAGGGAACCGGAATGTCCCCTAATGTGGTAGAGCGGGTCCTGGAGCCGCACTTCAGCACCCGGTCGGGGGGCACGGGGCTGGGCCTGGCCATCGTGCGGCGCCTGGTGGAGTCGTGGGGAGGGGAGGTGACGGTGGAGAGCACCCCGGGGCAGGGTACCCGGGTGCGCATCTCCCTGCTTTCGTGGGGGGAGGGGGAGGACTAGCGGCGCAACCTTCGTTTGACAATGTTCATGTACTGGACGCACGGCGCATCGGCGCCGTCTCTCTGATTCCAAAAACGGCGTGGCCATGAGGAACCTGGTGGACCAGACCGCAACTCGGCGACCCACTCCTTCCTCAACCGTTCCTGCCCCGCCTTCTCGTCCCCCTGAGGCGCCTGCCGCCGGAACCGTACCTCAGGACCTGTCGTCGTGGCTGAACGACCGGCGGGAGGCGGTGGCCACGCGCTGGCATCGGGACATCCGGGCCCGCTACGGCGTGGACGCCGACGGGCTTAACGGCCTTCTGGCAGAATTCCTGGAGATCCTCACTTCCTTCCTTCCTGCCATCCTGGGGCCCAGCCGCGAAGAGGTGGACCCGCTGTGGATGCAGGCGTGCGAGCTCTTCGGCGCCACGGCGGCACGCAGGGGGCTGGCGGCGGGAGAAGTCATCGAGGAATTCCAGATCCTGCGCGAAGCGGTGATCCGCCTCCTCTACCGGGATCCTCCCCTGGGCAGCGACGGCCGCCTCTCCCTGCGAGACGCGCTGCGTCTCAATCGCGCCATCGACCGGGGTGTGACCCACGCCAGCGTGGGCCACACGGACGCACTCTTCTACGCCCTCTTCGAAGGTTCGGGAATTCCCGACCGGCCCGGGACCGAGCTCCTTTCCGAGATTCGCCTCCAGATCCAGGATCTCCGGGCCGAACTCCAGGAAATCCAGGACCGACGGGAACGGCGACGTCGTGGCGACGGGGCGGGCTGAGGACGAGGCGCCGCCGGGAGGAGCGTCTCGCCCCGGCCCCACTCCCGGAGACCTCCCTGTACCGGAATACAGGGCGCTGGCCCGCAGGGTGGCGGACTGGACCGCCGATTACCTCGACGGGGTGGGGGAGCTTCCCGTGTTTCCGGGTGGGATGCGCCCGGGTGACCTTCGCCGTGCCCTCCCTGACGCGGCGCCGGAGGAAGCCGAGTCCATGGACGAGGTGCTGGAGGATTTCCGGCGCCTCGTGGTACCCGGACTCACGCACTGGAATCATCCCCGCTTTTTCGGGTACTTCAGCATCACCGGCTCGGGTCCCGGCATCCTGGGAGAGACGTTGGCCGCAGCGTTGAATGTCAACGCCATGGTATGGCGCTCCTCTCCGGCGGCCACCGAGCTGGAAGAGGTCACCATGGCGTGGCTCCGGCGCCTGGTGGGTCTCCCCGAGTCCTTCGACGGGGTTATCAACGACACCGCCTCCACAGCCACCTTCTACGCCCTGGCCGCGGCCCGGGAGCGGGCCTACCCCGAGGTCCACGAAAACGGGCTCTTCGGCGCCCGCCCGGGGCGGGTGTACGCCTCGGATCAAGCTCATTCTTCTGTCGAAAAGGCGGTGCTGGCTCTGGGCCTCGGCAAGGCGGGCTTCCGTGCCGTTCCCTCCGACGACGCCTTTCGCATGCGTCCCGACGCCCTGGCCGAAGCGGTGCGGGAGGATGTGGACGCCGGATGGCTGCCCCTAGCCGTGGTGCCCACCCTGGGAACCACGTCCACCACCTCGGTGGATCCGGTGGGCGAGATCGTGGAGATCGCCGGCGCCCACGGGATGTGGGTCCATGTGGACGCGGCCTACGGCGGACCGGCGGCGGTCCTCCACGAGGTCCGTGCCCTCTTCCAGGGGTGGGAAGAAGCCGACTCCATTGTCCTGAACCCCCACAAATGGCTCTTTACGCCCATCGACTGTTCGGCGCTGTACTGTAGACATCCCGACCTGCTGCGGCGCACCTTTTCCCTGGTTCCCGCCTACCTCCAGACCCCGGAAGGGGAGGGGGCGAAGAACCTCATGGATTACGGGGTGGCGCTGGGGCGCCGCTTCCGCTCCCTCAAACTCTGGTTCGTGCTGCGCGCGTTCGGGAAGCGCGGCATCGAGGCGCGCATCCGCCATCACATGGACCTGGCCCGGGAGCTGGCGGCCTGGGTGGACGCCCACCCCCGCTGGGAACGCGTGGCGCCGGTCCCCTTCGCCCTGGTGGTGCTCCGCTTCGTGCCGGAAGGGGTCAGTGAAAGCGAGGCCGACCGCCTCAACGAGGCGCTGATCCGGGAGGCCAATGCGTCGGGGGAGGTCTTCGTGGGGCCGACCCGCCTCAATGGACGTATCGTCATCCGCTTCGCCATCGGCAACCTGAAGACCACGCGGGAGGATGTGCGCCGGGGGTGGGAGGCGCTGCAGCGCGCCGCCGCGGCCGTGGCCGCGGGAGAGGCCGCGGAGGGTTAGGAAGGGTCCGCTCGGGTCGGTCAGCCCTCCTCCGGCAGGTCGCCGAAGCGCGGGCCTGCCGGCCGACGGACGGGCCCGGAGGAGGGTTTCCCCCGGGCCGTCGTCACGCCACTCCCCTTTCCCATCACCCTCCCAGGAGCCTGCCCGGATGATGCAGCGGACAGGCCCCAGGAGCCTGTCCGAGTAATGCAGCAGGCCGCGTTGGGGACGCCACGGCCCCAGGCCGTAGGCGGCGACT
>JBHHWB010000049.1:0-25781 GCA_046756305.1 Gemmatimonadota bacterium
GGGGCCGTGGCGTCCCCAACGCGGCCCGCTGCATGACCCGGACAGGCTCCTGGGGATAGCGCTGCATGCTCCGCCTCCCGTCCCGGCCGATACATCACCCCGTCCCCTGCGGGTGGACGACCTCTTTTCCCTCCAGCGCGTGGGCGCGCCGCGGGTGAGTCCCGGCGGAGAGTGGGTGGCCTACACCGTGACCACCACATCTCTTGAAGAGGAGCGTTCCTTCACCCGCCTCTGGATGGTGCCGGCCGACGGCGGGGAGTCCCTGCCTCTCACGGCCGAGGGAAGCTCGGCCTCGGCGCCCGAGTGGAGCCCCGACGGCAGATACCTCACCTTTCTCTCAGCCAGGAACGGCGACAAAACCCAGGTGTGGGCGCTGGACCGGCGGGGAGGCGAAGCTTTTCCCCTCACCGAGGTGGAGCAGGGGGTAAGCGCCTACGCCTGGTCTCCCGACGCCACGCGGCTTCTCCTCACCCTCCGGGATCCGGAAGAAAAGGACCCCGACCGCAAGAAAAACGCCCCCGAGGACCCGTGGGTGGTGACGCGCCTCCAGTTCAAGCGGGACGGTGTGGGCTACCTCACCGGCAACCGGCACACGCATCTCTACATCATGGACGTCGGCACCAGGGAGCTACGACAGCTGACCCGGGGCCGCTGGAATGAGGGCGGAGCCGTGTGGAGCCCCGACGGCACCCGCATCGCCTTCGTGAGCAACCGGACCGAGGGCCCCGACGCCACCGTGGACACGAACATCTGGATCGTGGACGCGGATCTGGCCGAGCCCACCGACGCGCCCCGCCAGGTGACCCACCAACCCGGACCCGACGAGGCGCCGGCGTGGAGCCCCGACGGCACCCGCATCGCCTACGTCACCACCACCGACGTGGACGCCATCTGGTACGCCACCTCCTACGTGGCCGTGGCGAACGCCGACGGAAAGGCGGAGCCCAGGATCCTGACGGCAGAGTTGGACCGTAATCCACGCCGGCCCCGGTGGAGCGCAGACGGCCAATGGATCTGGTTCGGGCTGGAGGACTCGGCGGAGGACCACATCGTTCGCATCCGGCCTGACGGGTCGGATTTCGGCCGGGTCGTGGCAGGCCCCCTGTCCGCGTTCGCCTTCGACTGGAATGGAGGCGCCTTCGCCGTCCAGGTGAACACCCTGGACCGCCCTGCCGAGATCTACGCCCTGGACGGCGTCGCCGACGGTCGGGCGGCCCCCGACGCCGAGCTGCGGCGCCTCACCCGCCACAACGACGCTTGGCTTGCGGGAATCGCCCCGAGCGAGACCCGGAACATCCACTTCACTTCCGCCGATGGCACCGAGATCGAGGGATTCGTGGCCTTTCCCCCCGGATACGATCCCGACGCAACCGGGCGGAGCCGCCTCCCCCTCATCCTGCGCCTCCACGGAGGACCGGTGAGCCAGTACCGCCATAGCTTCAACTTCGAGGCCCGGCTCCTCGCCGCCGACGGATACGTGGTGGTCTACACCAACCCGCGGGGATCCTCCGGCTACGGCCAGGCATTCAGTGAGGCCATCTTCGCCGACTGGGGAAACAAGGACTTCCAGGACGTCATGGCCGGTGTGGACTACGTCATCGCCCGAGGATGGGGGGACCCCGACCGCATGGGCGTGGGCGGATGGTCCTACGGCGGGATTCTCACCAACTATGTCATCACGCAAAGCCACCGCTTCAAAGCCGCCATCAGCGGCGCCAGCGAAGTGCTCTACATCGCCAACTACGGGCACGACCACTATCAGTACTGGTGGGAGCACGAGTTGGGACTCCCCTGGGAAGATGACAACCGGGCCACCTGGGAACGCATCAGCCCCTTCAACAGAGCTCATCTCATCACCACTCCGACCCTGGTCATGGGTGGGGAAGAGGACTGGAACGTTCCCATCCAGAACTCGGACCAGCTCTATCAGGTGCTGCGGCGCAGGGGGATTCCCACCCAACTCGTGGTCTATCCCGGTCAGAGCCATGGCATTCGCGTCCCCTCCTATCAGAAGGACCGCTACGAGCGCTATCTGGGGTGGTACGGGAAATGGGTGAAGGGCGAAGACGAGGGTGGCTGAGCGGCCGAAGGGGAGCCGGACTGGAAAGAAAGGGACCCCCTTCAGCCCGCGTCGGGGGTGATGGCGCGGAGCACCGCCTCCAGGATCCGCCCCAGGGGCGGCACCTCCGACGTGCGTCCGTCGGTATCCCGGTACACACGGGTGCGGGGCGCCTCCCCCGAGCGCAGGGGCGCCCAGCGGTGCGGGCCCGGGGCCACGTCCTCTCCGTTGATGAGCACCGTGGGCGACCCCAGAGTGCGCAGGTGATCCGGACACCCGGGGTCGTCAGCCACCCATTCACTCCAGACTGCCGGGACACCGGCTTCCTGGAGGGCCCGGGTCAGGACGGCGCGGGCCCGCGCCACATTGGGACAGCCCCGGTCATGGACGAGCTCAACCTGAAGACGCAGCACCCCTCTCCCCGCCTGTGTTGGAGGATCCGCACCCTCCACACTACCACGAAGTGCCCGAATATGTACAAGGTTTTCTTATCCCCCTGTCGAGGAACGCACCGTGGCCCGAATTGAAGCGCTCTGGATCAAGCCCCGCCACCTCGGCCCCACGGTGCCGGTGGACACGGCCACCCTTCGTGCCGATCGCGGCGTGGTAGGCAGCGCCAACCAGGGCGGGAAGCGACAGATCACCATCATCGCTGCCGAAACCTTCGAACGCATTCGGGAATTCCTACCCGACGCACGCCCCATCATGCGCCGTGCCAACGTGATGGTCCGGGGTCTGGACCTGGAGGAGACCACGGGGCGGGTCCTTGGGCTGGGAGAGGTCCGGGTGCGCCTCCGCGGAGAAACCCTGCCCTGCAGTCGCATGGACTAGGAGCCTGTCCGAGTCATGCAGTGGGCCGCACGCAGGGGTCTTGCGTGTGCTCATGGTAGGAACGACGACGCGTCGTAGCCGTAGCTACGGCAAGGAGGAGAGACGACGCATGAGTCCGCAACACCCCTGCGCTCGGAGACCACTGGGGCGGGGGCGTCTACGGCGTCATCCTGGATGACGGGGAACTCCGGATCGGAGATCCGGTGTCGCTCATGCCTCTGCGTTGACTTCGCAGATCTCCCCGTGGGGTGCCGGATGCTGCGCCAGACAGTAGCCGACGATGTGCTCGGCCACCTCGGCGGCCCGGAGGAGGCGCGCCTGGCCCGCCGCCTGAAGGAAGAGGGAGAGAGCAACCTCGCGCCCCACCCTCTTTTCCCGCATGATGCCCGCCACCGCCTCGTCGGTGAGGGGCGTATCGACGTGGCCGGGGCAGACCGCGTTGACCGTAACCCCGGAACCGTCCAACTCGTGGGCGAGGGCCCGGGTGAACCCCACCACCGCATGCTCCGACGCGGAGAAAGCCGCCAACCGGGCGAAGCCCGTGAGGCCGGCTCGGGACGCGACGTTCACCACCCGTCCCCACCCCCGATCCACCATCCACGACACCAACGCCTGGGTACAGAGGAAGGTGCCCGTGGCGTTCACCTCCAGCATGTGCCGCCACTCTTCCGGAGTGATGCGCCCCAGGGGGTTGGAGGTGGCCGTGCGCGCGGCGTTGACCAGGATGTCCACCTGACCCAGAGCATCCCGCGCGGAGAGGGCCAGATTCTTCACATCGAAGACCTTGGTGACGTCGCACCGGAAGGCGAAGGCTTCCAGGCCTATCTCCCGCAGGCGCGCCGCCGTCTCCACCACCTGATCCATGTTCCGGGCCGCCAGGCCCACGCGCGCGCCGGCCCGTGCGAGGGCCAGCGCGGTTTCCGCCCCGATGCCACGGCCTGCGCCGGTGATCAGGGCGCCGCGACCTGAGAGTTTCATGGCATCTCCGGGGAAAAAAGGGAGGAGGAGGCGGACCGGAATCCACCAACTATACCTCGCGGCCGAGGGAGACCAAAGGGGCGGCGGCCCGCGCCGCCCCTGGGAGGGGGTATCCCGGCCCGGTGCGCAGACCTTAGCTTTCCGTGGAGCCTTCGAGGGAATCCACCCAACTACCACCCCCTCCTCCCACCATGAGCCAGCCCTTTCTCGCCGTCCTCGGTCTCGTCGGATTCCTCATTGCGCCCCCGGCCCCGTGGGGTGTGAAGGGACATACCCTCGCCGCCCGTGTTGCGGCGGAGCACCTCCCGGGGGACGTGCCTGCGTTCTTCCGGGCAGCTGCGGATCAGTTGATCTACCTCGATCCCGAGCCGGATCGCTGGCGCAGCCGGTCCCTCACGGAGATGGACCGGGCATGGAGCTTCGATCATTACATCGATCTTGAAAACGTGCCGGCCAACGCCCTCCAGGCGCCGGACCGGTGGTCGTACCTGCGGATCCTGTACGAGGCGGGGCTCGAGCAGCCGGAGAGGGACGGCGGCTTCCTTCCCTTCCGCATCGTGGAACTGTACGAGCGCCTGGTGACGGAATGGCGCCTGTGGCGCCAGGCGTCCCCCCGGGAGCGGGAGTGGATCGAAGCTCGGATCGTCAACGACGCCGGCATCCTGGGACACTACGTGACCGACGCCGCCCAGCCCCATCACACCACCATCCATTTCAATGGATGGAACGACAAAGCCCCGAATCCCCTGGGGTTCACCCGGGATCGTTCCTTCCACTGGCGATTCGAGTCGGAGTTCGTCGATGCCCATGTGAGTCTCGGCGACGTCATGAACAAATCTCGGGCCGACGCCCGGCTCGTGGCCGGCAACGCGCGCGCTGCCGTCATGAATTACATCATGGAATCCCATGATCAGGTCGAAAATCTCTACCGCATCGAGCGGGATGTGTCCTTCGACCCGGACGGCCCCCCGACCCTGGAAACGGTCTCCTTCGCTGCCGCCCGCCTGGCGGCAGGCGCGGATATGCTCCGTGACTTGTGGTGGTCGGCATGGGTGGAAAGCGCTCAGCCGGCACCGGAGGGTCCCTGATCCCTCCCCGAGGGAGAACCTCATGCGCCCTGCGTCCCTCCCCGGCCCGGTCGGCGTCCACGACATACCGGAGGCCCGGGTCCCCGAAACGGGCACGGTGACCCGGTCCGCGTGGACCGGGAACACCTCCGAGTCGGGCATCGAAGTCCAGGACTACTTCTGATGGATGAACTGGGTCGCCGCATCGCTCGCTGCCGCAGGTGTCCTCGCCTGGTAGCCTGGAGGGAGGAGGTGGCGCACAAGCGCCGCAAGGCTTTCCGGAAGGAGGAATACTGGGGACGGCCGGTGCCCGGATTCGGTGACCCGGAGGCGAGGCTCCTGATCGTGGGACTGGCCCCCGCCGCCCACGGGGCGAACCGGACGGGTAGGATGTTCACGGGGGATCGGTCCGGGGACTGGCTCTACGGAGCGCTTCATCGTGCGGGCTTCGCCAACCAGCCCGAATCGGTGTCCCGGGACGACGGACTCCGCCTCACCGGCGCCTTCGTCACCGCGGGCGTCCGGTGCGCGCCACCGGCGAACAAACCCACACCCGACGAACGAGACGCATGCCGGCCCTGGCTCGAGGAGGAACTGGACCGTCTGCCCAACGTGTCGGTGGTGGTATGCCTGGGGTCCTTTGCCTACACCCTGATGCTCAAGGTTCTGGAGACCCGGGGATACGCCATACCCCGCCCTCGTCCCCGCTTCGGACACGGCGTGGAGGTGCACCTGGAAGCCAGGGACCGGCCGCCGCTGACCCTCATCGCCTCCTACCATCCCAGCCAGCAGAACACCTTCACCGGTCGCCTCACCCGACCCATGTTCGACGGCATCTGGTCCCGGGCGGCCCACCTCCTGGAGGGAGCCGGCTACCGGACCTCGGCAACACGACGCTAGCTTTCGGTCATGGCGGCGCTTCTCCCTGAGCGGGAGGCCCGGGAAGCCCTCGAGTCTCTCGCGCGCACGGACAAATGGTTCCTCTCAGCGGACGACGGAACCTCGTGGGCACCCCCCGCCTTCCGCCCCAGCGATCCTCCGGGCTTCCGCAGCGGCATGGTGGGGGCCGAGTCCCTGCCGGACCTCTTCACCGTGGCCCTCGTAGGGCCGGACGGGGATGCCGACCCCCTCACATCCGAAGGGACGCACTGGCGCCCCGACCGCCTCCGCATCCGGTGGAGGAGCCGCGCCGGGCGCCAACTCACCGAGTTCCGCTATCTCCTCCCCGGGGGTCGATTCTGTTCCGGTTGGCGAACCGAGGAGGACCTGGGCTGGCCCAACCCCGTGTTCCGAGGGTGGAGCCTGGTGGCCTTCACCGCCGTCCCGGCGGCCCTTCTGCGCTCCCTGGGCACGTGCAGGTCCGCCGCGGCGGCCGGCACCGGCGTCCGCGTCGAGTGGACCCGCCTGCCGGACTCGGAAGAGGGCCCGCCGCCCCTTCGCATGGTCCTCACCGGTCACCTCTTCCCGCCCAGGGGCCATCATGTGATCACGGCGGAGATCGCCGAACGGGTCCAGGCTGCACTGGACGATGCGTGCTGTGGCGCGCTCCTCTCGGAACAACCCTGGTCGGACGATTGGGGCCGCAGTCCCTTCTCCGAGTGCTGGCCGGCGGCGACCGCGCAGCCCCACTCGGGCATCCCTTCCGGAGACAGGCGGTGGATCCACCTCGCCGCCACCTTCCCTCTCTCCGTCACTCCCGCGCGACACGCCGTGGCGTTCACCCTGCGCGCCCTGCCGGAGGCGGCCGCTCCCGGGCAGGATCGCCAACAGGACTCGATCTCGACGCCCCTTCCGACTCCCGTTCTGCCCCGCCCTACCCTGGCCAAAGAGGAGTGGATGCGCTTCTTCTCGGCGTGGCCTCGCATGAAGGCGGAAGATCCGGTGATTGAGCGCACCTTCACGTATCGCGGATATGTTGTGGGATTCAACCGTTGGTCGCCCGCCGGGGCCGATCCTCCCCGCCGCAGCCTTGCTGAGGGTCCCGGTCCCCTCCACCGCCCGGCGGCATGGTGCGCGGCAGCCCAGATCCGGGAAGCACGATGGCTTGGCAAAGGGGAGTTGGCCCGCAGCGTGCTCCAATCCCTGCTTCTGGCTCAGAGGGCGGACGGGAGCCTGCCCCGCACCGTGGCGTCCGGTCGCGGCGCCGACGCACCCGTTTCGGGCTCGCACACACCCGCGGCCGTGCCTCCTCTGGGCGACGCGGTCATGGCCCTTGACGCCCTCCACCCTTGCCGACCCGTTCTCGAGATGGCCTATGGAGCCCTCTCCGACTATGCGCTCTGGCTGTCGGGGTCACGGGACCCGGAAGGCTCGGGCATGATCACGGTCCTGGACAGCGAGGAGATGGGCCAGGGCGCCGGACCCCGCTTTGCGTCGCAGCCCGGGCCGGGCATCAAGGCCGTGGACGCCACGGTATACGCCGCACTCCTCTGGGAAGCGATGGCGAAGTTGGCTGAGGCTCTGGAGCACCCGGAGGACGTGCCGGGATGGCGGGATCTGGCTGCCCGGGCGGCGCGCGCCATCCAGGATCGGATGTGGGATGAGGACGCCCGGATCTATCTCGACGTGGATCCCGATTCGGGGGATCGCAGACCGTTGCGCACCGTCGCCGGGTTCGCTCCCCTCCTCCTGGACGAGCTTCCCCGAAACCGCGTGGACACCCTCATCGCGCATTTGCGCGATCCGGCCACGTTCGGCACCCCCCACCCCGTCCCTACCCTCGCCGTCAAGGATCCCGGGTTCTCCGCCGAGGGACTCTGGCAGGGCGGCCTGGCAGCCCGCCCTTGGAACGGACCCATGTGGCCGGCGGCGAGCTGCATGGTCATCGAGGGACTCCTGCGCCGGTGGCGGGCCGGCCATGTGGAGGCCGGAGTGGAGGCCGGGCGCCTCCTCCGGTCCCTTCTGAGGACCATGTGGAACGAAGGCGACCCGCCGGGCCCCACCGCCTTTCATCACTACAATCCCCTGTCGGGGCGCCCGGCACGGTCTCACGGCTTTGACGACCATGGAGGCGCCTGGGTGGGCGACCTCATCCTCACGGGCCTGGTGGGCCTGGGGGTCCAGGGGGACGAGATCGTAGTGCAGCCCCTTCCCGTCGACTTCGGTCGCATGGAGGTCGACGCCTTCCTCGGTAAGCGTCGCGTGCACGTGGCGGTAGAAGACGGGCGGATGCTGGACGCGGACGTCACAGAAGCGTAGCGGTCCAGCGACCGAGGTGTCGCCCCTCCGCGCCCACCCTCCTTGCCCCTCCTTGCCCGCAGGCCTACCGTGGCAGCGGCCCGTGCACGGGCCGCATCTTCCGCCTCCAGAGCAACAGCGCCTTTCATGAGACGAAATTCCTTCGCGATCCTTCTCCTCTTCCTCCTCTCTCCCGGTGCCCGCGCCCAGGAAGTGGGCGGGGTGGAGCTCATGGAGCTCACCATCGCTCAGGTCCACAGAGCCATGCTCGAAGGCACCCTCAGCGCACGGCAGCTCACCCAAGCTTACCTGGAAAGGATCGCGGCGTACGACAAGGTGGGTCCCTCCATCAACAGCCTCATCCTCGTCAACCCCAGGGCGCTGGAGCGGGCTGACTCGCTGGACGCCTTCCTTCGCCGCACGGGACACCTGACGGGGCCCCTCCACGGTATCCCATTCATCGTCAAGGACAACTACGACACGGGAGATATGCCCACCACCGGCGGCTCGGCCTCCCTGGCGGACTCGCGGCCGGTCGACGACGCCTACCAGGTCCGCAAGATCCGCCAGGCGGGGGCCGTCGTCCTCGCCAAATCCAACATGGCCGAATTCGCTTTCACGGCCATGGAAACGGTGGGCTCCATGCTCCCGGGATGGACGTTCAACCCCTACCGGCTGAACCGGGTCACGGCCGGCTCCAGCGGTGGGACCGCCGCCGCAGTCGCCGCCAATCTGGGCCTGGTAGGGCTAGGAACCGACACGGGCAACTCGATACGCGGGCCCAGCAGCCACAATGCCCTCGTGGGAATCCGCTCGACCCAGGGGCTCACGAGCCGGGACGGCATCATGCCCCTTTTCGCTCATCGGGACGTGGGCGGGCCCATGACCCGCACCGTCGAGGACGCCGTCCGCATCCTGGACGTAATCGCCGGAACGGATCCGGCCGATCCGGTCACGGCGGAAGCCGACGCACACCGGCCACCCACCTACCTGGACGCCCTCGACCCCGACCTGACCGGCATGCGCATCGGCGTGGCCGGACAGCTCGCCTACACGAAGACGGCGGACGCGGAGGTTCTGGAGCGCTTCGAAGACGCTCTTCGTGATCTGGAGGCACTGGGCGCCACGGTGGTGCGGGACTTCACCATCCCCCGACTGGATTCACTTCGCAAGAATCTGTACTGCCCGCGCTTCCGCTACGACATCGAGCGATATCTGGCGACCCTCCCCGATGCGCCGGTGCGCACGCTGAAGGAGATCAGCGAGAGCGGAAAGGTTCATGTGACCGTCATGCCCCGGGTCCTGCGTTTCCTGAAGTTCGAGGGCACGCCCGAAACCAACGAGCAGTGTGTCGCCGCCCGGGACGGGGAGGAACGTCTGCGCCGGGCCGTGCGCGACGCCATGGCGGGAGCGCGGGTCCAGGCGCTGGTCTATCCCACCTGGAACAACCCACCCCGCCTGGTGGGTGACCTCACGTCGCCGCACGGGAACAACAGCCCCATTCTCTCGCCGCCCACCGGGTTTCCCGCCATCACCGTCCCCATGGGTTTCGTGCGCGACGGGACGCTGCCCGCCGGCCTGCAGATCTACGGCGACGCCTGGAGCGAACCCACCCTGATCCGCATCGCCTACGCTTACGAGCAGGCGACCCGCCACAGGAAACCGCCGCCCACCACGCCCCCGCTGGGGAAGGAGGCGCCGCCATGCCGCTACCACAGCCTGGGCGCCGATACCATCGCGCAGCTCTCCGAGGAGGAACTGGCGGCCCAGCCCGACGGAGGGGGCAGCTCGGTGGCAACCCTGGTGTGGCACGTCTCGGGCAACCTCGCCTCCCGCTTCACCGACTTTCTCACCGCCGACGGAGAGCGGCCCTGGCGCGCCCGCGAAGAGGAGTTCGCCCGCCGGCAGGCGTCCCCCGACGAGGTGAAGGAGAAGTGGGACGAGGGATTCGGCGTTCTCTTCTCCACCCTGAACACCCTTGCTGACGCCCATCTGGACCACACCGTCACCATCCGCCGTCAGCCCCTCAGGGTCATCGAGGCGCTCCACAGGTCCCTGGCCCACACAGCCTATCACGTCGGCCAGATGATCTACCGGGGCAAGGAGATCAAGGGTAACGCCTGGCGCTAC
The DNA here is from genome assembly GCA_046756305.1 of Gemmatimonadota bacterium. GTDB lineage: Bacteria > Gemmatimonadota > Gemmatimonadetes > Longimicrobiales > Gaopeijiaceae > JBHHWB01. Next base: position 10,243 of record JBHHWB010000049.1, read on the forward strand.
CTCTCCATTCCGCCGGGCGGTACCGACGCCTATAACCGCAACCCGGACCGGGAACGCTTCCCCGTGACCGACAGCTCAGCAGAACCCAACGAGGAGAACCATGAAGCGTCGTGATTTCGTCCGCGCCACCGCCGCCGGACTTGCGGCGGCCGGTACCCCCCTCGGCCTCGCGGCCGCCGCACCCGATCCGCGTCCCCAGGCCCCCTTCGTGCGGCGCGGCCATCCCGCCCGACCCGTGCTGGTGGCTGACGTCAGCTCCATCCGCTATCGCAACGGAGGTCCGGAAAGCGCCATCGAGCGGGCCTTTCGCGGCATCACCGAAGGCGAGGACGTTCTGGACGCCCTGGTGGCCGGCGTGAACATCCCCGAGATGGATCCGGAGGAGACGGGCATCGGATACGGAGGTCTCCCCAATGCCGAAGGGGTGGTTCAGCTCGACTCGTGTCTCATGCACGGCCCCCGCAAATGGGCCGGAGGTGTGGCCGCCATCGAAGGCGTCCCTACACCTTCCCGTGTGGCCAAGGCCGTGGCCGAGCTCACCGACCACCACCTCATCGTGGGCGAGGGGGCTCAGGCCTTCGCCCGCTCCCTCGGCTTCGAGATCATGGACGACCTGAACACCGACCGGTCCCGGGCGCTGTGGCTCGAGTGGCGCCGGCGGGTGGATCCGACCCACTGGCTCGATCCCGAGGAGCGCCTGCAGGGCATCGAGCGGGGACGTGAGGAGACGGATCCCGACCGCATCCGGCGAAACGGCGGCGGGGAGGAGAGGGAGATGGCTGAGCGCATGCGCGCCTTCGCCGACGCCGCACTGGCGGCCGGACGCTCCATGGTGGACGACGGGCTGATTCCCGAGCACTCCTTCTGGGGAACGACGAGCCTGGAGGGCGTAACCCCCCAGGGGGACCTGGCGGGCGTCACCACCACCAGCGGCCTGGCCTGGAAGATCCCGGGACGCGCCGGCGATTCGCCCATCCTGGGAGCGGGGCAATACGTGGATAACAACGTGGGCGCGTGCGGCTCCACGGGCCGGGGAGAGGCCAACCTCTTCAACCTGACCTCCTTCCTCATCGTGGAGTTCATGCGCCAGGGGATGGCGCCCAAGGACGCGGGCATGACCGCGCTGCGCCGCGTCAAGGAGAACACCCTCGAAGCCCGCCTCCTCAACAGCAGAGGACTGCCGGCTTTCGACGTCCGCTTCTTCATCCTGAACAAGGCGGGCGACTACGCCGGCGTGGCGCTCTACGGGAGCGGAGAATCCACCTTCGCCGTCTGCGACGAGAACGGCGCCAGGGAGGAGCCGCTGGAAGGGCTCCTGGATGGGAGCCCGCGAGACTGACGGCTCGCCCCCCGTGCCGGACCCCTCAGGCTCCCGGCAGCGCCGGGCGCCCGTCACCGTCACGGATCGCTTGAATCGCCGGGCACCACCAGGGTCGAGATGTGGGCGTGGTGGAGAACGTGGTGGGCGGTGCTGCCCAGGAAGAGTCGCTCAACAAAGCCGGCCTCGTGGCTGCCTACCACCAGGAGGTCAGCCTCCCATTCCCGGGCCGCCTGGAGGAGTTCGGGCCCGGCGTGACCGTGGCGGAACTCGCTGTGGACCCTGCTGCCTTCGGGGAACTCCAGCGCCCCGAGGAGGGACTCCAGGCGTTCTTCGGCCTCACGCCGCACCGTGTCCATATCCAGGACCCCCAACTCATCCAGCATGGGCACGGCCTGGTGTACGTGCACCACGCGCACGTCGGCCCCTCCGATCCTCGCCACGGCAGCGGCGGCTGTAAGAGCCGGGACCGTCTCCCGGCCCAGGTCCACTCCCACCAGAATGCGAAGGAAGGATTCGCTCCTCTCCGCGGTGGTGAGGAGCACGGGCCGGTGGGCCAGGTGAAGGAGGCGCTCCGCGCCGGAGACGGCGGCGGCATGGCCCAGCCCGCCCGGGTCGGTGCCCAGGACGAGAAGGTCGCTCCCCGACTCCTCGGCGACCCGTGCCCCCGAAACCGCCAGATCTCCCCGCGCGACCTCGATGGGCGCGTCGGGCCACCCCGCTTCCTCCAGGTCTTCGACGGCCCGTTTCTTCAGCTCTCCGGCAATGGCATCCAGGTAAACCTCGGCCTGGAGCCCCGAAGGATTGAACGCGTCAATGATGGGAAAGCGGCGTGCCACGGCCAACACCTTGAGAGAGGCCCCGGCGCTGCGCGCCATCATCGCTCCCGTGATCACGGCCCGACGCCCGTTTTCGTCGTCGGACACCAGAGCCAGCACGGCTTCGATCTTCTTCATTATCCCCCTCCATATTCATGATCCCCATCGTCACGCCCTTCCCTCCCGTCCACAATAGAGCCTTCTCACCCGCGGCGGCTACCCCGCGCCGGCGCCGTGAGGGAGCGTGCTCCCCGGCGTGTCCCCGACCCTTCCATGAAGACCCCGGGGTCGCCGTGGCAGGAGGCGCATTCACGCGCTGCCCGCCTCGTGTTGTGGGGATCGAGGACGGAGAAGAGCTGTACGTGTCGGCGCGGACCCCCGGCCGCCCGGGCATCCAGCTCGGCCGTCATGCCGGGGATGGCCGGACGGATCCTCCCGTCGCCGCCGACGGCCATCCGCGGGGGCGCGAACCCCACCCCCCGGCTCGTTTCCACCCACATCCCGGGCCGCATTCCGCCGGCACCGAAATCCCACTGCTCTCCCGTGGCATCGAAGCTCGTGTGACAGGTGGGGCAGGTGGGCGCCGCCGCCGCGTGGCATGCGGCGCAGGATACACGTTCATGCCCCCACACCCGGTGGGTCACATCCTCGGGGGTGGGCGTGACGGGCAGAACGACGCCGGGATCCCGCTTCCTCTCCAAGACCCAGGTTCCGGCGGAGGCTCCGCGGCCCGGCCGCAGATTCCACACCGGCGTCCCCCGCTTCGTGACCCGAACCGCCTCGGTGTCGAAGCGGGACGCGTTCCTCAGGCGCAGGAGAGCCTGGGTGACGGGGTCCCACACGTCGAACCAGGTCCTTTCCGCCCCGTACGGTACCGGACCGTGACAGAGCTCGCAGGTGATCTCCACAGCCTCTTCCTGGTGCGCGTAGGAAGCGCTGTCCCCCATGAGCTCGGTATGCAGGTGGCAGTCCACGCACCCCATTCCGGCTTCCTGATGCACGTCTGCCGGAATGCGGCACACGCCCCTTCCATCGGCCAGGGACGAGCGGTCCCGGCACGCCTCAGCCCAGGGACCCGAGACCTCGGCCAACCCTTGATCGGTAAGGCTGATGCGCCCGCTGCGGCTGTGGCATCCAAAACAGCGTCCGTCGTCGGGCACGCCGATGACGTCGGAGTGACCTTCTTCCCCTCCGGCGGGGCGGGCCGCCGTATGGCAGGCGCCGCACCCCGACCCCGCATCAGGCGGAATGGCGTCGTCCCGATTCCCCCGCCGGGTGCGGAGATGGCATCCCAGGCAGAGGCGCCTGAGGTGATCCCGGGCCAGCGTGGGATACTCGTCGTTCAGGATCGCCTCTACCGTCTCCTCGCCGTCGGGGAACTCCTGCTCTCCGAACGCCCACAGATCCACGGCGATGAGGCCGCGCAGGGTTGCCATGGGGGCGCGGGCAACCCGGGCCACCTCCCGGGCATGACACACCCCGCAGGTCTGCTCCGCCATGTCCAACGCCCCCGCCTCCACCTCCATCCCTCTGTGCGCCGCCAGGAGCCTGTCCGGGTCATGCAGTGGGCCGCGCCACCCGTGACTCCGTCACGGGTACCCGGGTCTTGCGTGCGCTCATGGCAGGAACGACGACGCGTCGTAGCTGTAGCTACGGCAAGGAGGAGAGACGACGCATGAGTCCGCAAGACCCCAGCGTGCGGCCCGCATGACTCGGACAGCCTCCTAAAGAAGCACCTCGGTGGAGCGATGGCCGACGGGAGGAGATGGGGCCGGAACGTTCGAGGATGGGGTGAGGAGAACTCCCGAAAGGGAATCCAGCCTACGCTCCCCCTCGCCCGGGCTCTCATTGACCCAGGCGCAGACGGTCTGGAACAGCCGGAGCGCCACCGGACTCCCGATGCTGAGAAGGACCTCGCCTCCCTCCCGCCGGGCGGTGACCAATCCTGCGTTCCGCAGAATGCCGAGGTACCGCGCCGTGGTGGATTGAGGCCAGCCAAATTCCTCCATCAGCGCCTTCTGTGTGGTTTCGTGGCCGTCTCCGAGATGGCAGACGAGCCTGAGGCGGGCGGGGTGGGAAAGAACCTTGAAGAGCTCCACGGCCCGGCGCAGCTCCCGCTCCGAAGGGGGATCGTGGATGGGAGCCGAACCTGCGGTCCACTCCCCATCCTTCGTGGGGGAGGCCGTCGCTCCGGGAATCCCCGTCCGCCTCATGGTTCGCCTCATCTTTCCGGTTACCCGGAAGATCGAATATCTATGGCCAGGCCATCACTCGAAGTCGCTGTGGTCGGCACCTGGACGTCGTCCAAGGCGGAGCGTCGCGTCTGTCGGTACAACCTTCGTTTCCCTGTGGGGAGTTCTCCGACGCATGGAGTGGGGAGTTGGCGGCCCTGCGGTGTACCGTGTTACGGTGTAGCATACGTGACACGGCCCACCCGCACGGAGCCCCACGACGCGACCCACGGCTTTCCGCAGCTTTATGAACCGTCCCAGACCCCGCATCGTCGTCCTGGCCGCCCTCGCCGTCCTCTTTCTGGTTTCAGCGGCGGTGGGCATTTACGAGCTCCTGGGGCGGCGGAACACGGTGCGGGAGGTCCGGGCGCTGCAGGACAGTGTCCACGCGGCCCGGGTCAGCGCCGACTCGTGCGCCAACGAACTGGCCTATCGGGAAATGCTCTTTCGCACCTTCCACGACCGCGTGGATTCCATCCGCAGGGTGGTGCGTGACTTCGAAAAGCTGGACCCCCGGGGGGTGCCCCGGGAGCGCTACGAGGAATACCTGCGGGTCTTCGAGATCTACAACGATTCGGTGGCGGACTGGGAGCGGCAGGCCGAGGCCCTGCAGGCCGCTGAAGAGGTGTGCCGCACCCTCATCCTCAGGCACAACGAGCTCGCCGACTCCTTCCGCGCCCGCCTGGAGCGGGAGGGAATGATCTACCGGCCCACTGGGCCTTCCGCCGAAGCGTCGCCCCCCGCTGAAACGCCTTCCGAGGCGCCCCCCGCGGCCGGGGGCTCCGCGCCAGAGGGCCCCGCACCCACGCCTCCCGCCGCCGACTCGTCCGGATAGGCGGCGATGCACTCGATCTCCACCCGGGCGCCCAGGGCCAGACCGCTTCCGGCCACGGCCGAGCGCGCCGGAGGATCGGCGGGAAAGAATTCCAGATAGACCCGGTTCATGGCGCCGTACTCCCCCATGTCGGCCAGGAAGACGGTGCACTTGACCAGGTCGTCCAACTCCAGCCCCTCCGACGCCAGAACGGTTCGGATATTCTCGAGGGTCTGCCGGGTCTCCGAACCGATCCCGCCCTCCACCACCTCGGGCGGGGAGACTCCCGGCTTCGTTCCAATCTGGCCGGAAAGGAAAAGGAGATCTCCGGTGCGCACCGCCGTGGAAAAGACGGGAAGGCGCGCCACCCCTTCCGGCTGGATGATCTCCCGGTGGGGACGGGCCGCCTCCTGTGCGGCACCGGTTGCGCCGGCCGCACCGCCCGCCGCCGGCGCACCGTCCCGGTCGCTCCGCGGCTCCACCCGGCACCCCGACAGAGAGGTGAGCGCCACGCTCAGGACGAGCACGGCGGCAGCACCCATGCTTCCGCCGCCGCCCATCATTCTTCTTCCCGCTGGTATCGGATCCATCCGCCCAGAATCGTCAGGTCCACCCGCGCCTCGGGAATCTCGTCCTCGGGGATGGTGAGGATGTCCCGGTCCAGCACCACGATGTCGGCGAGCTTCCCCGGCGTGATGGACCCCTTGCGGTCCTCTTCGAAGGCCGCATAGGCGTTGCTCAGCGTGTAGCTCCGTAGCGCTTCCATGCGCGTCATGCGCTGCTCCGGATAGAAGAGGTCGCCATTGCGATCCCTGCGGGTGACGGAAGCGTAGAAGGAGGCGATGGGATCGATGTCTTCCACGGGCACGTCGGTCCCGTTGGTCACGACCACGCCCTCGTCGAGAAGGGTGCGCCACAGGTACGCCCCCTTCCGGGCCCGCTCGGGTCCCAGGCGCTTCAGCACCCAGGGAGCGTCGGAGGCACAGTGGATCCCCTGCATGGACGCGATGATTCCCAGCTCCTTGAACCGGGGAACGTCGGCGGGATCCAGGTGCTGGGCGTGCTCGATGCGCCATCTCAGGGTGTCGGTGCCCTCCTTTCCGGCGAAGGCCCGCTCGTAGATGTTGAGGACTTCCCGGTTGGCCCGGTCTCCGATGGCGTGCGTGTTGACCTGAAAGCCGTACTCCAACGCGATGCGCGCCGTTTCCTCGATCTCCTCCACCGGCTCCAGGACCAGCCCCGTGCTGGCAGGAAGGTCGGTGTAGGGCTCCAGGAGCCATGCTCCGTGAGAACCCAGGGCGCCGTCGATCTGCCGCTTGATGGATCGCACCGTGAGGAAGTCGTTTCCGTACCCGATCATGCGATAGTCGGGAAGACGCTCCCGCATCGCGTCGTTGGATTCGAAGCGCACCATCACGTACAGGCGCACCGGGAGGCGTCCCTCGTCGGCGAGGCGCTTGAATCCATCGATGGTCTCGAAGGAGGCGCCGGCGTCGTGGAACGACGTCACGCCCTTGGAAAGCGCCTCCTCGCCGGCCAGGTTCACGATGCGCACGAACTCGTCCCAGCGCTCCTCCTGCGGTCGGTTGGCCAGCGCCTCGTCGGCCACCCTACGGACCATGCGCTGGGCCGTCTCCCGCAGGAGCCCCGTGGGGTTGCCGGCATCGTCCCGCACGATGGTGCCGCCGGGAGGATCGGGCGTGCCCCTGCCGATCCCCGCCAGCTCCATGGCCTTGGCGTTGACGAAGGCGGCGTGGCCGCTGGCGTGGCCCAGGATCACGGGATTGTCGGGCGAGACGGCGCTCAGCTCGTGGTGCAGCGGCACCCCATCCACGTTGGGCTGGGGCACCCGGTCCCACTTCTCCTGATGCCACCCCCGGCCGAAGATCCACGCGCCGGACTCGGCCTCGGCGGCGGCCGCCGCCACCATCTCCACGATCTCGTCCCAGTTGGCGGCGCGAGTGAGATCCAGGATGAGCCTGGACTGGCCGAGGCTGGTGAAATGCCCGTGTCCCTCGATGAACGCGGGGATGGCCAGGCGGCCCTCGAGGTCCACCACCTCCGTGCCCGGCCCGACGAACGCCTCCATCTCCCGGGCCGTCCCCACCGCCTGGATGATCCCGTCCCTCATGGCTACGGCCTGGGCCTCGGGATGGGCGTCGTCCACCGTCACCACCCGGCCGTTGGTGAGCACCAGGTCTGCGGCCTCGGGACGCTCACCCCGGCACGCCGCCATGGCCAGGGTCAGGAGCAGCAGGCTCCCCCATGCTTTCTTCACGTCACTACCTCCGAAGGGTGTCCGGGAAGGTCCACGCCATCTCCATCACCTCCACCATTTCCGGGAACGGGAGAGGGGAAGGAGAGAAAGGTGCGCCCGGACCCCGGGTCCCGCCAGTCCGGCCCGAGCGCGTGCCCGCCGCGTCAGCCGCGGCACCTGCGCCTCGCCGTCCACGCCTGCCCGTGGTGTCCTCAGCGCCATTCGGCTCAGGCGAGCGCCCCCGCCCCCTTGGGATCCCGTACCCGCTGCAGAAGGACGAGCCCCAGGAGGAGGAGTCCCGCCATGGCCAACGCGGAAATGCGCTGATTCCCCCCGGAGACCTTGGCGATGAAGCCGAAGAGCGCCGGCCCGATGATGGAGGAGGACTTTCCGCAGAAGGCGTAGAAGCCAAACATCTCCGCCTCCCTTCCGTCGGGCACCAGCGAGGCCATGAAGGCCCGGCTCGCCGCCTGGGTGGACCCCAGGCCGAACCCGGCCACCACGGCGAGCCCGAAAAAGAGCGCCGGACTGCGTATGAAATAGACACCCACCGCGATGGCCGCCCAGAGCAGGATGGTGCCTGTGAGCACCTTTTTGGGTCCGAAACGATCCGTGGGCCTCGCCAGGGCAAAGGCTCCCGCCAGGGCCGAAAACTGGACCACAAGGAAGAGGATGATGGCTTCTCGCTGCCCGAACCCGAACTCGGATTCGGCAAATGGGCCGGCCATGACGATCACCGTCAGGATGGCGTCGATATAAAAGAAGAAGGCCAGAAGGAAGCGGCGCAGCTCCCGCAGAGCCAGGACCTCTCCCACAATCTGGCGGAAGTGGGAGATCCCCCACGCCACGGCCGCTCCGACGCCCATCCCCGTGGGCTCATCCCGGGGAAGAAAGATGAAGGTGGGGATGGAAAAGACGGCGAAGAACCCCGCCGTTGCGAACCAGACCCCATGCATGTGCTCTGGAACCAGCGCCAGCGCCATGAGGAGCCCCACCACGGAGCCCAGGTACCCCACGCCGAACCCCAGCCCCGACACCCATCCCTGCTTCTCTGGAGGAACGATGTCGGGCAGGTAGGCATTGTAAAAGACGAGTGCGCCTTCGAACCCTACGTTGGCGATGACGTAGAGGATCAGGCCCACCAGGGCCATCCCCGGTTCCAGGATGGAAAAGAAGGAGACCCCCACCACACACATGAGGGTGTACGCCAGCATGAGCCGTTTGCGGATCCCACCCCGGTCCGCCACGGCGCCCAGGAGGGGCGAGGTCAGCGCGACGATGAGCACCGAAATGGAGACGGCGGCGCCCCACCATAGGCTTCCATCCCCGCTCTCGTTTCCCACGACGACGGACGTGTAGAAAAGAGCGAACACGGCGGTCTGAACCACGGCCGGATAGACGGAGTTGGCAAAATCGTAGAGAGCCCAGGCGCCGACCTGCTTGCGGTCCATGAATGCTCCTCAACGGGGGAAGGAAGATCCGGCACGGGAATGTGGGCGCTGCAAACAGGTGCACGGTAGGTCCCCCGGGGGCACGCGTAAAGAAGGGCGCACCGCCGGTTGCGGGATGAGGCTCATCGGGTGATCATGCGGACATCACCGCAGACCCTCCGTTACTTCTCTGGATTTGCCATGAATAGACTTACCGGTAAGCGGGTCGTCATCACCGGCGCCTCGGCGGGAATCGGGGAAGCATGCGCACGCGCCTTCGCCTCCCACGGGGCCCACATCGCCATCTCGGCCCGGCGTCTCGAGCGGGTTCAGGGCCTGGCCACGGAGCTGGCCGACGCCTACGGGGTAGAGGCCCGGGCCCACGCCCTGGACGTGACGGACCGGGATGCCGTTCAGAGCTACGTGAAGGAGCTGGAAAGCTCGGGCTTTCCCATCGACATCCTGGTGAACAACGCCGGCAAGGCGCGCGGGCTCGACAAGCTCCACGAAGGCGACATCGACGACTGGGAAGACATGATCGACACCAACATCAAGGGTCTTCTCTATATGTCGCGGGCGGTGGTCCCCCACCTGGTGGAACGGGACCGGGGCCATGTGATCAACATCGGGTCCATTGCGGGACGCTGGGTATACCCGAAGGGAGCCGTATACAACGCCACCAAGTTTGCCGTGTGGGCCATCAACGAAGGCATGAACATGGACCTGCTGGGCACCCGCGTTCGGGTCTCCAGTGTGGATCCGGGTCTCACCGAGACCGAGTTCAGCGAGGTGCGCTTTCACGGGAACAAGGAGCGGGCCAGAAGCGTGTACGCGGGGACCACACCTCTCACCGGAGCCGACATCGCCGACGCGGTCATCTATGTGGCCAACACCCCCGAACACGTGGACGTGCTGAACCTGGTCCTCATGCCCACGGATCAACGCCACGCCATGCTCGTCCATCGCCGCGAAGCGTGACCGAAGCTCCTTCCGAGAGCGACCGAAAAGGGCTTCTCGTCGTCTTCACCCTCTGGCTCCTGGTGTTCAGCGCCGCGAGCCAGACCATGATCATCTCGCCCATTCTGCCCAGGATCGGCGAAGAGCTGGGCATCGCCGACGCCGTGCTGGGCACGCTGGTGTCGGCGTACTCCCTCATGGTGGCCGTATTCGCCGTCCTGGCCGGGCCGGTTTCCGACCGGGTGGGGCGCCGGCGCATCCTCATCGCCGGCACGCTGGGAATGACCGTGGCCCTCATTCTCCACGCCTTCGTGGTCGGCTACGTCTCCTTCCTCGCCGTGCGCCTCCTGGCGGGGATGGCCGGCGGAGTCCTGAGCGGCGCCGCCGTCTCCTACATCGGCGACTACTTCCCCTACCACCGCAGGGGCTGGGCCACGGGTTGGGTCATGAGTGGAGCGGCCTTCGGCCAGATCTTCGGCATTCCCCTGGGCATCTGGATGGCGGACCGTTGGGGCTTCCGCTCTCCCTTCTACATGTTCGCCGCCACCATGGCCGTCACTGTGGCAATCCTCTTTTTCCGCATCCACCAGCCGCCGGTGGCGCGCCTCAAAGAGAGGCTCAGCGTGGCCAAGGCCGCCTCGGACTATGCCACCATGCTACGTCGGCCGGAGGTCGCCTGGGCGGCGGCGGCCTATTTCGTCATGTTCCTGGGCGTATCCGTCTTCATCGTGTACCTCCCCACCTGGCTCGAACGCGACGTGGGAGCGTCGGGAGACGACATCGCCCTCATGTTTCTCGTCGGAGGGGTGGCCAACGTCCTCACCGGCCCCCGGGCGGGTCGGCTGTCGGACCGCATCGGCAGGAAGACCATCATCCTCATCGCCTGCGTAGGCCTTTCCCTGGTCATGGCGGTCACACCCTGGCTCGTGACCCGCCTATGGATCGCCTACCCCCTCTTCTTCCTCACAATGATGCTGGTGGCCATGAGAGTGAGTCCTTTCTCCGCCCTCCTCACCGCGCTGGTGCGCGACGAACGGCGGGGATCTCTCATGAGCCTCACCGTGGCCCTGGGCCAGTTGGGATTCGCCGTAGGCGGCGCCGTGGCCGGTCCCCTCTTCGCCCGCATGGGATTCGGATCCAACGCCCTGCTGGGCGCCGCATCCGTCCTGGCTATGGGTCTCATCGTCTGGTTCCTCATCCCCGAACCCGGACTGCAGGACGGCCATGGCTGAGGGAGGGCGCCCCGCATATCTTTTCTTCCCCCTCCCGCCCCACCTGACGGAAGGATCCGTGGAGTTGCCGTCCACCCCCTGAAGCGAAGGACTCCGTGACACCCAGCGCAGGAAACCGCGTTCGCGTCCTCTTCGTGGAAGACGCATTCGACCAGGCGCTCCTCGTCAAGGGGTTCCTGCAGGAGGCCGGCGGGTACGATGTGACCCATTCCCAGGACGGCGACCATGCCGTGCAGCTTTTACGCGACCGGGAGTGGGACGTGCTGATCACCGACCTGAACCTGCCGGGCACTGACGGATTCGAGGTGATCCGCGTGGCCCGGGAGGCCCACCCCGACCTGCCCATCGTTGCCGTCACCGGGTACACCGGAGCGGCCTACCACGAGCAGGCCCTGCGGGCCGGAGCCGACGACGTCCTCACCAAACCCCTCGACCGGGACGAGTTCCTGGCGAAGGTGGTGGAGCTCACCAAGGCGGCGCAGGAACGGAGCCGGGAACGGGCCATCATCGCGGTGGGGGGGCTGGTGGGAGATGTGGAAATGGGCTGCGGCGGGACCCTTCTCACCGCGGCGGCCGCCGGGACCGACATTCTGGTCGTCCCCCTCTGCAACGACGAAATGGATCCCGAGGGCGCGGGCATCCGGGCGGCGCGCAAGGCGGCAGACCTCCTGGGGGTCCGCGTCCTCCTGGACGAGGCGGCCATGCGCGACCCTGCGGCCCGGGTCTCCCTCCTGGAGCTCGCGGTCCGGGAGCTCAACCCCAGCGTGGCGTACGTCCCGGCCATGGACGACGTGCACCCGTCACGTATGGACGCCTTTCGCATCGCCAAGGCGGCGACGGAGTCGGTTCCCCTGGTCCTGGGATACCAGACGGCCACCACCGGGATGGACTTTCGCCCCACCTACTTCAGTGACATCGGCGAGCGAATGATCATGAAGATGGAGGTGCTGGGCACCTATCAGGCGGAAGGGTGCGGCCGCCTGGACCTGACCCCCCGCATGGCTCAGGCCTATGCCCGCTACTGGGGTCGTTTCCGGCGCTTCACCGAGGTGGAGCCCTTCGAGGTGGTGCGAGGAAACCCATGACGGAGGGCGGAATCGGGAGGCGGAAGGGGGGCGCGCCCACCGCGCGAGGCGCAGGCCTCCTCCTGCGCCTTGCCGGCGCCGCCTTGCCGGCGTTCCCCCTCCTCTTTCCGGCGGCGGGGGTGGCCCAGAACACCCCCCTGGGCGTGGAGCCGCCACCCGTCGCGCCCGCCGTGGCGCCGCCGGTGGGCGCCTACGCCCCCGAGGTGGACGTCCTCCATTACGATGTGGAAGTGGCCGTGTCGGACACGGCCTCGTGGCTGGAGGGCCGGACCCGGATCCGCCTCGTCGCCCGTGTCTCGGACCCCCTCCTGCGCCTCGATCTCACCGGGATGGCCGTATCGGAGATGCGGGTGCAGAACGCCCGGGTGATTCCCACCATTCACGACGGAGTGGTGGAAGCGCCGCTCCGTGCCGCCGCAGGCGACACGCTGCGGATCTTCCTGGCCTATCGCGGTGTCCCCGACGATGGGCTCTTCATCGGGCCCAACCTCCACGGCAGCCCGTCCGCCTTCGCCGACAACTGGCCCAACCGGGCCCGTTTCTGGCTGCCGTCGGTGGATCACCCTTCGGATAAGGCCACGGTCCGCTTCACCGTGCACGCCCCCGCCGCCTGGGAGGTGGTGGCCAACGGAGCCCTCCAGGGCGATCCGGCCCCCACACCCCTCGACGCGCCGGGTCCCCCGGGACCGCGCCGCACGTGGGTGTGGGAAACCGGGGCACCCATTCCCACCTACACCATGGTCATCGGCGCCGCCGAAATGGTGCATGCTACGGTGGGTACGGCGGCCTGCGGGGCCGCCCCTCTTTCGCCCCGGGAGGACGGGTGCGTCGAGGTGAGCTGGTGGGCCTTCCCCCCCGATTCGGCACAGGCGGCCCGGGCATTCGGCCGCGCCGCCGAGATGGTGGAATTCTTTACGAGCCTGGTAGGCCCCTTCCCCTATGAGAAGCTGGCCAACGTCCAGTCGGGCACGCGCTTCGGAGGCATGGAGAACAGCTCCGCCATTTTCTACTCCGGAGAGGCGGTGGCGCGAGGCCGCGACATGGAGGGTACGGTGGCCCACGAGATCGCCCATCAGTGGTTCGGCGACAGCGTCACCGAAAGCCAATGGAGCAACCTGTGGCTCTCGGAAGGGTTCGCCACCTACTTCGGCCATCTCTTCTTCGAGCGGGGCGAAGGGGTGGACGCTCTGCGCGCCGCCATGGAACGGGACCGACAGGTGCTCATCGCCTCGGGAGACGCGGCCCGCCCCGTGGTGGCCCGCTATGAGAACCTCTACGATCTCCTCAACCGGAACAGTTACCAGAAGGGGGGCTGGGTGCTCCATATGCTGCGGGGCGTCCTCGGCGACGAAACCTTCTTCCGCGGCATCCGCGCGTACTATCGGAGCTACGCCGGCGCCAACGCCACGACCCGGGACCTCCAGAGCGTCCTGGAGGCCGAATCGGGCCGGGACCTGGAGTGGTTCTTCCACGAGTGGCTCTTCGAGCCCGGCTACCCCGAGTTCCAGGTTTCGGTGGAGCCGCCTCCCGACAGCACCAACGCCGTCGCCTCCGTCACGATCCGCCAGGTCCAGAACCCGGCATGGCCGAGGTTCCGCATGCCCGTGGCGCTGGAATGGACCAGGGGCGGAGCGGTCCACCACGACACGGTGGAGGTTTCCGGCGCGGAAACCCGGGTGCTCCTGCGGGCGCCGGCCGCGGTCGGCGCCTCCGCCGGCGCAGCACACTCCGGCGACCCCGGACTCCGGGAGGGAGCCCTCCCGGCTCCGCCCCGCGTCATCCTGGACCCCGACGGATGGGTGCTGAAGGGGGCGGTGCGGTACCGCTGAGGCGGGCGCCCGCTTGCGAACCCGGGGCGGGATCGGCGAGCTTATCCCTCCCCACGAACTCAACGGAAGGCGCAGCGTGGCCACCATACCCCACCTCGACTTCGAGCGGGACATCGTCGAGATCCAGAACCAGATCCAGGAGCTCCTGGATCTGGCTGAACGCAGGGGCATCGACGTGTCTGAAGAGCTGGGGGTGCTCCAGGAGAAACTACGCGTGATCCGGGAGCAGACGTACAACAGCCTGCGCCCCATCGAGCAGGTGCAGGTGGCGAGGCACCCCCAGCGGCCCTACACCCTGGACTATATCCGGCGCGTCTTCACCGACTGGGTCGAGCTCCGCGGGGACCGGGCCTTCCGCGACGACGAAGCCATCGTAAGCGGCTGGGCCCGTCTCGCCGGCGAGCCCGTCATGGTCATTGGTCATCAGAAGGGCCGGGACATGAAGGAAAACCTGCGCCGCAACTTCGGCATGCCCCACCCCGAAGGATACCGCAAGGCGCTTCGTCTCATGCGCCAGGCGGAAAAGTTCGGCCGCCCCGTCATCACCCTCATCGACACGCCGGGCGCCTACCCGGGACTGGGGGCCGAGGAGCGGGGACAGGGAGAAGCCATCGCCATGAACCTGCGGGAGATGGCGCGCCTGCGCGTGCCCACCATTTCGGCGGTTATCGGGGAAGGGGGCTCGGGGGGCGCCCTGGCCCTCGGCGTCACCGACCGCATCCTCATGATGGAGCACGCCGTGTACTCGGTGATCTCGCCGGAAGGGTGCGCGGCCATCCTCTGGCGCTCCGCGGAGCACCGTGAAAAGGCGGCCGAGGCCCTGAAGATCACCTCCAAGGACCTCTTCGAACTGGGGGTCTGTGACGAAATCGTCCCGGAACCCGCGGGCGGCGCCCACTCGGACTGGGACGAGGCCGCCGCCACCCTGGGCGAAGCGCTCCGGCGGAACCTGGCGGAGCTGACCGCGCTGCCGGTGGACGACCTCCTGGCCGCCCGCCGGAAGAAATACGAAGGGATCGGAGCCTGGCGGGAGGCCTGAGCATGAGCACCGGGTTCGCCGAGGTGCGCTTCAAGGGCACGCGCAAGGCGTACTACGCCTTCCCCGAGACACTGACGGTCCTCCCCGGTCAGCACGTCATCGTGGAAGCCGAGCGGGGAGAGGACCTGGGCGAGGTGTCGGCGGTGGGCCTCATCGCCGAGCGCAAGTGCGCCTCGTCGGGAAAGTGCGCCACGCCCACGCCCGAGCGGAAGGTCCTCCGACACGCCGCCGAGGCGGACCTGGCCCGCCTGGCCGAACTGCGCACCGACGAGCCCCGGGTGCGCAGCGAGACCCGCAAGCTGGTCATGCGCCACAAGCTGCGGATGAAGGTCACCGAAGCCGAATGGCAGTTCGACCGTAATCGTCTCATCATCTACTTCACTGCCGAGCGGCGCGTGGACTTCCGCCAGCTCGTGCGCGACCTGGCCCGCACCTTCCGCGCCCGCATCGAGCTGCGCCAGATCGGCGTGCGCGACGAGGCGGCGCTCCTGGGCGGCGTGGGCCGCTGCGGCCGCGAGCTGTGCTGCTC
>JBHHWB010000050.1:0-24845 GCA_046756305.1 Gemmatimonadota bacterium
GCGCAAATGACGGGCGGACAAATGGCATCCCAATTGGGCCCGTGGTCTCGGACATCATCGCTGAGATCATCGCTTCCGCAGTAGACCGTATGCTCACACGAATGGTCAGGTCGGACGAAGACGGGCTCAATTGCGCGATGGTCCGCTTCAAAGATGACTACCGTATTCTCGTCGAGAGCGAGGCGGACGGTCGAAAGGTCATCAAGATGCTCCAGGCCGCGTTGAAAGAGTTCAACCTGGAGATCTCAGAAACCAAAACATCGGTGCATGCCCTGCCCGACGGTCTTTTTCGCCCCTGGGTTTCCAAGTACCACGCGATCTATCCAAGCAAGAAGCGGCACCTCCGGTGGAAGGAGTTCCGGGAGCTGTACCTGGCAGTACTCGTCATCGATGAGGAGTGCCCGGGGACCGGAGTGATCGACCGTTTCTTGGCCGACATCCTCACGGAGGAAGGGACACTCAGGGTCGGCTTGCACGATCGGAATCTCCAGAAGGCGCTGAGCATGCTTCTGATGTTGGGGAGTCGGCGCGTGAAGGCCTTCCCGAAGGTGATTGCGATCATCGAGGCGGTAATTCGTACCCCTTTCGGGTCTGGGCACAAGGCGGAGATCGTGGCGTATCTGGAAGGCTATCTTCGTCGACTCGTCAAGGAAGAGGACCGCAACAAGTATCTGATCTCGTGGATCGCGTATTTCTTTGTTAGCAATCGACTCAAGAGCCGGCTGTCCTTTCATCCGAAGCTCAGGGATCCGGTGACCCGATCGGTGTTCTCGAATCGCCCTTGGGTCTTCAAGGAGTGCTCGGAGTTCAAGCTGTTCGAGGGGTGCGTGTCAGTCGGTGATCGTATCTCCATGCTGGAGCACCTCGACATCTTCAACCCACCCCGACCAACTTGACCGGGCCACCGAAACCTGCTGGCGTGGCCGTCGGGATTCCCCGTTCGTCGCCAGGCCCGCCTGAGACGAGTAAGGTCCGCCGATCAGGACACCGCGCAGTTCTGAGGCGCTCGAACGATTGTCGCATGTCCCACCCCCTGGTTACTATTGCGACGCTTAGCCCCGTATCTTCCGGCTCCCAAGGGTCCGTGGCTCCATGCCCCGAATCGAAGAAGACGAAGTCATCACAGCCCCCTTCCTGGCCGGCCCGGCCCGGGTCAAGAAGTTCGAGGAACGGCGCGGCTTTTTCACCCTGGAAGTGACCCTGGAGGAGACGGGGCAATACCGGGCACTCCAGCTCTCGCCCTCGCAGGTCGACCAGATCGAGGTCACGCATCAGAACCCTGCGGTCGTCTCGTCCGACCCCGAGGAGTTCTTTCTGCTGGTCGAAGCCCACCGGATTCGTCTGGCACACCAGTTCGACCCGATGCTCGCGGTCAGCGTGTCCCAGGTGGATCCGCTCCCCCACCAGATCGAGGCGGTCTACCACTACGCCCTCGAGCAACCCCGGATGCGGTTCCTGATTGCCGACGACCCGGGGGCGGGGAAGACCATCATGGCGGGTCTCATTCTCCGGGAGATGCAGGCACGGAGACTCGTCCGGCGTGTCCTGGTGGTGGCACCTGGACACCTGAAGTACCAGTGGCAGAGGGAGTTGAAGGAGAAGTTCGGAGTCCGGTTCCGCCTGATCGACCGGAACACGATGCGAGCGGCGTGGGGCGAGAACGTCTGGGTGGAGCACCCCTTCGCCATCACGTCCATTGACTTCCTCAAGCAGGACGACGTGAAGGCCACCCTCCACTCGGCGGACTGGGATCTGGTCGTGGTGGACGAGGCGCACAAGATGTCGGCCTACGCCTACGAAACGTCCGAGCGCACGAAGATCGACAAGACGAAGCGGTATCAGGCGGGCGAGGTCCTGGCCCGGAACACCGACCACCTGCTGTTCCTCACCGCGACGCCGCATCGCGGGGACGACGAGAACTTCCGCCTCTTCCTGGACTTGTTGCGGCCGGGCTTCTTCGCGCAGACGGACCTCCTCCGCGAATCGGTAGAGCGAGGCGACAACCCCGTCTTCGTTCGCCGGCTCAAGGAGGACATGAAGACGTTCGAGGGCCGGGACATCTTCCCGCCCCGGAACGTGGTCACCCTGAAGTTCAAGATGACGGACCCGGAGACCGAGCTCTACAACTCCGTCACCCGGTACGTTCAGCACTACTACGATCAGGCGAAGGAGAAGCGGCACATTACCTTTGCCATGCTCATCCTGCAGCGCCGGCTGACCTCCAGCGTCCACGCGATCCTCAGCTCACTGGAGCGGCGGAGAGAGAAGCTGGAGGAGTGGCTGCACCTTCCGGAGAAGATCCGGGACGACGAGCGGTTCCGGGGACTGTCGGACATCTCCGACGAGGAGATGGAGGAACTGGCAGAGGCCGATCGATGGGCCATCGAGGAGCGGCTCGAGCAAATCACCATCGCCGAGAATATCGACGATGTCCGGGAGGAAGTCACCAAACTCGAGGAGCTCATCGAGATGGCGAAGGGCGTCCGCTCGCGGGAGATCGAGAGTAAGCTCGTGAAGCTCCGCGACGAGATCCTGACCGGGCTGGGCGACGAGAAGCTTCTGATCTTCACCGAGCACCGCGACACGCTCCGGTACCTCAAGGAGAAGCTGGAAGCCTGGGGCTACGACGTCTGCGAGATCCACGGCGGCATGGATCTCGAT
Organism: Gemmatimonadota bacterium; assembly: GCA_046756305.1. Taxonomy (GTDB): domain Bacteria; phylum Gemmatimonadota; class Gemmatimonadetes; order Longimicrobiales; family Gaopeijiaceae; genus JBHHWB01. The sequence continues at coordinate 2,662 of JBHHWB010000050.1, forward strand.
GCGCGAATCGAGGCCGAACAGGTGTTCTGCGACCGCGCACAGGTGATGGTCGCGACGGAAGCCGCGGGCGAGGGGATCAACCTCCAGTTCTGCCATCAGATGGTGAACTACGACATCCCGTGGAACCCGAACCGCTTGGAGCAGCGGATGGGCCGGATTCACCGGTATGGGCAGAATCGGGAGGTCTTCATCTGGAACCTGGTGAGTCGAGACACTCGCGAGGGCGACATCCTGGATCGGCTCTTCGAGAAGCTCGCGCGAATGCGGAAGGCCCTCGGCACCGACCGCGTTTTCGACATTATCGGCGAGGTGATCCCCGGTACGAATCTCAGCGATCTTCTCCGGGACGCGGTGGTGAACGCCCGGCGTATCGAGGAGATCTACAACCAGATCGAAGCCATTCAGGAGGACCGGACCCGGGCCACCATGGACCGGGTCTTCATGACGAGCCTGGCGACCCGCCACATCGACTACACTGGGGTGCAGCGGGAGGCCCTCGCCGCCGAGGAGAACCGGTTGGTCCCCGAGTACGTCGAGGACTTCTTCTTGCGGGGATTCAGGCGTCTGGATGGGCGGCTGACGGCGATCGAGAACGGGTACAGGGTTGAGTCGGTGCCACTCGAACTCCGGCGCCGAAATGAGGACTACGCCTTCACGACCCAGTATGGGAAGGTCGCCCGGGAGTACCGGCGCATCACCTTCGAGAAGGGAGTGGCCCGCAAGGACCCGCTGTTCGAGTTCGTCGCCCCCGGTCATCCGCTCCTCGAGGCGCTGAACGACGTGATCCTGACGGAGTTCCGGCGCAATGCGAGCGAGTACGCCGTGTTCGAGGATCCCGAGCGGGCACGCTCTGGGGCCCTGTGGTTCATCGAGGGTGAAGTGAGCGACGGGAGCGGGGATCCCGCGGGTCGCCGGGTCTTCGCCCTCCTCCAGCGCGAGGATCGGAGCGTGGAGCACGTGAACCCGGCCGTCCTCTGGGACCTGGAGCCGGCGCCGATGCGCGAGCTCCCGCCTCACGTCGCTGCCCTCCTCAGCGATCGGACCCCGATCGAGGACTACCTGATCGGCAGTGTCCTCCTGCCGTACCGCGAGGAGGTCCAGGAGCGCCGGGCGCGCGACGCCGAGATCAAGCGCCGGTACGGCCTACGCTCTCTCGACTACCTCATCGGCGAATCCAACGGAAAGATCCTAGATTACGAGCTGCGGGCGGACGCGGGTGAGTCCATGGACATCGTCATCCGCAACGAGCGGGCGCGGCTGGATGAGCTTCAGCGCCGGCGCGAAGACCTGGTCCGAGAGATCGAGCTGGAGGCCAACCTGGCGGTCTCCGAGCCGAAGGTGCTCGGGGTGGCCGCCGTCCTCCCCGCGGCCGAACCGGTGCTGGAGGCCCACGACGGCGAGGGCGCAGCGCCCGAGGGCCCGGACGGCCCGCCCGACGGCATGCACCGCGACGACGAGATCGAAGCTGTCGGGATGCGCGTCGCCCGCGCCTACGAGGAGGCGGAGGGTCGAACGGTCGAGGACGTGTCGGCCGAGGCCCACGGCGGGTTCGACCTGCGATCGCTGTCGTTTGACGACGACGGGGGGTTCCGGGACGTCCGCTACATCGAGGTCAAAGCAAGATCCCGGACCGGGGCCATCCGGCTGACGGCCAACGAGTGGAAGAAGGCACGGCACTTCGGCGACCAGTACTGGCTCTACGTGGTAACAGGGGCGGGATCCGACGAGCCGACGCTGGAGCGGATCCGGGATCCGGCCCGCGCCTTCATCGAGGACGAAGACATCTTCGCCACCGGCTTCCTCATTCCCGAGGATCGCTGGCGCACACATCGGTTCGAGCACTCAGAAGAGGCTGATTCTTGAAGAGGAAGTTCATCGAGTACGACCTGCCGCTGGCCGAGGTGTCCGAAGAATCGGCACGGGAGAAGAACATCCGGCACGGTCATCCGTCCACGCTGCATATCTGGTGGGCGCGCCGACCGCTGGCGGCCTCGCGCGCCACGGCGTTCGCCGCGCTCATTGACGATCCGGGCGAGGAGCACCCGGAGAAGCGGGAGGAGATCCGGAAGCTGATCCAGGAGATCTCGCCCTGGGAGGCGGTGAAGGACGGCAACTCCAGGGCAGTGGTCCGGGCCCGGAGAATGATCGCGGAACAGTACGGACGCCCGCCGAGGGTGTTGGATCCGTTCTCCGGCGGGGGATCGATTCCGCTGGAGGCGCTCCGGCTCGGGTGCGAGACCTACGCCAGCGACTACAACCCGGTGGCGGTCTTCATCGAGAAAGCGACGCTCGAATGGCCGCAGCGGTACGGCGTCCAGGTCGAGCTCCCACGTGGGATGATGGAGAGCGACGACGGAGGCGCAGCCGGGCAGCTCGTGCTGGAGGACGGAAGCGACACGGTATCCGTGAACCTGCTCGCCTTCCTGGTAGAGCGGTGGGCGAACCGGATCCTCGAGGCGGCTCGGAGCGAGATCGGTCGGTTCTATCCGACCGAAAAGGGTGAGGGGCTGGCAGGCGGCAGGAGCGGGCTCGGGCGGGGTGGATGGACGCCGGTGGGTTACCTCTGGGCTCGGACGATCCCCTGTCAGAATCCGTCGTGCGGTGCCGAGATCCCGCTGATCCGGCAGTTCTGGCTGGCCAAGAAGAAGAACAAGAAGGTGGCCTACCGCCCGGTCGTGGACGGGGCGTCGAACACCGTCGGGTTCGAGATCCTCGAGGGCGCAGAGCTCAAGCGGGCCATGAAGGACGGCTTCGACCCGAAGGACGGCACGGTGTCGCGGGCCAATGCGTCGTGCCCCGTATGCGGGCAGGTGACGAAGGCCGCGCAGGTGCGCAGGCTGGCGCGGTCCGGGGCCATGGGCGAGCGGATGGTGGCGGTCGTGCTGCACCACCCGAAGGAGACCGGGAAGCGCTATCGCCTCGCGACCGACGACGACGTGCGGGTGTTCGAGGAGGCGCGGGCGTTCCTGGAGCGGAAGGTCGAGGAGTGGCCGTATCTGGAGAGCCCGCTACCGGACGAGGAGATGCCGCCCAGGGGCACACTCGGGTTCCGGGTCAACCTCTACGGGATGACGCAGTGGAAGGACCTCTTCAACGCGCGGCAGCAGCTTGCGCTCCTGACGTTTGTGGAGAAGATCCGGGCCAAGGATGAGGCCATCGCGGAGGACTGCCGGCGGGTGGTGGAGGCGGCCTCGCTCCCCGAATTCGATCCGGATGAGTTGGCAGTTGTCTTGGTCGGCTGGATGTGTATGGTCGTTAACCGGTTCGCGAGATACTCAACGAATCAATGCGTCTGGGACAACACCACCGAGTGTGTGATGCAGGTATTCAATCAGGGGCAGTCTCTTCCTTTCCGTTGGGAGTACATGGAGCAGGCTCCGTTCGCCGATGCTGGAGCGGCGCTCCAAACCTGTATCGACCGGATCGTGCGCTGTATCGAGCCCCTCTCGTTTCACACGGCGAAGGCTGCTGACTGCCACATGTCATCCGCTGCCGATCTGCCGTTGGGAGGCGGATCGCTGGATGCGGTCCTGTCCGATCCACCCTACTACGACAACGTCCCGTATGCTGACCTGTCGGATTTCTTCTACGTGTGGCTGAAGAGAGTTGGTGGGGAGGCGTTTCCGAAATTGTTCTCCACCCCTGTCGTGCCCAAGTCGGGTGAAGCGGTCATGGCACCGCAGCGGCACGCCTCGTCCGACGCCGCAAAGCTCTTCTTTGAGCGGATGCTCGGGGACTCGTTTCGGGAGATGTACCGCGTGCTAAGGCCCGGAGGAGTCGCGGTGATCGTCTACGCCCACAAGACGACGGAGGGATGGGAGACGATGCTGAACGGCCTTCTTGAGGCCGGGTTTACTGTCACCGGCTCGTGGCCCCTTCACACCGAGTCCAAGACGCGCCTCCGTGCTGCCCAGTCCGCTGCGCTGGCTTCCTCCATCTACATGGTCTGCCGGAAGACCACCCGCCAAGCCGTGGGCTTCTGGAACGACATCCAGCCACTCGTGAAGGCACGCGTAGAGGAGAAGCTCGATCAGTTCTGGAGGTCCGGGCTGGTTCGTGGCGGCGACTTCTTCATCAGCGCCATCGGCCCCGGAATTGAGCACTACAGTCGCTACGAGCGGGTCGAGACCTACGACGGGAATCCAGTGGGTGTCCTCGATCTCCTCCACTACATCCGGAAGGTCGCCACCGACTTCCTCGTGCATCACCTGCTCGCCGACGCCTCCGCGGAGTCCATCGACAAGGAGGCCCAGTTCTACCTGACCTACCGATGGACCTTCCTCGACAACACCGTGGAGTTCGACGACGCCCGCCGCATCGCGGCCGCCGAGGGGATCGACCTCGAGGCGCTCTGGGGCGACGGAGGCTTCGTGCGGAAGCGGGGCTCCAGCGTCTCCGTGCTTGGCCCAGACAAGCGAGGCAAGGTCAAGGGCATCGAGAGCATGGTGGACGGGATGCACCGAGCCTGTCAGCTCTGGCAAGTGGGTCGCAAGGACGAGGTGACCGCCCTGCTCGCTGAGCACGGATGGGCGTCGAGCAATGCCTTCTGGCAGCTGTGTCAGGCCGTGGCCGAATGCCTGCTCGAGGGGAGCAAGGAGAAGCAGTTGCTGGAGGGGCTCCTGCTGGGGCGGGAGGGGTACGCGCGGGACGGGGTGGAGGCTGGGGTGCAGATGGAGATGGGGGTCTGAAGCGTGGCCGTTCGGTATTCCGACCCTGAGATCGCTGCGCTCATCGCGGAGCGGAAGGTACTCCCATCCGACTGGCGCGAGAAGGTGCGGCTCCGATTGAAGCGGGGTCACAAGGAGCGGGACTTCGACATTGATGGAGAGGGCGGCAGCGAGTTCCGACTGATCCTCAGGCAGAACCGGATCAACGCGCTCGACTTTTCGGTGATCCTGGGGGTGCGCGTCCCCGACTCCAACATCATCTTTCGTCTGCTCCGCTACAACGGGCGGAGCCACGAGCACACCAACCACATCGAGGGGGATACCTTCTACGACTTCCACATTCACCGCGCCACCGAACGGTACCAGGAGGCCGGGTGGCGCGAGGATGCCTTCGCCGAAGTGACCGACCGGTACGAGGACCTTCAGGGTGCCCTCAGATGCCTGATCGAGGACGCCGCCGTGGCCGTGCCCCCGAAGGAGCAGGGCAACCTGTTCGGAGAGGAGTTGTAGGCCATGTCCATGGACACGATCGAACGCGAGTTCCACCGGAAGGTCTCGCGCAAGGTGCGCCTCGAGGCGGAGGGTGTGGACCGCTACCGGGTCTTCACGCCCTTCGTCTTCGACGACGGGGACCATCTGGGCGTGGTGCTCAGGAGAGACAACGGCGCGTGGGCTCTCACCGACGAAGCCCACACGTTGATGCACCTCACGTACGACATCGACGAGCGGGATCTCCAGCGTGGCACCCGGCAGAAGATCATCTCTTCCGCCCTCTCGGCGTTTCATGTGGAGGACCGTGACGGAGAGCTCGTGCTACCGATCCCGGACGAGCGCTACGGCGACGCCCTCTACTCGTTCGTCCAGGCCCTGCTCAAGATCACCGACGTCTCCTACCTCTCGCGGGAGCGGGTCCGTTCGACCTTCCTCGAGGACTTCGAGACGTTGATTTCGGAGAAGGTGCCGGAGGAACGACGGCACTTCGGGTGGCACGACCCGGAGAGGGATCCCCAGGCGATGTACCAGGTGGACTGTCGGATCAACGGAATGCCGAAGCCCCTGTTCGTGTACGCCCTGCCGAGCGATGGAAAGACACGAGACGCCACGATTGCCCTGCTGCAGTTCGAGAAGTGGGGGTTGGATTTCCGGTCCCTGGCGGTGTTCGAGGACCAGGAGAGCATCAACCGGAAGGTACTGGCGCGTTTCAGCGACGTCTGCGAGAAGCAGTTCTCGAGCCTCGTCGGCAACAAGGAGCGAATCACGAGGTTCCTCGGGGAGGTCTTGGAGGGATGAACCAGCATGAATGAACCTGTCAGCCCGTCCACCTCTCGTCGTTTGCCGGAATCTCATCCATGAAGAACTGGTTCGATATCGCCGTGCCCCACGAGGACATCCGGAAGGGTGGCTTCGACGAGGCCGTGTTCGCCGCGGACCTGGGAGACGTGGCCGACGGACGGGCGGCGTCCGACTACGGCGACGCCTATCTCTTCTATCGGAAGACCTACCCGACGGAGGGCCTCCGGACGCTTCTCGGGGCCGTCCATCGGAAGCTGACCGAAGGAGAGGGCCCTGGGGCGGTGGAGCTCCAGACACCCTTCGGCGGCGGAAAGACCCACGCCCTCGTCTCGGTCTACCACTACCTGAAGTCGGGCGCCAAGATCGCCGAGCTTCTGCCGGACGACGTCGAAGTCCTCGCCGAGCCGCCCCTGGCCGTGGTCGTGGGCACGCAGCTCAACCCGCTCAAGGGCCGCACGTCCGATGGCGTGACCCGGCGTACGCTCTGGGGCGAGCTCGCCTACCAGCTGGGCGGTGTCGAGGCGTACCGGACCCTCGAGGATAACGACAAGGGCCTGGTCACACCTGGGAAGGAGGCACTTCGAGAGGTCTTGGAGCCCCTCCAGCCCTTTGTCATTCTCTTTGACGAGATCCTCGAGTACATCGTCAAGGCGCGGGGTGTCGAGGTGCAAGATGCCACCCTTGGTGCGCAGACGCTGACCTTCTTCAAGGAGCTCACAGACACCGTAGCGGGCCTGCCGAAGGCCCTGATGATCGCCACCCTGCCGTCCAGTGAGCTGGAGGACTTCGGCGAGGTCGAGCAGCTGAACCTGGGGAAACTGGAGCACATCTTCGACCGGGTGAAGACCATCGCGACTCCCGTAGAAGGGGACGAGGTCTACTCGATCATCCGGCGGCGTCTATTTGAGCCGGTAAAGGATGAAAAGGTCGTTCGGGCCATCGCCCAATCGTACGTAGACACCTACCAGGAGAATCGGAACGAGCTCCCGCCCAAGGCCAGGAGCACGGAGTTCCGTCGCAAGATCGAGCTGGCCTACCCCTTTCATCCGGACGTAATCGACATCCTCCAGGAGAAGTGGGGCACCTTTGCGACGTTCCAACGCACCCGCGGAGTGCTCCGGCTTTTGGCCCACGTCGTCGAGGACCTCTGGAAAGGACGCGAGAATCTCGATCTCATCCTCCCGGGCGACCTGAACCTCGATCGTTCCAACATCCGCCGGGAGTTTCTGGGCCACATCGGACAGCAGCACGACGGCGTCGTGACCTCGGATATTTCGGGCGACGACTCCAAGTCCTCCCTTATGGACCGTGAGAATCACGGGTGGCATGGTCTCGCCGAACGAATTGCGACCACTGTCTTTCTCCATTCCTTCTCGGCAAACGACATGGAGATTGGTGCGTCCCTGAACTACATCAAACTCGGCGTTCTTCGGCCGGACACGGTTGCCCCGCTGATCACGGAAGTACTGCAGAAGCAGCGGGCCGAGCTCTGGTACCTGAACAGCCGGGATGATCGGTACTACTTCTCCAGCGTGCCGAACCTCAATCGGATGGTTCTGGACCGGAAAGGTGCGGTCAGCACCGATGCTATCCGCACCGAACTCGAGCGCCGGATCAAGAAAGAACTTGGCAATCGGTTTCGCTGCTTCCTGTGGCCCGATTCATCGGCTGCCATCCCCGACAACACCGACTTGAAGCTCGCCGTTATCGATCCGGCGTCGGGGCTCAGCCACCAGGACTTGGAAGGCTGGCTGGAACGGAGAGGGGAGGGCTTCCGCAGCTATAAGAACACGGTGTTCTTCGCCTACCCCGAGGATACGGGATACGGACGCATTCGAGAGGATGTGAGGACGATTCTCGCGCTAAAGGACATCGAAGAGGAAATCCAGCGCGGGGATCGCCCGGGCCTCGAGGAGAAGGCCGGTGAGGTGAAGCGCCGCATTCGGGATGTAGAGGAGCGAATTCCACAGAGAGTGCGCGAGATGTACCGCACAGTGATGGTTCCCTCAAGCGGCGGCAAGCTGGAGCGAGTCGATCTTGGTCAGCCAACTGTGGGCGGCGAGAACCTCGACACCTGGTACCTGCGAGAGCTCACCGAGCCTCCCCACCAGAAGATCCTGTCAAGTCCGCCAAGTGCCACGATGCTGAGGGCGAAGTTCGTCAGTCAGGCCTCCGCGGTCGCGCTATCGACTGTGAGGGAGCAATTCCGGAAAGATCCGGGCCTGCCCCTGCCGCAGGATGACCAGCTGATCCAGGAGGCGGTTGTTGCTGCGGTCGCGAATGGTGACCTGGGTATTGCCCGTGAATCCGCGGACGAGATTCGACCTGACACGGTCCGGTTCGATGAGCCGGTGGCAGCGAGCACGGTGGAGCTGGACGAGGACACTTTCCTTCTTTCCGCAGACCGCGCCAGGGAGTTGAAGGCGAAGGTCGAGGCTGATTCTGGAGAAGGCGGCGATTCCTCAGGGGCACCAGAGACCGATGATGGCCAGGCCGAGGTCAAGCCCACCAAAGGCGGGGAAAGCCAGACTACCATCGATCTCGACGATGCGAAGGGGGCCGACGAGAAGCTGAAGACCCTGCGGATCCGCGCCTCCGGGATCCCGGTGGGGCGGCTCGCCGACCTGAATCGAGGAGTCCTCATGCCCCTGATGCGAGAGATTGGAGCCTTCGAGTTCGTGATCGAACTTGATCTGGCCGGAAAGGATGGGATCTCGAAGCGGGTCGTCGAGCAGCAGGTGATGGAGACGTTGAAGCAGATCGGGGCGAAGGTGGAGAAGCCGGGGTAGGAGGCGGTGGACGCGGGTGATCGGGCGGGTGGGAGTTGGATTCGCCATCAAGCCCGGGGGCCTGCAACGACTCATAACAACGGGTTGCCGCAGCGGGCGCTCCGCGCCCTTGCCCTCCGCTTCGCTCCGGGACATGCCTACGGCACGTCGGCAACCCTGAAACGACAGACGCGTCGTCCTCTTCCAATCGGGTCGTTTCTTTGAGAAACTACTGTGGTCCCTGCCCGGGGAAGCGTCTCACTTCCCGGTCGCGGTCCACCAGTACGGCGCTCGATTCGAAGACGAACCACCCGGGTTTCCGCCCGGGATTCTCGAACCCCCTGATCGCACATGAACACCAAAGAGATCCTCGCCTCCCTGGGCCTTGAAGACGTGAACCTGGGAGGCTTCGACGGCACGTGGATGGGTTCCGGCCCTGAATTGGAGGTCCATACGCCCATTGACGGAAGCCGGATCGCCACCGTCAAGCAGGTCACCGAGGCAGAGTACGACGCCATCGTGGACAGGGCGCACGCCGCCTTCCTCGAGTGGCGCAAGGTGCCGGCTCCGAAGCGGGGAGAGGTGGTACGCCAACTCGGCAACAAGCTCCGCGCACACAAGGAGGACCTGGGCCGTCTTGTCTCCCTGGAGATGGGCAAGATTCTCCAGGAGGGTGAGGGCGAGGTGCAGGAGATGATCGACATCTGCGACTTCGCCACGGGATTGTCACGCCAGCTCTACGGCCTCACCATGCAGTCGGAGCGGCCCGACCACCACATGCGGGAGGTATGGCACCCCCTGGGAGTGGTGGGCGTCATCAGCTCCTTCAATTTCCCCGTGGCGGTGTGGAGCTGGAACGCCGCCGTGGCCGCGGTGTGCGGCGACACCATTCTGTGGAAGCCGGCATCCAAGACGCCCCTCACCGCCATCGCCGTCACCAAGATGGTGGCCGAGGTGTGCGCCGCCAACGACGTGGATCCTGCGGTTTTCTCCCTCACCGTGGGCAGGGGATCCACCGTGGGCGACCGGCTCCTCCACGACCGCCGTGTCCCCCTCGTTTCGGCCACGGGAAGCTGCGCGGTGGGGCGGCGCGTCGCCACGGTGGTGGGAGAGCGCCTGGGCAAGACCATCCTGGAGCTGGGGGGAAACAATGCCATCATCGTCACCCCGCACGCCAACATGGATCTGGTGGTTCCAGCCATCCTCTTCGGAGCGGTGGGCACGGCGGGACAGCGCTGCACCAGCACCCGCCGCATCATCGTCCACGCCAGCAGGAAGGACGAGCTGGTGGAGCGTCTGGTGCGCGCGTACAAGACCATCCCCATCGGCAACCCGCTGGAAGAAGGCGTTCTCATGGGCCCACTGGTCAACCAGCAGGCTCTGGATGAGTTCATGAAAGCAAAGGCGAAAGTGGTGGAGGAGGGCGGAGAGGTCCTCTACGGGGGGGACCCCCTGGAGGGGGACGACTACCCCGGCGGGCTGTACGTCACGCCGTGCATCGCCACGGCCCGCAACGACTTCGAAATCGTCCAGGAAGAGACCTTCGCTCCCATCCTCTACATCATCGAGTACGGTTCGGCGGACGCCACCCCCCGGGAAGCGGTGGAGGAACTCGACGAAGCCATCGCTCTGCACAACGACGTCCCCCAGGGACTCTCTTCGGCCATCTTCACCGAGCATCTACGCGAAGCTGAGCACTTCCTCTCCCACCGAGGCTCGGACTGCGGCATCGCTAACGTGAACATCGGCACCTCCGGCGCCGAAATCGGCGGCGCCTTCGGCGGGGAGAAGGAGACGGGCGGCGGCCGGGAGTCGGGCTCGGATGCGTGGAAGTCCTACATGCGCCGCCAGACCAACACGGTGAACTGGAGCACGGACCTCCCCCTGGCCCAGGGGATCAGGTTCGAGGCCTGACCGTCACCCCCGGAGCCCCCGGGCTCTTCCCGATTCGCGTCCCCGGCGTCCCCTCGCCGGGGGCGCCGGGCTTAATCCCGGGTGGAAAGCCTGGCCACCACCGGTTTGACGAGCCGCTCGAAATCTGCGTAAGGAAGGCGGATCACCTCGGTGTGGCTCCCCGCGTTGAAGACGATCTCCTCGTCTTCACGCAGGCGCTGGTCCACGAAGACCGGCAGATCCCAGAGGTTGCCGAAGGGGGGCATGGCGCCCACTTCGCAATTTGGAAAGAGGTCTGCGAAATCCTTTTCGGAAGCCAGCTCCACTTCCCGGGCTCCCGTCACCTCCTTGAGGCGGGAGGCGCTCACCTTGTCGGGCGCCGGCAGCACGGCCATGGCCATCTGACCGTCAATCTTCACCATAACGGTCTTGGCCACTTCCTTGCCGGGCACGTGCGCCGATGCCGCGATCTCCTGAGCAGTGAAGGCGGGTGAGTGGGAGATGGACACGTACTTGACGTGGTTCTCCTCCAGAAACTGCCGCAGCCGTTGCAGGGGCATGGGCACCTCCAGTTCGAAATATGACTGCATCCGGACGATCTACCCGGCGGCGCCCCCGGCGCAATAGGGTTTTGGATGAACCTGATGTAGGGGAAGCCCCTCGCGACGCTGCCGCGTCAGCGCGGATCCCATTCCGCCGTCAGCGCCGTCCCTCCGCGCAGGATGGGCCGCCCGGCCAGTGCGTGGGTCGCCTCTCCGTCGCGCAGGGCGAAGACTCCGTTCACCAGGACGTGCACCGTCCCCTCGGAATAGCGGCGCGGATGCTCAAAGGTGGCCCGGTCACGAATGCGTTCGGGATCCAGGACGGTGATGTCTGCGGCGTATCCCTCCCGCAGGTATCCCCGGTCCGACCATCCCAGGAAATCGGCGGCGAGGCCCGTCATGGAGCGGATGGCGAAGGGCATGGTGATCACCCCCTCGTCGAGGACGAAATCTCTCAGCTTCTCGGTGAATGCCCCGAACACCCGGGGATGGGTGATCTTCTGACCGGGACGTGGGTCCCGCCCGTCGGTGCACGTCATCATCCACGGCTTCTGCGCCAGATAGCGGGTGTTCTCGGCGTCGTAGAGGTCCAGGTTCATGACGGCCGCGTTTCCGTCATGCAGGATCTCCCGGGCCGCCTCGCTGGGCGGGATGCCCCACTCGGCCGCCACCTGGGCAAGCGTTCGACCGTTGAGCTCCGGACGGGGATCGGCGAAAAGGAGTTTTTCCGCGCCGCCGCGAATGGCCAGCATCTCCCGCGTCTGGCGGTCGATGATCCTGGCCGTGTCGTCGTCGTCGAAGCGCCGCAGCATGGCCGTATCCCCGCCCACCACGGCCCAGCCGGGGATAGTGTAGGACCGTAGATTGGACTGGGTGGCGGTATACACGTGCTGCGCCGCCTTCACGTCCACCCCCCGCGCCCGGGCCGCCTCGATGAGGGCCGCACCTTCCGGAGCCCGTCCGTAGTTGGCCGCGCCCTGGGCGTTGAAATGGCTGAAGATGACCTTGGTGCCGGCCTCCTCCCCGATGCGGATCCCTTCCTCGATGGACCGCAGATATCCGAACGGGGGATAGGCAGCCCCCAGGTCCCGGTCGTGGGTGTCGTAGATGGCGCCTGGGTACCCGGCCGCCACGCGATTGAGGGCGATGACCTCTTCGGTTTCCGCGTAGTTCCCCGGAAGGTAGAAAAGACCCGACGAGAGCCCCAGAGCGCCTTCCTCCATCCCCTGGCGCACAAAGGCCTTCATGCTGTTCAGCTCTTCGGTGGTGGGGGCCCGGTCCTCCATTCCCATGACGGCTCTGCGCGCCGCGTTGTGGCCCACGTAGAGGAGGCCGTTGACACCGATACCGTCCCGGCTCCACCCTGCCATGCGGCGGGCCACGTCGCGCCCTCCCCCCCCGTCCACCCCGAGAACCACCGTGGTGATCCCCTGGTACAGGAAGGGCAGCGCTTCGCGGCCATAGGGCTCGTCAAGCTGCGCGTGGGAATGCATGTCCACGAAGCCGGGCGTCACCAGGAGCCCGGGGACATGGAGGGTGTCACGGGCCGTCACGCCGGCCGCTTCCGCATCCCCCACGACGGTGATCGGGTCGCCCGTCACGGCCACATGGGCTGTACGCGCCGGGGATCCCGTTCCGTCCAGGACGGTCCCCCCCAGAATAAGTGGGTCGACCGGGGGGGCGCCCCCCCGGCCGCACGCGCTGCCCAGAAGAAGGAGGACGGACGCCGCGGAACGTATGCGCATGGCTTTCCGCCGCGTCAGCAAGGACAGCGAACTATTTCTTCTTCCTCTTCCTGCGCTTCTTGGGCTTCCGACCCTGGTTGGGGTGCTTCAGGAAGCCCCACGTCTCTCCGCGCCGCAGCATATAGATCGTGCTGGGTGAGACGCCGAGCCTGCGGGCCCATTCGGCTCCCGGGGTCTTCCACCGGTCGTTCTCCTCATCCCAGTCGTCCAGAACCTTCCGCACCTGCTTTTCGGTCAACTGGGCATGGGGAGAGTTCTGGCCCCTGAGCCAGACGTTGGATCCGTACCAGCGATCCACCTGCTGAATCGGTCCCGGAATGTCCTGGCCGGTGTGCCCCAGACAGTAATGTCGGATCTGGTCCACCGTGTAGTCCGGGTACATCCGTCCGAGTTCCGCATAGAGGTATCCCTTCTCTGCCAGTTCTCGCCAACGAATGACGAGTGAGCGGGGGGGCTTCGGCATGGGTTGCCTCCGAGTAGAAAGGTGATTGGGTTTTTCCAAGGTATGATGCGTTATAGCACTTTTGCCACCCGGAGTCTAGACCCGAGAGATCTTTCAGAACGCAATCAGGCTATATCCCTTGCCTTGTAGCGACACCAGAGCCGTCATGGCCGACAACGCAAGCTTCACCTCCGGCAGCAGACGCTCCCGGGGGAGCCCCCCGCGCCTGCTGGGTCTGCCCGCGCGTGCATGTTGAGGAACCTGGCCACCGTCTCGATGCGCCGATTCACCCGGGCGGGATCGTCGCCACCCTGAGATACGTCCAAAACGACCCGGAGGACCTCATCCTTCGGGGTCGGAAAATCCGGATCCTGAACCGCGAACGACGGCCCGAAGCCCTGAATGACCGGACCGGCCTCGGGCCGAGAAAGAGCCTGCGCCTCCAACGCCTCTGGAGAACCCAGGAGGAGCGACACGCCCACGGCCGCCGCCATGGCAGCCATCGCTGCAGGCTTCCACGTGACGCATCCCCCACGGCGCAGGACCTCCTGCAGTGAAACCTGTTTCATGACATCCCCCTCCGGTTGGGAAAACGCTCTCTGAATCGGGCCAACTTGGGTGAAATCACCACCTGGCAGTAGATCTGGTCCGGGTTGCGGCGGAAGTAGCTGCGGTGGTACGCCTCGGCGGGATAGAAAGCCCGTAGGGGCACGATTTCGGTGACGATGGGATCGGGAAAGGTTCGCTCCTCCTCCAGCCGCCGGATCAGGCGCTCCGCCGATTCCCGCTGAGCCTCATCGTGGTACAGCACGATGGAGCGGTACTGTGTTCCTACATCCGCCCCCTGGCGGTCGGGGGTGGTGGGGTCGTGAACAGCGAAGAAGATCTCGAGCAGCTCCTCGAAGGAGACCATCTCCGGCCGGTATGCGATCTGCACGACCTCGGCGTGTCCCGTGGCGCCTGGGCATACGCTGCGGTAGTCGGGGTCGGGCACGTCTCCACCCGCATAGCCCGGCTCCACGCTCACCACGCCGGCAACCTCCTGAAACACCGCCTCCAGACACCAGAAGCATCCTCCTCCCAGCGTAGCTCTGGCATCTATATCCTCCGGTGTCATCGGCTGCCACCTCCTCCATTCTCACGGTCTCGGTCTCCACAATAGAACACCGCCCCCCAACCGACATGGAGCGGAATCCGGACGTCCGCGCTATATTAGGGTAGCGTACACCGGACTGCTTGTCCCCATGCCATCCTCCCGCGCACCGATCGCCGTCCTACCCTCACCGGTCGGCGATGGAAGGGAGATGATCGTGCCATCGTTGAAGCGTTCCTCCGACGCGCGTCCCCGGCTCCACCTCTTTGCCGCCGGGACGCTCCTCCTCCTCCTCGCCACCTGCGCCGAATGCCACCGGAAGGTGGCGGAAGAAAAGACGCCGTAGTCCGCCGCGCGGTTAGGGCCGCCGTAGCCCCCCGCCGCCGGGTCTCTGCCCCAGGCCGCCGTGGACCGGGGGCGCTCCATCACCCCCCGGGGCGCTCCCATGGAGTCCAATCCACCCCGAGAGTGTATTTCTGAATCCAGCGGATCTCCTCCACGTCCCGCGTGCGCTGGTGGCGTGGTTCCCGGAATCCGTGGGGCTCCCGGGGAAAGCGGATGTAGCGTGTCTCCTTTCCCTGATCCTTCAGGGCCTGGAAGAACATCATGCTCTGGGCTTCCGTGTCGGTCCGATCTGCGATCCCGTGCAGAAGGAGGGTCGGGGTGACCACGTCAGCCACATGGGTCAGCGCCGAACGGGTGCGATAGCCCTCGGGGTTCTCCCACGGCGTCCCGCCGATGTACCACCGCCGAACATCGTAGTTGAATCCGGGCCCGTACTCCGAGGTCCAGTCCGAAACCATGGCGCCAAGAGAGGCGGCTCGGAAGCGATCCGTCTGCGTGACGGTCCATCCGCCAAGGATTCCTCCGTAGCTCCACCCCCGCAGCGCCATGCGGTCGGGGTCGGCGACGCCCCGCTCAATCACGGCGTCCACTCCCGTCATGAGATCCTCGAAATCGCCGCCGCCGATGTCGTGCATGTTTCCGCGTAGAAGCTCGTCACCGTATCCCGAGCTCCCTCGTACGTTGGGGAGGAGCTGCGCGTACCCGAGCCCTCCCCACACGTGATAGCGGCCTCCGAAGGTGTTGGTGAACACCCCGGCCGGCCCCCCGTGGATATGGAGGAGGAAGGGGAGCCGCTCTCCGTCGTGGTCCGGAGGCAGGAAGAGGATTCCCTCGATCTCGGTCCCGTCCCGGCTCGTCCAGCGAATGACCTCAGGGCGGGCCAGCGCAATCTCCTCCCGTATCCAGGGATTGGCGTCGGTGAGCTTGAGGCCCTCCCTTTCCCCCACCTCCCCCACCCAGATGTCGGGAGGGGTCAGAAAATCCTGATAGACGTAGGCGAAGCGGGAGCGGTCCCTGCTGAAAGACGAGGGGGCCAGCGTCCCCACCGCCTCCGTGAGGCGCTCCACTTCTCCCGACGCCGGCTCCAGGCGGTAGAGATTGGTGTTGGTTCGCTCCAGTCCGCCGAAAAGAATCGCCTTGCCGTCGGGGGCCCACACGTACCTGCGGATGTTCCCCGCGAAGGCTCCGGAGACGGCGCGGTGCGTCCCCGTTTCCGTATCCATGATCCACAGACGGGCGGTGCGCAGTTCCCAGGTCGAATCGGAGGGCGCCATGTACGCCAAGCGACGTCCGTCGGGCGCCCATAGCAGGTTGTTTTCCGGAGCCCGGTTGTGGGTGAGGCGCCGAATCTCCCCGGTGCTCGCATCCAGGAGGTAGATCTCGGAAAGATTTCCCTGGTTGCGGCGATTCTCCTTGCGGGCGGTGAAGGCGACCCTGAGTCCGTCGGCAGAGACGTCGAAGCCGCCCACGCGCCGTTCACCCTCTGTGAGTCGCTCCTCATCTCCAGAGGGGACGGTCACCCGCCACAGGTTGGTCCACCTTGCCTCGGTCTGACCATTGGGTCCCTCGTCCACGAAGATGGCGTCGTCTCCCTTCTTGTGCTCCTTCTCCTCTTCCTCGGACCGCGGCTCCGCAGACGAAAATACGATGGACGCGCCATCTCCGGCCCACCGGAACGCCCCTACCGCCGTCTTGTGCCTGGTAAGCTGGACGGCTTCGCCGCCATGGGTGGGCATGAGGAAGATCTGAGCCTTCTTCTCCACGCTCCGTGCGAAGGCGAGAAAACGCCCGTCGGGAGAAAAGGCCGGGCGGCTGCCCCCATCCTCTCCCAGGAAGCGGAAGGGTTTCCCGCCCTCGACCGACACCTTCCACCATGTGGTCTTCCGCTTGTTCTCCTTCCAGTCCAGCGTCGAGCGGGAGTAGAGAACCCACGTTCCGTCGGGGGAGATCAGAGCGTCCGAAACCCGCACCAGGTTCAGGACATCATCGGTGGTCATGGGGCGCGGCGCCGCGTCCTGGGCACTTCCCGGCATCGAACCGCCGCCCAGAAAGAGGAAGGAAGCGATGCAGAGGACGAACAGGCGCATGGAAAGCGGCGTTGTCATCGCGCCGCCCCCTCGTGGAGGACGCTGCGGATCACCTCAAGAGCCGTGTTCACATCGGCGGTGCTCACGTCCAGATGCATGACGGCCCGCACACCATGGGCGCCATGGGGAAGCATATGGACGCCCCGTTCATGGCAGTGGTCCACGAACTCACCACTGCCCATGCCCGTGACCCGGAAGCGGACGATATTGCTCTGCACCGTATCCAGATTCACCTCCGCCCCGTTCATATCCGCCAGTCCGTGGGCGAAGGTACGCGCGTGCTCGATGTCATCGGCAAGGAACTCGAGGTGATTCTCCAGGGCGTGGATGGCCGCCGCCGCCAGAATGCCGGCCTGGCGAAAGCCGCCCCCGTACTGCTGCTTGAATTTCCGGGCGGCGTCGATGAGGTCCCTGCGCCCCACCAGCGCGGAGCCCACCGGGGCCCCCAGTCCCTTGCTGAAGCACACGCTCACCGTATCGAAGGGATCGGCGTAGTCTTCGAGCCCCACACCCGAGGCGGCCGAAGCGTGCCAGAGGCGGGCCCCGTCCATGTGGGTCGCCAATCCGTGCTCATGCGCGACGGCCGCCACGGCGCGAAGCTGCCCCAGGGGCCAGATCACACCCCCACCCGCATTGTGGGTGTTCTCCACGCACACCACCCGCAGCCTGGGCTGGAGGTGGGCGGGGTTGAAGGGGTGGGGGGCCTCGAACTGACGCTCCACGTCGTCGGGCGCAAAGATCCCGTTCCGGCCGTGGAGGGCCCGAACTGTCACGCCGGCCAGGGCCGCCGCCGCTCCCATCTCGTTGAGGATCATGTGGGCGTTGGCATCCATGACGGCCACGTCCCCGTGGTCCGTGTGGACGCGCAGCGCGATCTGATTGGACATGGTGCCGGTGGGAACGAACACCGCCGCCTCCTTACCCAGGAGGCCCGCCACCCGTGCTTCCAGTTCGTTGACCGTGGGGTCCTCCCCATAGACGTCGTCGCCCACCGCCGCGGCCGCAATGGCTTCGCGCATTTCGGCGGTGGGACGGGTTACCGTATCACTTCTCAGGTCGATCACACCTGCCTCCCATGAATGGATGCTCCTGGCGCCCCTCAATCTGAGCACCCGCACCGCCTGCGCCAGGCCCCTGTGGGCGAGTCGGCGAGAAGCCGGCCGGGCGCCGCCGCCGGACCTCCGGGCGCCGACCCGTCTTGAATTTCACCCACCCACCATCAATATTTAGGGATGCCTAAAATTATATTCGTCCTCCTCGCCCTCCTCGTAGGGGCCGCCGGGCTCCCGGGAATCCTCGGAGCACAGATCGTCACCGACCGCCCCGACTTCGTGGAAGCCAGCGTCACCGTCGGGGCCGGTATCGTGCAGGTGGAAACCAGCGCCGCCTACGCCCGGTCGGGTTCGGGAAGCGGGAGGAGCGCGCACTGGACGACCCCCTCCCTGCTGCGCGTCGGTATCGGCGAGACGCTGGAGCTCCGCCTGGAAACCGACTTCCTGACCCGCGACGTCTCCGCCGACGCCACTCGCGGACCCTCAGGATTCTCCGACGTGGCCGTAGGCTTCAAATGGCACGCCCTCGATGCCGTGGACGCCACGCCGTCGCTGGCCTTCCTCGTACACGCCGGCCTCCCCGTGGGAAGCGCCGGCCTCAGGGGCGAGGGAGTTCACCCCACCCTGCGCGCCTCCGCCGAGTGGGAGTTCGCCGGGGGATACGGGTTAGGGATGATGCCCGGCCTGGGGTGGAATCCCGACGAGGAAGGATACACCTATGGCATCTTCGCCCTGGTCGTGGGCAAATCTCTATCCCGACGCCTGAGGGTCTTCGCCGAGATTGCCCTCCAGGAGATGCCCCTGCGGGATGCGGGCGCCGCGGTGGGAACCTGGGATACGGGGCTCTCTCTCCTCCTCCGCGACGACGTTCAGTGGGATGCGGCCCTCTCCCTTCCCGCGACGGACGCGGCCGACGATTTTTTCTTTACGACAGGGATCTCCCTGCGTCTGAATCCGAGTCACCCCTGACGGCTCCGACATGAACAAGCTCTTCCGCCCCGGCCCCCTCCTTCTCCTCTCCTCCCTCTCCGTCCTGGCCGCCGGAGGGTGCGGGGAGAGCGGGAAAGCACCCGAGCAGCCCACCAACCCGCTCCTGTACCCCAAGCGGCTCACGGAGACGGCGCCTTCCACCTTCAGGGCCCGCTTCGAAACCTCCGCCGGGGAGTTCGTCATCCAGGTCCATCGGGACTGGGCGCCTCGGGGGGCCGACCGCTTCTACAACCTGGTAAAGAACGGATACTACGACGACCAGCGCATCTACCGTGTCGTGGACGGGTTTATCGCCCAGTGGGGCATCCACGGCGTCCCACTGGTGGATTACCAGTGGCACGACGAGCTCCTCCTGGATGATCCGGTGAAGGTGTCCAACACCCGGGGACGCGTCACCTTCGCCAAGGGAGGCGCCAACTCCCGCACCACCGAGGTCTTCATCAACCTGAAGGACAACCCCGACCTGGATGAACGCGGCTTCGCCCCCTTCGGCGAGGTCGTGGATGGGATGGAGGTGGTGGACGCCTTCTACGCCGGCTACGGCGACGGCCCTCCCCGGGGGGAAGGACCCTATCAGGCCCAGGCCCACGCTCAGGGCAATGAGTACTTCGATGCCGAATACCCGGAGCTGACCCGCATCCTCCGGGCGAGCGTGGAGACGCCGTAAGGGACGGCGCGCCTCGTGAGCGATCCCCGGGACGGAGAGCGCCGCAGCCTCAGGGATTGAGGAGCAGGCGCGTGACTCCCTCCTGGAGAGGGCCCACATCCGGATAGCGGGTCTCGGCGTTCACGCCCAGGTTCTGCCGATTTGTGAGGAGGATCACCACCATCTTTCGCGATGGAACCCCCAGAACGAAGGTGCCGGTAAAGCCCGTGTGCCCGAAGCTTCCCGGAGGAGCGTAGCCGGGGAGCTGCCATCCCAGGGCCTGATGATCCCCCTGGTCGGTCAGGAATGCTTCCACCGTCTGCCGACGGAGGATCCGGCGGCCGTCCACCTCTCCCAGGTCCACCATGAGACGCAGGAGCCGCTCCAGATCCGCCGCCGTGGAGAAGAGGCCGGCGTGGCCGGCCACCCCGCCAAAGGCGTGATAGGCATTTCCGTCGTTGACCTCCCCGGCCAGCGTGCGCCGACGCCACCCGTTCCACCGATCCGGATCGCCGGTGTAGCGGTACCCGAAGGTGGAGTCATGCACCATGCGATACTCGAAGGGATTGCCGTGAGAGGTGGCGGCGAAACCCCCGTCGGCGGGTCGAGCGGCGCTCATGGCTCCGGCTCGGGGCCGAAAGCCTGTGTGGTGCAAGCCGAGGGCGCGGTACAGCCGGTCGGCGAGGACGTAGTCGAGCGGCATCCCGGCCGCTTTCTCCACGACGCGGCCCAGAAGCATGAACCCCAGATCCGAGTAGTGGCGCTCCGCTCCCACGGACCAGCGCAGAGGGAGACGCAGGATGTAGCGGTAGACCTCTTCCGCGTTAGAGGCGTGGTAGTACGTGGGCTGCCACGGGTAGAGCCCGGCTCGATGCGTGAGGAGATGACGAAGGGTGATCTCCTCCTTGCCGCCGCCGGAGAAATCGGGAAGGTACCGCCGCACGGGGGCGTCCACGTCCAGGACACCCTCATCCACCAGGAGCATCACGGCCAGGGTGGTGGCCATGACCTTGGTCACCGAAGCCAGGTCGAAAACGGTCTCCGTGGTCATGGGGCGGGGATGGGCCAGCCGCACGATGCCCTCCGCATCGGTATACTGCCCCGCGCCGTATTCGTAGAGTTGCGCCCACCCGTAGGCCCGATGCAGGAGCCGCTCACCGTCCCGGGCGACGAGGAGGACCGCACCGGGGATGCGCTCCTCTGCGACCCACGATGCCACCAGGGAGTCAGCGGCCCGCAGCGCCGCGGAGGTGGGAAGGCTGCCTCCGCCGCCGGCCGGAGGCAGGGCAACCTCCTGGGCCGAAGCGCCGACGCCGCCCACCCCCGCCGCGACCAGAGCCATGATCCCCGCCAGGGCGACGGCGGACGGCCGCACCCCGCCACACCCCGCCGGCCCGGCCCGGGAGCGCCGCCGCACTCCGGGCCTCTCCCCCACGCCTGCACCGGCCCTGCACCGGGCGGGGCCGGGGCCTTTTCCATCTCTTGTGTGCGTCGTCTCCATGCCGGGACAATGCCGGCCTTGGGTGGGCCGAAGCAAGCGGGGAAGACGGTTGCCATCCTCCGGCAATTAGTGGAGCGTTGAAGTATGACCCTCACCCTCCAGCTCACCCCCTGGGCGCTCCCGCCCCTTCTCGGGTTCCTTCTTGCCCTGAGGGAGCTGGTCTTCCTTTCTCCTCGCTGGCGCGAGGAAGAAAGCCCGGCGCTGGCCTCCCTCGCCCTGGCGGCGGCCGCGTGGTGCGGCGCGGAAGTCGTTCTGCAGACGCTGCGCCCCGCCGAGGCGTCCGCGTTTCTCGTGCGACTCGAGCTGGCGGCCGAGGCGGCGGTGCCCGTGCTCTGGTCGTGGTTCGCCCTGGAACGAGCCCGGAGATCCCGGCTCCTCCGCTCCCCCCCGCTCCTCGTGGTTTACCTCATATCCGCCGTCTCGGCGGCCTCCCTTCTCGGGGTCCCAAGGGCTCCCACCCTTCTGGGCGGCATGAAGGGCGTCCGTCCAGCGCCGGAGAGCTTCGCATTGAACCTCACGCCGGGGTGGTGGTACGGAGTGCAGACCGCTGTGGGAATGGGCGCGGTGATCTTCACCGCGGCCCTCCTTACCCGCCACCTTCTCGCCGGAGGGGATCTGCGCCGGAGAGCTTTCGTCCCCGCGGTAGCGGCCCTCCTTCTGGCGGTCCCCGAAACCGGCCGCGTCGTGGAGATCCTTGGAGGAGGGAATGCCGAATGGCTCTGGCGTGGCTTTGCGGCGGCGGGCCTGGGAGCCGCCGTCGGGGTCCTGGGGAGCGGCCTTCTCCGCCATCGCCTCCTGGACCTTGGGCCGGTCGCCCGCACCCTGGTCATGATCGAGCTGAAGGATCCCGTAGTGGTCTTCGACGCACGCGGGCGCATCGTGGACGTGAATCGCGCCGCACGCAGCATTCTCGGTCTTCGCCCCTACGGAGATGTGCCCGTGGCTCTGGGAACGCTATGGGCCGCCTCCCGGGGACACCCGGATCGGTATGCCCGGGTCTCCCTTCCGGTCCGAGGCGGTACCTTCGAACACGATCACACGACCGGTGAGGCGGGTTCCTCCACCCCTCTCCCGCCGTCCTCCGCGGCCACCCCGTCCTCCGCGGCCACCCCGTCCTCCG
>JBHHWB010000051.1:0-24228 GCA_046756305.1 Gemmatimonadota bacterium
TGGGGCCGTGGCGTCCCCAACGCGGCCCGCTGCATTACTCGGACAGGCTCCTAGAGCGGATGCTCCGGGCCATCGCGATATGCGGGGTGGAGGACGGTGCCTCCGCGACCTGCATGGACGCCCGCGGCATCCGCGATCACGAGCTCACCGAAGGCATCAGCAGGCGCACCTTCGAACAGTTGACCGAATGGACACAAGAAGCGGACAAGGTACGGGTGTTCTGAAGTAGCCCCGCACGGCAGATGGGACGGCCGGGCCGCCCGCTCTCTTGGAGGCCCGTCGGTTGATCGACACGGAGCATCAAGGGAAACAGGAAGGACACATGAACAAGCTCACCCGGATCGCGGTCCGCCGTCCGCGAGCCGTCCTTGGCGTCATGCTCGCCGTTACGGCCGCGCTGGGCTACCAGTTCCGCCACATCGTCATCGACACCGATCCGGAAAACATGCTGGAGACCGACCAACCGGACCGTGTGTTCTATGACGCGGTGAAGGCGGACTTCGCCATCCGCGATCTCCTTGTGGTCGGGGTCGTGGACGAGGAGGGGATCTTCCGTCCGGATGCGCTCGCTCGCATCGCGGCGCTGACGGATCGAATCCTGGAGATCCCCGGTGTGCGCATCGAGGACGTCGTGAGCCTCCGCACCACCGACGACATCGCACGCGGCGCGAGGGGGGTGGAAATCGGACCGTTGCTCGGAGAGATCCCCACCGACCAAGCTTCTGCGACCGCGATGCTCGACAGGGTGCTCGAGAACCCGCTGCTCGCTGAGAAGCTGGGGTCCAGGGACGGGACGGCCACGGCCATCTACGTCCCCATCGAGAGCAAAGACCAAAGCTACCAGATCGGTCAACAGATCCAGTTGCTGGCCGACGAAGAGCTGGCGCCGGAACAAAGCGTGCATCTAGCGGGGCTGCCGGTGGCCGAAGACACGTTCGGACACGAGATGTTCCGGGAAATGGGCGTGACGGCGCCGCTGGCAGGCCTCGTGATCTTCGTGCTGCTCTGGCTCCTGTTCGGACGAGTGTCCCTGGTGGTCCCCACAATGGTGGTGGCCATGCTCAGCATCGTCTGGGCCATGGGCACCATGATCGGCCTCGGCTTCCCGGTCCACATCATGAGCTCGATGATTCCGGTCTTCCTCATGCCCATCGCCGTGCTCGACTCGGTCCACCTTCTGAGCGAGTTCCACGACCGGTATCCAGAGACGGACGACCCCGAGTTGACCATCGCCGCCTCCATGCGTGAGCTGTACCGTCCCATGCTCTTCACCAGTCTCACGACCGCGGTGGGGTTCGCGTCGCTCACGCTCGCGCCCATTCCTCCCGTGCAGGTGTTCGGCGTCTTCGTAGCCATCGGCGTCCTCGCGGCGTGGATTCTCACCATCACGGTGATCCCTGCGTCAATCATGCTCGTGGGCCGGAAGCGGCTGCGGGGGCTGGGAGAGGCCACCGCGGGTCGGCCGCCAAGATGGACGGTCGCGCTCAGCCTCCTCGGCGAGAGGGCGTTCCGGCGAGGCCCTTGGATCGTCGCTTCGACAGTCGTTCTCGTGGTCGTCGCCGTGGCCGGCGTTTCACGCATCGTCGTCAACGACAATCCCGTCCGTTGGTTCAAGGAAGGCCACCCCCTGCGCATCGCGGATCGGGTCATGAACGCCAGCTTCGGCGGCACATACATGGCGTACCTCGTGGTCGAAGCCGACGCGCCGGAGGCGCTCAAGGCGCCCGAAGCGATGGCGTATCTGGACCGTCTAGATCAGGCCCTGGAAGACGACGAGCGGGTGGGCCGGGTGACGTCCATCGCCGACGTGATCCGCCGGGGGCATCAGGTGTTGAGCGACGATGGAGACGGAGAGGGCATGCCCACGACTCGGGAGGCGGTGGGGCAGTATCTGTTTCTTATCCAGACGGCGGGTGACCCTGACGAGCTGGACAATCTCATCGACTACGACGCGCGCCGCGCGAACCTGTGGGTGCAGATGCGATCCGGAGACAACCGGGACATGCAGGCCGTCACGGATGTGGCGGAAGCCTTCGCGGAGGTTGACGAGCCACCCGAGGGGTTCACGCTGCGCTGGTCGGGCCTGACCTACATCAACAAGGTGTGGCAGGAGCTTATGGTGATCGGAATGCTGCGGGCGGTGCTGGGGAGCTTCCTCGTGGTGCTCGTTCTCATGTCCTTCATGTTCCGGTCGGTGCGTCTCGGTCTTGTGTCGATGATCCCCATGAGCCTGGCAATTCTGGTGGCCTACGGAGTCGTGGGGCTGGTGGGCAAGGAATACGATATGCCCATCGCCGTGTGCTCCTCACTGACCCTCGGGCTCGGCATTGACTTCGCCATCCATTTCTTGCAGCGCTTTCGAGACGCGTTGGCCGCTACAGGTACGCTGGAAGCCGCCGTCGAAACGCTGTTCGGCCTCCCGGCTCGTGCCATTGCCCGAAATGCGCTGGTGGTCGCGCTCGGGTTCCTTCCGCTCGCGACCTCCGGGCTTGGCCCATACGTGACCGTGGGCGTCTTCTTCGCCCTCCTCATGCTCGTCAGCGCCCTGGCGACGCTGGTCGTCCTCCCGGCACTCGTGGGAACGGCGGGGCGCTGGATGTTCTCCGAATACTTCCAGCCGGCATAGGAATTGGAGCCGTCACATGATTCTCCCAGCTCGTGGGGCAGCCGTAGTGTTTGCGGCGTTTGCCCTCGCGGTCCCCGTCAGTGGACAAAAACGCCCGTCGGGTCGCGACCTCGTCGCCCGATCGCACGAGGTTTTCTACAGCGCGGCCTCGGACATGCTGGCCCGGGTCGAGATGCAACTAATCTCTGCAGATGGCCGGACCCGTGATCGAGAGCTCACCATGCTGCGAAAAGACATGGGAGACGGTCTGCAGCGTTACTACATGTACTTCCACCGTCCTGCGGACGTACGCGGCACCGCGTTCCTCGTCTGGGCACACCCACAGGCAGACGACGAGCGCTGGGTCTACATGCCCGCGCTCGATCTCGTTCGGGGGATCGCTGCCCGGGACTCGAGAGCCAGCTTCGTAGGATCCGACTTCAACTACGAGGACATCTCTGGACGCGATGTGGACGCGGACGAGCACACCGTCCTGGGTGAGGAATCCGTCGCGGATCGGCCGGCGTGGAAGGTCGAGAGCCGCCCCCGGGGCGACGCCGGCTACGACCGCAAGATCATCTGGATCGACAAGGTCACCGCCCTACCCCTCCGGGAAGAGTACTACGGTGTCCGCAACGAGCTCTATCGCGTATTCACGGCCGACGAGATCCGCGACGTGGACTCGGAGTCCGGCACCGTGCCGACGGTTGTGCGCCGCACCATGACCAACGTGAAATCCGGACACCGAACCGAGGTGACCTTCATCGATATCGCCTACGACGCGGGGCTGACGGACGAGGTCTTCACGGAGGATGCGCTGCGTCGTCCCCCCCGCCGGTGGATCCGGTAGTAATGCGCTACAGCACCTTGGTCCTCGGGATTCTGTCGGCCTGCGCCACTTCGGGTGCCGTGGGACATCTGGACGGTCAGGACATCCCGCTCTCCCTCCACGGGTTCGCGCAGATCAACTGGTCCGTGCGGACCACAGGCGCTTCCCCCGAGGCGGAGTCGTCCGGCGACTACCTCCTGGGGGAGGAGAGGCTTCAGCTGGAGCTCAGTCACATCGGCGGCGATGGACGGGCCGAGTTTCTGTCAAAGGTCGATCTCGTTCACGACGCGGTGTCGGGGAGGGCCGCTGTCGATCTTCGGGAGGCGTACGTCGACCTTGCTTTGGGCAGAGTGGGCGTCCGGGTCGGACGGCAGGTCATCACCTGGGGCGTCGGGGATCTGCTCTTCGTCAGCGACGTCTTCCCGAAAGACTGGTCGGCATTCTTCTCCGGCCAGACGGTGGAGTATCTGAAACTGGGAAGCGATGCCGTAAGCTTCGATCTGCGGGCGGGCCGAGCGTCGTTGGATGTGGTCGTGATGCCGATCTTCCGCGCGGACCGCCGGCCGGAGCCTGATCGCTTCGTGCTTCCCGATCCGTTCGCCGCAGCGGTAAGGGACTACTCCGTTCCCACTGCGGAGCTTGAGCACGCTCAGGTCGCCGCGCGTGTGCGGACAAGGATTGGCGGCGCCGATGTGGCGTTGTCGGCCCATCGGGGGTACTTCGGGATGCCGTCCGCACGACCTGTCGGGGGACCGGACGCACCGGCTTCGCGCGTCCTGGAGAGCCACCCGCGTCTGGACGTGTTCGCCGTAAGCCTCCGCCGACCCGCCCTAGCGGGCCTCATCAGCGCCGAGGTGGGGTACAGGAAGTCGCGCGACGACCCGGCCGGCGTCGATCCGTGGGTCCCCAACTCCGAAATCCGCGCATTGGCGGGATACCAGCGGGCCGTGGGGCGCGACGGGGTCTTCGGGATCCAATACTACCTGGAGTCGATGCGAAACCACGACCTCTACCGTGCGACCTTGCCCGAGGGCGTTTTCCCCAAGGGGCGACTCCGGCAGGTGCTTATGTCGCGCCTGGTCCGGTACGCCGACTACCACCAGTGGGAGATCTCGGCCGTCGCCTTCTACGGACTCAAAGACGGAGACCTCCTCGTGATCCCCACGCTCCGTCGTCAGTTCTCCGATGAGCTAAGCATCTCGCTGGGAGCGAACGTCTTCGGAGGAGAATCCACGACCCCCTTCGGTGCACTGAGCGAGAACGACAATCTGTTTATTGCGGGTCGTTACAGCTTTTAGTTCTCACATGACCGCTGTTGGGCCAGTGACGAACCCAATGCCGCTGCCGTCCAAGTCCATAGGGACGTAGCGCTGCCATCGTCCCCCGACTTCCGGGTCGGATTCCCCGTTGGACCGGCGAACGTCGCAAGATGGACCGGCGCGCCGCCGCGAGGCCTCCCAGCGTGAGATCGCCAAGTCACGCCACTACATCCTCAAATTCATGCGGCGACGCGGCTTCGTCTATCGCGAAGGCACGCACTGGACCGTGCGTCACCTCAACTGGGTCCGCCACGTCCTCGCGCCTGGCACCCTCGCCGAAGAGGACCACACCGAACTCTCCGAGTACCTCGCGCTCCTCGAGTACGAACTCCAGCGCCGTGAAGACCTCGATCTCGTTTCGACTCTGCGCTCTCATGAAAAGCTTCCGGAGCCGCGGTCCGCGCGCCGTAGGCGCAACGCGGCTGTTATCGGCTGGTGCGGAACCGGCTTCCATCGATTCGCACTCTGGTCCGCGTACCCTACGCCCCGTCCATGGTCCTTCGGTTCATTGCTCGGGCTCCTCGGCAATCCAGCGCATCCGGCACACCTTGTCACCCACAGCAATCGTGCCGTCCCGCTCATATCGCCCACCCCAATACTCCGCCAACGGGTAATCCAAAGTGCACCACGTTCCGGCGCAGACGTCTCCCGCCCCCTCATGTATGAAGAAGTCCGCAACGGGACATCGGTACACGTCCAGATGGGCGACTCCGCTTCGGCTCGATAGGTCCCACCGGTACGACGGCTCCGAGAACGGAAATCGCAGGAATGCGCGTAGCATGTGGTTCATTCGATTGGTTCTACTGCCGCCGCGCATCCGCCCCCAAGCCCTGGGTATCGAGGCCCACCTCCGGTAGAGCCTCCACGCGATCTCTCTGGTCAAGCGAACCGCCTCACTTCGCTCGTATCCCGTCGCCTCCAGCGTTCGCATGAACTCAAGCGTGAGGCTCGCCAGGCGGACGTTCAGCCTGCCACCAACCGTCCCTTCCTTGGGCAACTCATGGGTCCGGGCACGGTGTCTTGCCCATGCCTCTCGAAACACGCGCTCGGCGTCTCCGAGAGCCATACGCGGCCCGTCGCCTGCCGTCGTACAGACATCGATCACGGCCGCCCGGACCAGTGGCTTCGCGCTCCGCAACAAGACTTCAGCGATCATCTCACCTCCATCCCCCCCAAAGGCCCGACTACGACTGGCAAGGGGCGCGGTTTCTCATGCTGCGTAATGCCCCTCGCTCGCGTAGCACAGCCAGTTAACGACCGGACCCCCACAAGGGCGGAAATCCACCGTCCCGCGTGTGGCCCCCGAACCAGCCGCCGCCCGGTACGTACGGAGTATCGCGACCAAGTCCTCTCTTCCCCTATCTCAGTGCCCCCAGACCTTCTCCCCTGCCGTAACGGCGACATGGAGACGATTGTCCCGGGGCGGGAGCGGACAGGTGGCGAAGGGGGTGAACACGCAGGGAGGGTTGTACGCCAGGTTGAAGTCCAACAGCACCCGTCCGTCGGCGTCGGGAGGATCGATCCACAGATACCGCCCTCCTCCGTAGGTTTCGCGACCCGAGGTACTGTCGGCGAAAATGAGCATGTAGCGTCCATCTTCCGGCTCCCCCGTCACGTCCAGGGTGTGGCGCACACCGTGGACCCAGAACTCCAGGGCGGCGGGGGAGTCCTGCTCCGCGACGGTGCCCAGGACGTTGGGCACGGGAACCAATTTTTCGTGGGGAACCCATCGCGCGGTGAGCCGCCACGCCGGATCCGCCGGGTAGGACTCGATCCCGTGGAAGCGATCATACACCTCCGAGGTGTTGTCCCGCACCCGGAGCGCCATGCGGTCACCCCGGCGGATGACGATCCAGCTCAGGGGTCCGTGGCGGAGGATCACGAACCGCCCAGGACCCACGTCCTCAGTGAGCTCCGCGTCGGTGATAGCGGGATCTTCCACCGGTCCGGGCGGCACTGCCCCGGAAGCCACCGGCAGCGTGAGGGTAGAGTCCACCCCCCGGGTCACCCTCACGCCGGGTTCGGCGCGGAAGACGACCCGGTCTCCCTCCTTGCGGAGCGTCCCTACGCGAGGGGCGGCCTTTCCCTCGGGGAGCACGATGTCGTTGTCCGGCGCCGCACCCAGGGTCGTCTCCCCTTCGGAAAGCCAGTGGAGGCCGATGAGGGAAAGCCAGGATCCCGGCGCTTCCAACTCGGCTCTGCGACGCGCCCGCCAGGCCTCCACCTGCTCGCGGTACGCCGCCTCATCCAGGGGGAAGGGCTCCGGCGGGCCGTCGCCGCACCCTGCGAAGATGGAAAGGACGCCCAGCGTGGGCGCCAGAACCATGAAGGGCGCCGTGCCGGGGCGAACCGGACGGGAAGCACGTCCCCGCATCACACCCGGCCTCACGACCCGCCGCCGCCCCGGCCGACGTTGGGCAGGGGGCGTAGCGAACGGGCGGGACGCACGGCCTCGCGGGTCGCCAGGTTGAAGCGGTCACCCGGCGCCAGGAAGTAAAAGCCGCCTTCGCGGCCGTTGACCGTGGCCCCCCGGTCGTAGATCAGGGCATAGGACGCACCCATGACTTCCGCCCGATCCCCGCGAATGACGAGGGCCGTGTTCTCGTCCAGGGCGATGCCGAGAAGGTCGGGGTGGGCCTCGATGACCTCCAGAAGATCATAGTGACGGTTCCGGCGCAGAACGTGCTGGTCGATGCCCACGTTGCGGAGGTACCCGAACCCACGCTGATGATCTCCCATCATGATGGTGTTGGTGCGCGTGTCACCCCGAACCAGAAAGGATCCCTGAATGGACGCGCCGGCCGAAGATCCGCCGATCACGCCGCCCCGCTCCAGCACTCTGCGGAGTTCCTCCTCGGTACGCGTCCCACCGTAGGCGTCCACGAGACGCCATTGACGACCGCCGCCGAAAAAAACGCCCCGGGCGTGCTTCAGCGGCTCTACGAACTCCTCGGTGTCCGCCACCTCCGGGTCGTAGGTATGCAGCACGTGGATGTTGCGGGCGCCGTTCTCGCGCCAGGGGTTGAGACAGGGACAGAAGTCGTCGTAATCCCCGCCGCCTCCGGCGGTGGGAATGTAGAGGATGGGGGCATCGGGTTCGCCGGCCAACTCGATGAAGCGCCTGTAGATGGCGGGATCCCGCATGGCGCCGCCCACCACCACCAGCGTGCCCCGTTCGGGGCCCACCTGGGGCGGGCCGGCCTGCATGGCGGCACCTCGTCCGGCCTGGGGGACGGCGCCCTGTCCCGCCACGCCGGTCGCAGTTCCCAGCGCCGCCGTCAGCATCAAGGTCAGCGCGGTCACCACCGCCGCCACCGGCGCCGTCGGCGCGGCCGACCTCGCCGGCCTCGAGCCCGCGGTTCTCCGCATCCTCATCCTCACGAAACTTCCGCTCACGTCGCACCTCCTTCGCTCGCCGATCCTCCGTACACGAACCGCTCCAGCTCTCCATGCACTCTACGCACCGTATCCGCTGAAGGCGGTCGCGTCACCGCCGACACGGTCACGGCCACGGCGGTGTTCAGGAGGAGTGCCCAGATCCCCCCATGAATCCCCAGTGGGTGGGGGGT
The DNA here is from genome assembly GCA_046756305.1 of Gemmatimonadota bacterium. GTDB lineage: Bacteria > Gemmatimonadota > Gemmatimonadetes > Longimicrobiales > Gaopeijiaceae > JBHHWB01. The sequence continues at coordinate 8,323 of JBHHWB010000051.1, forward strand.
GATGATGAAGTCCATGCCGAACCGCCCCCCGTCCATGCCCACCAGGGTCACGTACAGCACTGCCATGCTCACCCCCAGCCCCGCCAGCACGCCGCTGCGCGTCAGGGTGCGTCCGCCGGGAAAGCACACCCCCAGAACCGCCGGCATGAGCTGGAGTGCGCCCGAACCCGAAAGGGTCACCAGCACCACCAGGAAGTCAAAGGTGCGGATGCTCAGGATGTATCCCACCACGAGGAGCCCGACAACGATGGCCCGACCCACCTGAACGTAGTGGGCCTGACTCTTCCGGGGCGCCACATAACGCTGATAGATGTCGCGGGTCAGCACCGTCATGTTGGCGTGCAGAATCGAGTCCAGGGTGGACATGGCCGCCGCCGTCGCCCCGGCGAGAATGATCCCGGTGAGCCACGCCGGAGCAAAGCGGAAAAGGAGCTCGGGGAAGATCCGATCGGGGGTTTCCAACCCGGGGAGGACCACCGCGCCGCCCAGCCCCACCAGGGCGGCGGGGATGTAGAGCGTCACCAGATAGATAGGGGTCGTCGCGCCCAGGAGGCGGAGCGTCTTGGCATCCACCGATGTGTAATACCGGATCATCATGTGGGGCTGGAAGACGATGCCGAAGGAAAGGGTGATGGCCATCCCGATCCACATCCCCGGCGTAAAGAACCCCTCCGGCCCGGGCAGAGTGAGGAGATCCGGCCGCGCCTCGGACACGGCGCGCCACAGCTCGAGAGGGCCGCCGAACAGTTCGAAGGAGAGCACCAGGGCTCCGATCCACACAGCCAGATACATCCATACGCCCTGCAGCACGTCGGTCCAGTATACGGCGCGCAGCCCCCCCGCCATGAGGTAGACGGCAGCCACGACCAGGAGGATCAGGGTGCCCAGTTCGAAGCTGATCCGTCCGCCGGACGCCACGTTGATGATGTAGCCCAGACCCTGCGCCTGCACCTGAATATAGAGGATGGTGAAAAGGACACTGATGACGGCAACCGCGACCCGCACCGCCTCGGATTCATAAAAGTCCGCCAGCATATCCGCAGGCGTGATGTATCCGAAGGCCTTGCCCAACGCCCAGATGCGCGTGCCCAGCACGTAGGTGATGGCACCCACCAGGACGGTCCACGTCCCCGCCGCCCAGAAGCCGACGCCGTGGGTGTAGAAAAACCCTCCCGACCCGAGAAAGGCGAAGGCCGAGTGGAAGGTGGCCACCACCGTCAGGTAGAGAACGATGAACCCGGCCTTGCGCCCATACAGGAGGAAATCCTCCATATCCACCTGCATGCGGCGATTCGCCACCACCCCCAGAACCAGCGTGGCCACCAGGTACAGAAAGATCAGGCTGGTGGCGATGACCCAGGGCTCCACCTCAGTCCCCCCTGCCCGGTGCGGTCCTGAAATGATCCGCCACTCAGACGCCCCTTCGATAGGTCCAGATCAGGACACCGATGATTGCGAAATAGAGGAAGGAAAGAACCGCATACAGGAAGGGCACCCCCAGGATCCAGGGGTCGGTCCGGTTCCAGACGGTGTGGGTGAAGGGGGGCATCACCAGCAGGAAGAGAACCAAAAAAGCCGTGGTGGCGATGCGCCCGTCGCGTGTGCGAGGGATGAAGTGGGATCGAAATCTGGGCCGCTCATTCATGGCGCCGAACATGGCCGGGCGGCGCCGGGCCAGCAACCCCGCCCTTCGCTCTGCGTTGCACACTCCGTTTCAGTCGCCCGGGATTGACTCCCCGGTCGCCACGCCCACCCGCCCGGTGGCCTCCCACCGAGCCCCGCCGAGGCGCATGCGCGCCCGGCGCCGCTGCACGAACGCAAAGTAGTGGGCGGCCAAGCCCACGATGTACACGCCGCCGGTAGCAAGGTGCGTCCACACCAGCACGGCGAGGACGCCTTCTGTAGTCGCCGTCTGGATCAGGTAGCCCGATAGAACCATGGGCGCCAGGACCGCCATGGTGACAAGACCCGAAGGGCGCCCCAGGCGAATGGATCTGCGGAAGTGAGGCCAGATGTGCTCGCCGGCGATGAGGCCCACCGCAAAGACGAGCAGGGGGGCCGCAATGATGTGGAGCTTGAGCATGAGGGGCTGGAGGGGGTGGTTGATGACGGCCCAGGGATCCACCGGCTCCATCATGTTCTTCATCCACCAGTACGCCACGCCCGTGACCCCCGTCGCGAGGCTGGTCGTGAGGAGAAGCCACTTCCGGAAGGGGGTCACCGTCCCGCCTCCTCCCCCAGGGGCGAGATGACGCGATGCAGCGCCAGCACGCGCCGCACGGCCTTCGTCGTCGCCCGGGCGGTGAGCGTGGCTCCCGTGAGGGTCGCGACGTCGGCCTTCAACGAAAGATCCCGATTGAGCACCCTCCCCAGGAAGCGGGCGATCCATCCACGGGGAGGAGCGTATTCGGGCGGCTCCGCGAAACGCACGACTTCCACCTGCTCGACGGCTCCGGCCGAATCCACCACCACCATGAGTACCTGAGGATGGGTGCGCACACGCTGCGTATCGAAGTAGGCGGCGCCGGTGGGGGCGCCGTTCTTCCATCCCACGTAGTAGGTGATGATTCCCGAGGGGATCTCTACGTCCTCTCCCGCCAGCTCCCGAGCACGCCCCATCTGCGCGTCGTCCAGGTAGGCCGTGCGCCGCTCCACCCGCTCGGCGCCGGGAAAGGCCAGGCTCAGGGCTTCCTTCTGCGTCAGGAAGCCCTGAGCCTGGAGGGCCGGCGGGGCAGCCGGCGCCAGCAGCGCCAGCATCACCGCCACCCACGCCGCAGGAGAACCCGCCCTGCGTCCTCCACCCACGCCGAGCGCCCTCCGCCTCAGAAGAGCCACCCCAACTGGACGTTCCACTGGTTCACGCCGGTATTCGCCCCGTTGCCGTGGATCTGGTATCCCGCCTTGACCACGATCTCGGAGACGGGCTTCCAGGCCAACCCCAGGGAGAGCACCGAGAGATCGTTGGCGGGGTCTGCCGCGAAGCCCGGCGCGACGCTCCGCTGGGTGTTGACCTCCTCATAGCGCACGTACGGAAGCAGTTGATCCTCCCGCTGGGTGCGGCGGAGGACGTCATACCCGGCCTGGATGTACCACCCCAGCATATCCTTCCCCACCCCGTCGGCGCCTGACAGTCCGTTGAGGTCGTTGACGGCCGTGGGGTCGCTCAGCCGCGCGCCGGCCACGAGCCCGCGCAGCTCAATGCCGTCACGCTTGTAGTCAAGGTGCGCGTCCCAGACCAGGACCTCCCCGGCCACCGTCTCCCCGGCGAGGGTCCGGCCCTGGCCCGTCCTTCCCCAGAAGGCCGATGCCCCCAGCGTGAGCCCCGGTGTCCCCACCCAGTCGAATCGCCCCGTGAGAGCCAGGTCATCGGCACGCGCCTTGGAGCCCTTCTGGCGACCTCCGCGCAGGCTCGCCCCGCTGAACCCGGCAGCGTCGAAGGAGTTCACCACGTAGGCGCGCCAGGCGAAGCGCTCTCCATTCCCGAAGAGCCCTACTCCATTCTCCCGCCAGGTGGTGGGAAGGATGCGGGTCTCGGTGACGGGCCGCTCGGTACCGAGGAAAAGCAGCGGTTCATGGAGCTCGTTGATAAGGCCCATGGGAATGAGAAGGATACCGCCCCGGGCGCCCACATTCTCGGTGAGCTTGTAATCCACGTAGGCGAACTCCAGTCCGATCTCGTCGGCGTGCTCGATTTCGATCTCCGAGTTGAAGAGAATGCGATCGTTGAACTTGTATCCCACGTAGAGGATGGCCCTGAGCGCGTCGAAGCGGTCCACCGCACCCGAGGGAGTCCCGCTCTCCTTCGTGGCGGAGAAGTTCTCGTACAGGACCTCGCCGTACCCGGCCAGGGATGCGCCCTCCTTCACGCGGTAGACCCGGGAGGCGGCAGGACCCAGTCCCACCTTCGGCGCTTCCGTCTCCAGGATCTCTGAGCCCAGGCGCATCCGCTCCAACTCCCGCGTCAGAGCGTCCAGTCTCCGCTCCATCTCCGCGAGACGCACCGAATCGGCCGCCTCCCCCGCCTTGGGGCGAGCTTCCTGAGCCGCCAGAGAGGATCCGCCCAGAGCAAGCAGGTAGAAAGCCCCTGCCAGGAGCAGACCGCAGGCGCGTCCGACCGTCCTTCCTGATCTCTTCCAGAGGTGCAGTCGCATCGAGAAAATCCTTTCTTCGGATTCGGGTCTGAACTACGTGGAATGAGGGGCGACGGAGGCCGCCCCTGCGTTGCGATTGAGAACCGTTCTCAACCACGGCCCAAGGTAGAGAAAGACGGTCCCGCGGGCAAGTAGGGAAATCTCCGCCGTGGCGCTAGATTTACGCCCTACGGCCTTTTACGGAGCCCCGGGCCGGGGGTATCCCGAATTGTAGAAACCCGCAGAAGCTGGGATTTTTCTTCTGTTGAGATCCCCTGCCCAACGCCACCTCAAAACAGAAGAGCCATGCGTCTCCGCCGCCTGCGCCGCACCCCCGCCCTCCGGGCGTTGGTCCGGGAGAACCGGGTACATCCCCGCAATCTCATCTATCCTGTCTTCATCACCGAGGTCGAAGACGAACCCACCGAAGTGTCCTCCATGCCCGGGGTCTTTCGCTGGCCCGTGGGGGAGCTGGGCCGGGTAGCCGAGGATACCGCCGCAGCAGGTGTGGGCGCCGTCCTCCTCTTTGGTATCCCTGGAGAAAAGGACGCGGTAGGATCGCAGGCGTCGGCAGAGGAAGGTATCGTGCAGCGGGGAGTCCGCGCGCTGCGGGACGTGGGGTTCGACGGGGTCATCATCACCGACGTCTGCCTCTGTGAATACACGGACCACGGGCACTGCGGTCTCCTGAGTGAGACGGGCGATATCCTCAACGATCCCACCCTGGACCGCCTGGCGGCCACCGCCGTTTCCCAGGCGCGCTCCGGTGCCGACGTGGTGGCGCCGTCGGCCATGATGGATCACCAGGTGGAGGCCATCCGCGACGCGCTCGACGCCGACGGTTTCAAGGACGTGGCCATCCTCTCCTATTCGGCGAAGTATGCATCGTCGTATTACGGCCCGTTCCGGGACGCCGCCGACGGTGCCCCCCGCTTCGGCGACCGGAAGAGCCACCAGATGGATCCGGCCAACGGACGGGAGGCGATGCTGGAGCACGCTGAAGACGTGGCGGAAGGTGCCGATATTCTTATGGTCAAGCCGGGTCTCGCTTACCTGGATGTCATCCGCCACACCCGGGAGGAGTTTCCCTACCACCCCCTGGCAGCGTACAACGTGAGCGGCGAATACAGCATGGTGAAGGCCGCCGCCGAAAAGGGATGGATCAACGAAGAAGCCGTCGTTCTGGAAACCCTCACCGGATTTCGCCGCGCCGGCGCGGATCTGGTGATCACGTATCACGCCCTGGACGCCGCGGCCTGGCTGTCCACGGAACGCTGAAGGAGTTCACTGCCCATCATGACCGATGCCGAGACACAGGAACCGGAGGGCGTCGCCCTCGGCCACTTCACCACCTATCGCTTCACGGACCGCTTCTGGAACCTGAGCTCCGAGGAACGGAAGGAGCGGGCGGGGCGGTGGCTCGCCGGCCTGGCGGCCGCAGCCGAGCAGACCGACCTCTACCTCCTTCAGGGACTCGAGTCCCGCGGCGATGTCCTGGTGTGGAGCAACTGGCGGGTGAACTCCCCGGAAGATCCCCGGCGCTTCTTCCCCGAGCGGGCTGCAGCCGAGAACGCCGGCCGCGACATCCTGGAGCCCACCCACGTCCTGTGGGGAATGACCCGCCCATCCCAGTACAGCCGCGCCAAGTCCGCCCAGGAGATCGACCCATTCGCCGAGGCTCGTGCGCCGTACCTCATCGCCTATCCCTTCACCAAGACGGCCGACTGGTACCTCCTGGGGCGGGAGACACGCCAGGGCATGATGAACGAGCACATCCGCATCGGGAAGCAGTTCCGGGAGATCACCCAGCTCCTCCTCTACTCCTTCGGTCTTCAGGATCAGGAGTTCGTCGTGGTCTATGAGACCCATGATCTGGAGCTCTTCTCCCGCCTGGTCTACGACCTGCGGGACACGGAGGCGCGCCGCTATACCAAGGCGGACACGCCCCTTCACACCGGCGCTCACCTCCAGCCCGACGCCTGGCTGGAGATGCTGGGCTGAACCATGACCACGTCGGCGCACCTCTTCGTCCTGGGCACCAGCCATACGGTGGCTTCGGCCACCATCCGGGAACGGCTGTACGTGGATCTGGACGAGGTGTACCGTGCCCTGAGGGAGCTCCGCGACGTGGAAGGGCTTGTGGAAGAGGCCATCCCTCTGGCGACGTGCGGACGCCTGGAGCTGTACTGCGTGAGCCGCCGGCCCACCAAGGCCATCGCCCGGCTGCGCCGCCTCATGGCCAGGCGCACGGGACTGCCCCGGGAGGAGCTGGCTCGCCACGGCTTCCTGTATTTCGGGAGTGACGCCGTTCTTCACCTGCATCGCGTGGCGGCCGGTCTGGATTCGGTGGTTCACGGGGAAGCCCAGATTCTGGGGCAGGTCAAGGACGCCCTCAACCATCCCGAGACCGCCTACACCGACGGACCTGTCCTCCATCGCCTCTTCCAGAACGCCATCTCGGCGGGAAAGCGGGTGCGCTCGGAGACGAAGATCGGCCGGGGGGCGGCGTCCCTGGCCAGCGCGGCCCTCTCCCTCCTTCATCGGGAGGTGGGAGATCTGAGCGGCCTGCGGGTGCTGGTGCTGGGTGCGGGCGATACGGGATCCCTCATGGGCCACCTTCTCTACAAGGCCGGGGCCCGCCGGACGGTCGTCGCCAACCGGACCCTGGACCGGGCCCGCGAACTGGCAGACGCCCTGGGTGGGGAAGCGGCCCCTCTCTCGGACTTCCGCCGACTCATGGCCCGGGCGGACCTCGTGGTGGGGGCCGTCACCGCCTCCGACTATCTGGTCACGCCCGCAACGCCGCCGCTCCTCGACGGCGAGGCGGCGCCCTGGCCGCGCTACTTCCTGGACCTCGCCCATCCGCGGAACTTCCACCCCGACCTGGAAGAGATGGAAGGCGTACGGGTCTTCGACCTGGAGCACGTCTTCCGTAAGGTGGAGGAAGCCCGCGAATCCCGCTCGCGCCAGGTGCCCGAGGCGGAGCGCATCGTGGAGGAAGAGGCTCAGGAATACATGGCCTGGCTGCGGGCCCGGGGAGGCGTTCCCGTCCTGAAAGCGGTGCGGGCGCGCATCCTCGCCGTGGCCGAAGCCGAGGCGATGCGCCACAGCCACGGCATGACGGACCGGGAACGGGAGCACCTCCGCCGCTTCGCCCGCGCGCTGGCCAAGCGGCTCCTCCACGAGCCTACCGTGGCGCTGCGCGCCGCCGATCTTTCCAGTGACGGGGGGCGGGCGCTCCTGGAGCACGCCGCCATGCTCTTCGGCGTGGAGGACGCCCCCCTGCCTGAAGAGGAGGGCCGCACCGCGCCGACACGGGAGGCGTCGTGAGTGTGGTGCGGGTGGGCACCCGGGGCTCGCGCCTCGCCCTGGTGCAGGCCTCCGAGGTGGCCCGTCTCCTGGCCCGGGAGGATCCCGGGATCGAAGTGGAGATCGTCGAGATCCATACCTCCGGCGACCGGATCCGGGACGTGCCTCTCGGCCCCCATCTGGGCCAATCCTTCTTCACGAAAGAAATCGAAGAGGCCCTCCTCTCCCGACGGGTGGACGTGGCCGTCCATTCATGCAAGGACCTGGCCACCACCCTTCCGCAGGGACTCGCGCTGGGGGCGATTCCCGTACGCGAAGACCCACGCGACGTGCTGGTGTCCCGCGGCCCCGGTCTCGCCGAGCTGCCTCCCGGTGCCACGGTGGGAACCTCGAGTTCCCGCAGGCGCAGCTTCCTCGCCGCAGCCGTTCCCCATGTGGAGCTCCGTGAGCTGAGGGGCAACGTGCCCACCCGGGTGGGGAGGGTGGACGCGGGAGATCTGGACGCCATCCTCCTGGCCGCCGCCGGCCTGCGGCGTCTGGGGATGGAGGACTGCATCACCGAATACCTGGAACCGAACGTCGTTCTGCCGGCCGCGGCTCAGGGTGCCCTGGCCCTTCAGGTACGGAAGGACGATGCGCGTACCCTTCGCCTGGTGTCGGCCCTGGACCACCCCCCGAGCCGCGCCGAAGTCACGGCGGAACGGGCGTGCCTGCGCTCCCTGGAAGCCGGATGCCAGGCGCCGGTGGGCGCCCTGGCCCGCTACCAGGAGGGTGGACTGCGCCTGGAGGTCGGCGCTGCTCTCCCGGCCGGGGTGGCGCGCGTCATCGTGGAGGGACAGGCCGAGGATGCCGAGGAAGTGGGCGCCTCCGCCGCGCAGGATCTCCTGAAGCGGCTGAGCCTGGAAAGCCTCAGGGATGCGCCCTGGGCCGGGCCGCCTCCGGCCAGGGGGAGCTGAAGGTGGCCGAGACTCATCCGTCCGCGGGGTTTCCGGCCGAACGGACCGCACCGGGACGGACGGGGGCCGAACGACCCGAGGCGGGACAGAATGCGGCAGGCCGGTCCGCAACGGGACGGCCCCTGGCCGGGGCCACGGTGGTGACCACCCGGACCCGCGACCCGGAAGACCCCCTGGTACGACGCCTCCAGGAGTCGGGCGCGCGGGTGCGGGTGTGGCCCACCCTCCACTTCGCCCCCACGTCTCAACCGCGGCTCCTGGCGGAAGCCGCTCAGCGGATGGACGACTACGACTGGGTCGTCTTCACCAGCGCCCGGGCCGTGGAGCCCATGGCCGCCGCTGCGGGACATGCTCCCGACACCGCCCGGGTGGCGGCGGTAGGGCGGGCCACCGCCGCAGCGCTGGAGGCCGCGGGGTGGCCGGTGCATCTCACCGGAGGAGGAGGCGCCGCCGCGTTGGCCCGCGCGGTCGCCGCCCTCCTCCCAGACCGACGCGCGGGAAACGCCAGGGTCCTCTTTCCCGCCGGGTCCCTGGCCCGGCCCACCCTGGAAGAAATCCTTGAAGAAGCCGGCGCCGGAGTCCGTCGGGTGGAAGCCTACCGGACCCTGCCCGCGCGTCCCGACCCGGACCAGGTGGCCGCAGACCTCCATTGCGGGGTGGACGTGGTGACCTTCGCCAGCCCGTCGGCCGTGGATGCACTCTTCGACGCCCTCCCCCCCGAAGTCGGCGCTCTCCTGGATGCCACGCCCATGGTGGCCATCGGGTCCACGACTCTGGAAGCTCTTCGGGAGCGCGGCCGGACCCACGCCACGCAGGCGCCCGAGGCGAGCTGGGACGGCGTGGCGGCGGCCTGCGTTCAGATCCTTACGACCCCGACCTCACCTGACGAAAGCCATGCCTGATCCCAACGACGCGCTCTTCGAGCGGGCGCGCCGCGTTCTGCCCGGCGGCGTCAACAGCCCCGTGCGGGCCTTCACCGGCGTGGGCGGCGCCCCCCGCTTCATCCGCGCGGCCCGCGGCGCCACTCTCCTGGGCGAAGACGACCGTGAGTACCTGGACTTCATCGGCTCCTGGGGGGTGATGATCCTGGGCCACGGCGCCCCCGAGGTGCGCGAAGCGCTGAAGCAGGCGGTGGAGCGAGGGACCTCCTTCGGCACTCCCACCCGGGGCGAGATCGTACTCGCCGAGCTTCTGGTGGACATGGTACCGAGCCTGGAGGTGGTGCGCATGGTCAACTCGGGGACCGAGGCCACCATGAGCGCCGTGCGTCTTGCCCGCGCCGCAACCGGGCGGGATCGGGTGATCAAGTTCCGAGGCGGATACCACGGACACGGAGATGCTTTCCTCGTGGACGCCGGATCCGGGGCGGCCACCCTGGGCGTTCCGTCCAGCCCCGGCGTCCCGGCGGGAACAGCGGCCGATTCCCTGGTGGCCGAGTACAATGATCTCCCTTCGGTGGAGTCCCTCTTCGAGGCCCACGACGGCGAGATCGCGGCGGTGATCGTGGAACCGGTGGCGGGCAACATGGGGTGCATTCCACCGGCGCCCGGCTTCCTGGAAGGTCTGCGAATCCTCTGCGACACACGGGGCGCGCTTCTCATCTTCGACGAGGTCATGACGGGCTTTCGCGTGGCGCCGGGGGGCGCCCAGAAGCTCTACGGCGTGGAGCCGGACCTCACCACCCTGGGCAAGGTGATCGGGGGAGGGCTCCCGGTGGGCGCCTACGGCGGCCGCCGCGACCTCATGCGCAAGATCGCCCCCGACGGGCCCGTCTATCAGGCGGGAACGCTTTCGGGCAACCCTCTGGCCGTGGCCGCCGGCCTGGCGACGCTCCGCGTCCTGAGGGAGCGGGAAGAGGAGATCTACAGCCACCTGGAGGGCCTGGGCCGCATGTTGGACGAAGGACTGGGCGAGATGGGGGAACGCCTGGGCATCCCCCTGCAGTGGAACCGGGTGGGCGCCATGGGCTCCCTCTTCTTTTCCGACAGGGCGGTGACCGACTGGCCCAGCGCCTCGGGAGCGTCGGGAGAACGCTTCAATCGCCTCTTCCACGCCCTCCTGGAACGGGGGATTCACCTTCCGCCCAGCCCCTTCGAGGCGTGGTTCTGGTCGTCTGCCCATTCCCCCGACGACATGGAGCGCACTCTGGAAGCCATCGAGGACGTCCTTGCCGCGGGGGCGGCGGCAGATGTCTGAGACAGGCCGAGGGCGGGCAGCGCCCACCCTCATGGAGCGCACCTGTCGGGGCGAGCGGGGGCAGCGCCCTCCGATGTGGATCATGCGTCAGGCGGGCCGCTATCTCCCCGAATACCGCAAGCTGCGGGAACGCGTCGACTTTCTCACCGCCACGAAAACACCCGATGTGGCGGCGGAGATCACGCTGCAGCCCATGCGCCGCTTCGGGTTGGACGCAGCCATCATCTTCAGCGACATCATGACCCCGCTGGAAGCCATGGGGGTGGAGATCGCCTTCTCCCCCGGTCCCGTCATCCAGAGCCCCGTGCGCACACCCGAGGCTGCAGCGGAGCTGCGACCCCTGGATCCCGAGGAGGGCGCCGGATTCGTGCTGGAAGCGCTGCGCCTGGTGCGTGCGGAGCTGGAGCCTGAGCGCGCCGTCATCGGATTCGCCGGCGCCCCCTTCACCCTCTTCTGCTATCTGGTACAGGGCGGCGGCTCCAAGGACTTCATGGAGGCCCGGGCCTTCCTCCGCCGGGAGACCCGGGCGGCCCGGGAGCTCCTGGACCTCCTGGGCACCTCCATGAGCCGCTACCTGACGGCCCAGGCCCGGGCCGGCGCCGATGTCCTCATGCTCTTCGATTCCTGGGTGGGGCTCCTGGGCCCCGAGGCGTACGGGAAGCACGTTGCGCCCCTCATGCGCAGAGTCATCTCCGACATCAAGGAGGCCGTGGACCGCCCCGTCATCTACTTCGCCAACGGAGGATCGAACCTTCTCGGGTGGACCCATACCGTGGGCGCCGACGTCCTGGGCGTGGACTGGACTCTGCCCCTGAGCGAGGTGGTGGCGCGCACCTCTCCCGACGTGGTCGTCCAGGGGAACCTGGACCCGGCGGCCCTCTTCGCTCCGCAGGAAGAGCTCGCCGCCGACATCGATGCCACCCTGCGGGAAGGCTCTGCCGCCCGGGCTCACGTCTTCAATCTGGGACACGGCATTCATCGCACCACCGATCCGGACCGGGTCGCCTTTCTGGTGGACCGCATCCACGAAATCTCCCCGTGAGATACCCTTCCGCATGAGCGCCCGTTTCGCCTGAACCCGACTTCCCTATGAACGGCACATCCGCCCCCGCATCCGACACTCGCGATGAATCCACTCCCTCTCCCGCCCCGCGGATAGGGATCGTGGTCATCAACTTCGGAGAACCGGAAGGCGACCCCGGGAACCCCGGCCGGGTATCCGTCGCGGCGGCGGAGGCGTACCTGAAGCGCATCTTCCTTCAGAACGTGGACCTGGAGCAGCACGAGAACGAAGCGGCTGTGCGACGGGCGGAGCACCTGGCCCGCATGCGTGCGCCGGGACTGGTGGAGGACTACGCCCTCATCGGCGGCTCGCCCCTGAACCGCCAATCCGACGAACAGGCCCGCACGCTGGAGCGCGAGCTGCGCGGGCGTAGCTGGGATGTGAAAGCGTACTCCGCATTTCAGTTCACACCCCCCTTCATCTCCGACGCGGTACGCTCCGCCAAAGAAGACGGTGTGGAGATCCTGGTGGCGCTCCCCGTCTACCCGCTGTGCGGCGCCTCCACCACCGTCGCCGCCCTGCGTTCCATTCGCGAAACTCTGGAGGCCGAGGCCTGGTCGCCGCGGTTCATGGGGATGGGCGGGTGGCATCATCACCCCGGGTACCGCTCGGCACGGGTGGATCACATCCGGGGATACCTGGAACGCCAGGGCTTGGACCTGAATGATCCCGACACCCTCCTCTACTTTTCCGTCCACGGCACACCCCTCAAGTATCTGAATGAGGGAAACCGCTACGACCGCTACGTGGAGGAGCACTGCCGGGACATCGCCCGTGGCCTGGGCGCAGAGCGGTATGGCGTGGGCTTTCAGAACCACACCAACCGCAAGATCGAGTGGACCCAACCCGACAACGAGGATCTCATTCCCACGCTTCAGGAGCGGCGGTTGGTGGTGGTGCCCATCTCCTTCATGCATGAGCAATCGGAGACGCTGGCCGAGCTGGACCACGAGGTGCGCACGCTGGTCGAGGGGCTGGGAAAGGAATTCTACCGCGTCCCCGTCCCCTTCGACGATCCGCGCTTCGCCCGCTTCCTGGCCGATCTGGTCGCGCAGCTCGTGGCCGCCGGGGCCGGAGACCACACGGGCCTTCTGACGCCCTGCCGGTGCGATCCCCACGCCACCACCTGGTGCACCAACGGGGCCCGGGACCTGCCGCCGAGCCCTTACGCCCCGTGACGGAGGCGAACTCATGATCGTGGTCGTCGGCGGGGGAATCACCGGCCTCGCGGTGGGACTCGAGCTGCAGAAGCGGGGCGTGGATTTCGTGATCCTGGAAGCATCGTCCCGCCCGGGAGGAGTCATCCGCAGCCACCGCCTGGGAGACCGAATCCTGGACTGGGGGCCGCAGCGTGCCCGCCTCACCCAGGGCATCCTGAATCTGGTGCGGGAACTGAATCTCGAGGACGCCGTGATCCCCGCCGCCCCGGGTCTGGATCTCTTCATCTTCAAGGGGGGACGCCTGCGTCGCGTCCCCTTCTCGGCGGGGGCCTTTTTTACGTCGGATATCGTGGGCTGGAGCGCCAAGGCCCGCCTCCTCCTTGAGCCCTTCACCCGGGGGGTAGACTCCACGGAGCGGGTGGGCGCCTTCTTTCGCCGAAAGGTGGGAGACGACCTCTACGAAACCCTCATCGCTCCGCTCTACGGCGGACTCTACGGCTCGGATCCCGACAACATGGAGGTGGGGCTCTCTCTCATCCACGTCCTCCGCGAGTTCGACATCGGCCGCAGCCTCCTCCTGCCCCTGCTGAAGAGGGGCGGCCGCATACGCCCGCCTGCTGCGTGTACCTTCGAAGGGGGCATGGAGACCCTGCCCCGAGCCATGGCCGAGGCCCTCGGAGACCGGCTTCGGCTGGATTCACCTGTGACGACCCTGGATCGTACCGGTTCGCACTGGACCGTGCGGCTCTCCGGCGAAACGCTCGAGGCCCACCGGGTGGTGCTCACCACACCGGCACCCGTGGCTGCCTCCCTCCTGGAGGCCACCGACCCCACCCTGGCCGCGGCGGCTCGCTCTCTGCGCTACAACCCTCTGGCGGTGGTGCATCTCGACGCCGAGACGGAGTTGAAAGGGCTGGGTTTTCAGGTGGCCTTCACCGAACCGCTACGCCTGCGTGGCGTCACGTTCAACCACAGCCTCTTCGGGCGGAGGAACCTGTACACCGCCTACCTGGGCGGCGCCCGCCACCCTGACGTGGCGGAGATGGACGACGAGAGGCTGGCGGCCATCGCCGTGGAAGAGTTCAGGACGTGTACCGGCTACGACGCCGAGCCACTGGAAGTGGAACATGAGCGCATGCCGGCGTGGGACCTCACCTGGAGAGCCATCCAGGGACTCACCCCGCCTCCGGGGCTCCACATCGCCGCCAACTGGTGGAGCCGGCCCGGCCTGCCGGGACGCATCGCCGAGGCGAAGCGGGTGGCAACCCTGGCACGTATCCGATAGGAGCCGGCGCGAGAGGCGGCATCCGGCGAGTCCTCCCAGAGGATCGCTGGTGGGTTCAGACGACGGGCAGGGCCACGCCGTGCCTCATGGCACGAGCGCGAAAATATTCCTCCACCGGCTCGGCCTCCCCTTTTCGCACCATCCTTTCGTAGGCGGGCGGCACGTAGGCGCAGAAGGGCTCCGACTCCAGAGGATCTCCCGTCACCGCATAGGCCCGCGCCCGGCTTCCTCCGCACACCTTGAGGAACTCGCACACGCCGCACTTGCCCTTGATGCGCGAGCGGTCCCGCAGTGAGGTAAAGAGAGGGGCGCTGCGATAGACGTCCACCAGGCTGTGGGTGCGCACATTTCCCGCCGAGATGGGCAGGAACCCCGAGGGGAAGATCTCCCCCATATGGCTGATGAAGAGGAAGCCGTCTCCGTCGTTCACGCCCCGCGCACGGCCGATGCCGTCCTTGAGTGAGTGCATGACACCGTCGGTGAGGACGTCGGCAGCCTCGGTACGAAGACCTTCTTCGTGTTCCCTCCGCTTGCGCTGCAGGACGATGCGGGAGTAGTGGGGCGCTGCGGTGGCCTTGATGTCGAAGGGCACCGTCTTGGCCAGGTCATAAAGTTCATTGAAGACGGCCTCGAAGGCTTCGGCGCCGGCCACGTCTTCGGGGCGGGCCCGACCCATGGGAACCAGAAAGAAGACCTCCCAGAAGACGATCCCCGCCTCGGTGAGAAGCTCGGCCATGGCAGAGAAGTCATTCACATTGTGGCGCGCCACCACCGTGTTCACCTGGGTGGACATGCCGATCTCCCGGGCCGTGCGCAGGATGCGCAGGCCGTGCTGGAAGGATCCTTCCACCTGCCGGAACTCGTCGTGGACCCGGGCGGTGGCTCCGTCCAGACTCACTGCAAGGCGCGCCATCCCCGCGTCGTGAAGCTCCTGGAGGCGTTCCCTCGTCGCCAGAGGGGTGGTGGCCGGCGTGATGGCCATGCGCAGCCCCAGATCCGCCCCGTACCGTGTCAGCTCCACGATATCGGGCCGCTTGAGGGCATCGCCGCCCGAGAAGACGAAGATGAGGGGCCCGAAGCGCCGGACCTCCACGAGGAGCTCCTTGGCTTCATCCGTGGTGAGCTCATCGGGATGGCGAAGGGGCTGAGCCTCGGCGCGGCAGTGTTTGCACGCCAGGTCGCAGGCCTGGGTGGTCTCCCAGATCACCAGAAAAGGCGCCTTGTCAAAATCCAGCGGCATGCCGCCCGGGCCGCGTCCATGTCCGATTCCGATTCCCTTGGGATGAGGCATGATTCCTCGCGGTACGTCAGGGGGTGCATGAGGCGATGAGGATGCCTAAAGATCGTGAGCGGACGCCCATGCTGCCGTCGGGGAGGTACGGTTTCCGATGTGGGGACAGCCCCGGCGCCCGCTCCGTACATTCCGGGATCCGGAGCGTCCTCTTCAGGGGACACCTGCGCCCGCCTGCCCATGAAGCGGCGGCGGTGCCCTCCCGCCTCTCAGATCGTATCTCCGTGTACCCCAACACAATGTGTGACTCCAGCCTCCCGTCGACCTGCTGCGGCACGGATCATGAAGAAGGAAAACGCCATGCCGGCGGAGGCTGAACCCGACGGCGCCCGCAGCGCATGGACAGCGCCCGTGCGGCGAGCGCGTGTGGAAGACGAAGGGGGATGGGAACCGGGTCGGGTTCAGCTTTCGCCGGTACCCATCCAGGAGCCTGTCCGAGTCATGCAGCGGGCCGCGCGCAGGGGGTCTTGCGTGTGCTCATGGTAGGAACGACGACGCGTCGTAGCTGTAGCTACG
>JBHHWB010000052.1:0-23813 GCA_046756305.1 Gemmatimonadota bacterium
CACACGCAAGACCCCTGCGTGCGGCCCACTGCATGACTCGGACAGGCTCCTAGGGGCGGGCCAGAATGGGAAAAATTCCTTTGCCCGCCCGTATCTATACACCTAAATTTACCCAGGGCACCACGCGGATGCGAGAAAAATGTTTCCATGCTCCCGCCAGGTGCTCCCATTCTTCATACCCCCAGCTCCCCGGGAGCTTCCATGCTGTACGCCGCCTTCCCCCAGAAACGGCTGGCGCGAGCCGCCCTTCTCGCAGTGTTCTCCTCGGTGATTCTCGGCGGCTGCGCCTACCGAGTTCCCGAAGTGGACCCGGCCGACATTCCTCGCATCGAGGAGGCGTTGGCTCAGGATCCGGAGAATACCGACCTCATGGTCCAACTGGGCATGGCTCAGTACAAGGCCAAGGATTACGAGGCGGCGCTCAACACGCTCGAGGGCGCCGTCGAGGCGGGGAATGAGACAGGCCCCGCCCTCCTCTACCTGGGCATGGCGCGGGAACACTTCGAGGACTGGGCCGGCGCCCGCGACGCCTACGCCCGTTACCTGGACATGGGTGAGTCGGAGCCGCTGAAGAATGAGCTGCGCAAGCGCCTCGAACTCATCGCTCAGAACGTGCTGCGCCAGCAGGCCCGAGCGGCGCTTGCCCAGGAGGCGCAGCTCAGCGGCGCGGAGATTCGGCCCCGCTCGGTAGCCATCCTTCCCTTCGGATTCAATTCCCAGCGAGAAGACCTCCAGCCGCTCATCTATGCCCTGTCGGACATGATGATCACGGATTTCGCCGTCTCCAACGCCCTCACCGTGCTGGAGCGGGCCCAGATCCAGACGCTGCTGGACGAGATGGCCCTCACCGAAGCGGGGTACGCCGATCCCGGAACGGGAGCGCGGGCCGGTCGTCTCCTGGGGGCCGAGAACGTGGTCCAGGGCGTGATCACCACACTGGGCGACGAAGATCTGCGGTTGGACACCGACGTCCTCAACATCCCTCGCAGCGCCTCCCAGGGGCAGGTGTCGGCCCAGGACGCCCTGGAGAACCTCTTCGATATGGAGAAGGACCTGGTCTTCCGGACGCTGCGCGACGTACTGGGTGTGGAACTCACACCGGCCGAGGAACAGGCGATCCGTGAGAATCGCGCCGACAACATCCTGGCTTTCCTCGCCTACGGCCGCGGCCTGAGGGCCAAGGACCGGGGCGACTACGACGCGGCGCTTCAGGAATTCCAGCGGGCCCAGGAACTGGACCCGGGCTTTGGTGCCGCCTCCGAGGAGTTGGGATCCACCGAAGATCTGCAGGACGCCGCATCCACCGATACCGACGAAGTCGTGCAGGTCGCCGCCCCTCCCACGGTAACGGCGCCGCCCCCGCCTGCGACGCCAACCACGTCGGGAACACTGGGCAGCGCATCCGAAGCCGTGAATCCCACGCCCACGTCGGGGACACTGGATCTGGGATCCACCCAATCCACCTCCACCAGCACCGAGGCCACGGGAGAGCAGCGGGACCCGGTTCAGGAGTCACAGGGATCTGAATCGGTGACCAAGACCTCCAGCGCCCAGATCCGCATCGTGATCAAGCGTCCGGGAGGAGGAAAATGATGAGGATTCGAACCCTCGTGGGCGCCGCTCTGCTGGCCCTTGTTTCACCCCTCTCCGCCCAGCAGTCCATCGGCGTGGGAGCCAGCTATCTGGGGTACTCCTTCGACGCCGGCCTGGGCGTGGAGGCGGCCCAGCTCTTCATGGTCCCCGTGGCGGTGCGCCTCCCCGTGGGCGACGCCCTGACGCTGGATCTCTATGCCGCCTGGGCCGAAGGCAAGGTGGAGCAGGGAAATGTCGCCTTCACCCTGAGCGGCCCGGTGGACACCCGCATCAAGGCCTCCTACCAGGCCACTCCCTGGGCTCTGGTGAGCGTCGGTGTGAGCCTCCCCACAGGCAACGCCACCCACACCTCTGAAGAGGCCGTCGTGTCCGCGGTGCTGGCTACGGACCTCCTCGGATTCCGCGAAGCGTCGTGGGGCACCGGATTCTCCATGACCTCTTCCGTAGCCACGGCGTTCCGGGCGGGCAGTCTGGGAGTCGGCGTCGCCGGCGCCTACTCGGTGCGGGGTGAATTCGAGCCCAGTTCCGAGCTGGACCTCACCTATCAGCCCGGAAACGAGACCCGGATCCGAGTGGGCGTGGACCGCAACTTCGGCAACAGCACTTTCACCGCCGGCGGCACCTTCATGACCTACAGCACCGACCTGGGAAACAGCCGCAACCTCTTCCAGGCCGGCAACCGTCTCCGCTTCGACGCCACCTACGCCTTCCGGGCGGGTCGCGGGGTGTGGACCCTTTACGCGGCGGACCTGTGGCGGGAACGAGGGGACCTGACGTTGGATCTGGCGGACGACGCCGGCAACATCGTGGGCGACACGACCTTCACCACGGCAAGCCAGAACCTGATCATTGCGGGGTTCGTGGGAAGTGTGGGATTGGGGTCCTACCTCTTCCGCCCCCAGGTGGACTTCAAGTACCAGGATCGCAACGAGCCCACAGGGAACGATGAAGGGTCCGGCTGGCTGGTGGCGGCGGGAGGCGACTTCCCCGTCCGCATTTTCGGCGCCTATGACGTGTTCCCGAAAGCGCGGGTGATCTTCGGTGCCATCAAGGATCCCTCGGGGACGGCACAGAGCCTTTTCGGAGGGGAATTCAGCGCCACGATCCGCTGGAGTTTTTAGGAGCCGTAGCTTCCCCGAGCCGGGTCCCGAGGCAGGAAGGCCGTCCGAATGCGCTTCCTTGACCCGGGAGATGGATCCTTTCTAGGCTTCGGCGACCGGCCCCGTGGGCCGGGCGCCTCTTTCTTTGGAAAAACGGCGCCCCTTCTTTCCGCATACCCCGAGAGTGAGCATTCATGAGCGTCAAGATTCGTCGCATCGCCATCAATACAGGCGGAGGTGATGCCCCGGGGCTCAACGCGGTGATCCGCGCCGTCGTCCTCGCCGGCCTGCGGGAAGGTTGGGAGATCTTCGGCATCGAGCGAAGCTATGACGGCCTCTTTGAAGAGGGCGGCGTTCGCCGCCTGGATCGGGCGGCCGTGCGCGGCATCACCCATCTGGGCGGCACGATCCTCGGCACCACCAATCGGGGGAACCCCCTCAAGTGGCCCGTGGAGCAGCCCGACGGAAGCGTGGTGCTGGAAGACCGGGCGGACGCCGTCATCCAGGCCATCCGGGATCTGGAGGTCGACGCCCTCGTGGCCATCGGAGGTGACGGCTCCCTCGCCATTGCCCACGAGCTCTTTCAGCGGGGACTCAAGGTCATCGGAATTCCCAAGACCATCGACAACGATCTGGCCTCCACCAACCTGACATTCGGCTTCCTCACCGCGGTGGATACCGCCACCGACGCCATCGACAAACTGCACAGCACGGCCCAGGCCCACCGACGCGTCATGGTGGTGGAACTCATGGGGCGCAATGCCGGATGGATCTCCCTCTTCGCGGGTGTCGCGGGCACGGCCGATGTCATTCTCATTCCCGAGATCCCCTACGACATGGACCGTGTGTGCGAGAAGATCGAGGACCGCTACGCCAGCGGCAGGGAGTTCGCCATCGTCGTGGTCGCCGAGGGTGCCTACCCGGTGGGGGGACGGCCGCACTACGAGAAGAAGGGGGACGGTCAGGTTCGGCTGGGCGGGGTGGCCGACGTGGTGACCGAGGAGATCGAAGCCCGTACCGGGAGGGAGACGCGCACCCTCGTGCTGGGACACCTGCAGCGCGGCGGCGGCCCCAACTCCTATGACCGCCTCCTGGCCTTGCGCTTCGGCTCGGCGGCGGTCCGTCTCATCAAGGAAGGCGGTTTCGGCTGCATGGTGGCGCTCAACCCGCCTCACGTGCAGGCCGTCCCGCTGGGACAGGCCATCTCCCGCAACAAGACGGTCCCGCTCGACTCGGACGTCATCGAGACGGCACGCAGCCTGGGGATCTGCCTCGGCGATTGAGTTGGGACGACCCCATGTCCCGCATTTTGATACACAGCACTTTCCGAAGAGCCATGCCCACGACACGCAGCAGCCACGTTTTCCGATTTCCGTCACCGCGGGGGCCGAGGCTCGCCGCCATCCTCAGCGCAGCTGCCCTGACCGCCGCAGCGCCCCTGGCGGGCCAGAGTACGGCCGCTTTTGTTCCCGAACCGGCCCAAGGGCAGGCGTTCGAGCTCTCCATCCGCAGCATCATGCGGGGCCCCGAGAACGTGGGTGAACCTCCCGCCGCGGTTCGCTGGACAGACGACGGTCAGCAGATCTACTTCCGCTGGCGTCCCGCCGGCGAGGTGTGGGACGCCGGCCGCAGTCTCTACCGCGTCGCCGCCGACGGGAGCGGCCTCGAAAGGATCCCGGAAGCGGAGGAACCCGCCGTCGCCCCGCTCATCGCCCAGGGCGACATCTCCCCGGATCGCCGATGGAGGGTATCGGCGGTGGACGGGGACCTCTATCTGGTGGACCGGCAATCCATGTCGGTGCGCCGACTCACCCGAACCGAAGAATCGGAACGGACCCCCCTCTTCGGCACCCGAGGACGCTCCGTCATCTTCCGCAGGGGAAATGACCTTTATCGCATGGCTCTGGGCGACGGCACTCTGGAACAGCTCACGCGCATCGAGGAAGGTCCCGCCCCCAAGAAAGCGCCCGAGGCGAAGGGCCAGCGCAAGTTCCTCCAGGATCAGCAGCGCGAACTCTTCGAACACGTGCGCAGAACGGAGGCGCGTAAGGAACACCTTGATTCGCTGAGGAAGGCCCGCGAGGCGGAGGAACCGTCCCCCCTCTATCTGAAGAGGGGTGAACGTGTACAGGCGCTGCGCCCCACCCGGGACGGACGGTACGTGCTGGTGTCCACCTTTATCCCCGCCACGGGCGCAAAACGCACCGCCATCCCCGAGTGGATCACCGAAGACGGGTACACCCAGACCATCAACGGGCGCACCAAAGTGGGCGACGTTCAGGGGTCCTCCCGCCTTGGTCTTCTCGCCACGGCTACGGGAGAAGTGACCTGGATCTCCACCGTCCCGGAAAACGACACCACCCCTCAGCCGGCCCGGGTGTTCAACGCGGGATGGAATGACGCGGGGACGACAGCCTTCGTCTTTTCCGTCTCGGTGGACAACAAGGACCGCTGGATCTGGGCGGTGGAAGCATCCACCGGGGAGCGGCAACTTCTGGACCACCTCCATGACGACGCATGGGTCGCCGGACCCTGCTTCACCTGCGCCGGCTTCATCCCCGGGAGCGACCGGGTCTGGTACGTGAGCGAGAAGAGCGGCTATGCCCATCTCTACGCGGTGAATGCTGACGGAAGCGAAAAGAAGGCGCTCACCCGCGGGGCGTGGGAGATCCTGGGTGTGGCGATCCCCGAGGACCGCACGCGCTTCCTCCTCACCACCAATGAAGGATCTCCGTTCAACCAACACCTCTGGTGGATGGGTTTCGACGGCAGCGGCCGCGAGCCCATCACTCGAGGGGAAGGGCGGTACAGCGGAGTTCTCTCTCCCGACGGGAAACACCTTGCCCTGGTGCATGATGTGGCCAACCGGCCACCCGAACTCTTCGTGGCGGCGGTCGACGCTCCTGAAGCCATGACCCAGGTGACCCACTCTCCCTCCAAAGCGTGGCTCTCCTTCCCGTGGCGGAAGCCGGAGATCGTCCGCTTCGAAGCCGAGGACGGCACCAAGGTGCCGGCCCGCATCTACCGGCCTGCGGAGATGGGCGCCGAAGCCAACGGTGCGGGGATCATCTTCGTCCACGGTGCCGGATACCTGCACAACGTTCACAACTACTGGTCTTCCTACTACCGTGAGTATCAGTTCAACCACTTCCTTGCGGCCGCCGGATACACTGTCCTGGACATGGACTACCGGGGATCCGCCGGGTACGGGCGGGACTGGCGCACCGCCATCTACCGATGGATGGGCGGCAAGGATCTGAGCGACCAGGTGGACGGCGCTCGATACCTCGTCCGCACCGAGGGTGTGGATCCTCGGCGAGTGGGCCTCTACGGGGGATCCTATGGCGGCTTCATCACCCTCATGGGACTCTTCACCGCGCCCGAGACGTTCCGCTCCGGCGCCGCCCTGCGGAGCGTCACCGACTGGGCCCACTACAACAACGGATACACGAGCCGCATCCTGAACCTGCCCCAGGACGACGAGGAAGCCTACAAGCGCTCCTCACCCATCTACTTCGCCGAGAACTTCCGGCCGGACCAGCACCTCCTGATCCTCCACGGCATGGTGGACACCAACGTCCACTTCTCCGACGTGGTGAGGCTGGCCCAGCGGCTCATCGAGCTGGAGAAGGAGAACTGGGAGTTCGCCGTCTACCCGGTGGAGAATCACGGCTTCGTAGAACCGGCCTCCTGGACCGATGAGTACCGGAGGATCTTCGAGCTCTTCGAGCGGACACTGAGCGCCCCCGGATGCACGGACAATGGTGACCTCTGCCCCGTGCGGCAGGGAGGCGAATAGGTCACCATCACGCCCAGCGGGGGCCGGTCCCGGGAGGCCGGCTCCTGGGAGCCTGTCCGGGTAATGCAGCGGGCCGCGTTGGGGACGCCACGGCCCCAGGCCGTAGGCGGCGACTCGAAGGCATAGCCCAGGCTACGTCGAGAGGAGCCAACGACCGGGATGGGGCCGTGCCGCCCCAACCCACGAGCAGGTAAGATGATGTCCGTCATGGCGTAGGGCGCAGGGGTGTTGCGGACTCATGCGTCGTCTCTCCTCCTTGCCGTAGCTACGGCTACGACGCGTCGTCGTTCCTACCATGAGCACACGCAAGACCCCTGCGGGCGGCCCACTGCATTACCCGGACAGGCTCCTGGTGGAGTGAGGGCGCTGCTCCGGGATGGGGGCTGATCCGAGAACAGGAGGATGGGGTTACCTTTCGGGCTTCCACAGCCACACTGCCCCCGATCCTTTCCATGTCACGGACCAAGCAAAAGAAGATCTCCGGCGCGAGTCTGAAGCACGCCTTCCATGAGATCATCTGGCCCCGGCGCGGTCTCATCCTTGTCGGGATGATCCTGATCCTCTTCAACCGGTTGGCCGGCCTCGTTCTTCCGGCATCGACCCGATATCTCATCGACGACGTCATCGCCAATCGCGACGTCAACATGCTCTACCTGCTCCTGGGAGCCGTCGGCATCGCGGTGATGGTCCAGTCGGCGACATCCTATACGCTGACGATGCTCCTCAGCGTGGAGGCCCAACACCTCATCGCCAACCTGCGGGCCCAGGTTCAGAAGCACGTTCTCCACCTGCCCGTGAAGGTGTTCGACAACACGAAATCGGGGGAGCTGGTTTCGCGCATCATGGATGACGTGGAAGGCGTGCGAAACCTGGTGGGTACCGGGTTGGTGCAGCTGGTCGGCGGCACCATCACGGCCATCGTGGCGCTGGTCTACCTGGTGGGGATCAGTCCCATGATGACCCTGCTGGCTCTGGGTCCCCTGGCCGGCTTCGCCTTCGTCTCCACCAAGGCGTTCGCAAAGCTCCGCCCCGCATTTCGGGAACGCGGCAAGATCCGGGCGGAGGTGACCGGACGGCTTACCGAAGCCCTGGGCGGCATCCGGGTCATCAAGGGCTTCCACGCCGTGGACCGCGAGGCTGAGACCTTCCACCAGGGGGTCATGAGGATCTTCGAGAACGTGAAGACCACCCTCACGACTTCCAGCATGGTTACCAGCCTCGGCGCTTTCTTCATGGGAATCGCCAGCGTTCTGGTCATGGGCTATGGAGGGAATCTTATCATCCACCAGCAGCTCACCGTGGGTGAGCTCTTCTCCTTCACCCTCTTCCTGGGATTCCTCATCGCGCCGGTGATCCAGATGGCCAACATCGGCACTCAGATGACCGAAGCCTTCGCCGGGCTGGACCGCACCGCCGAGCTTCTTTCATGGCCCGAGGAAGACGACGACCCCAAACGCACGGTGGAAATGCCCCCTCTGGAGGGGGAAGTACGCTTCGAGGATGTGTATTTCTCCTACGAGGAAGGCAAGCCCGTCATTCGCGGAGTGAACTTCCAGGCGGACCCGGGGATGGTCATCGCCCTGGTGGGAAGTTCGGGCTCGGGCAAGTCCACCCTGGCCGGACTCGCCGCTTCCTTCCTGGAACCCGACGAGGGACGCGTGCTGGTCGACGGCATCGATCTGAGCACCGTGAAGCTGGCCACGTACCGCACCCAGTTGGGTCTTGTCCTCCAGAATGATTTTCTCTTCGACGGAACCATCCGGGACAATATCCTCTTCGCCCGTCCCGGGGCGGATGGTACGGAAGTTCGAACGGCGGCGGAGAAGGCCTATGTCACCGAATTTGCCGACCGCTTCCCCGACGGACTCGACACCGTCATCGGAGAGCGGGGGGTGAAGCTTTCCGGCGGGCAGCGTCAGCGCGTCACCATCGCCAGGGCCATCCTGGCCGACCCACGGGTGCTCATCCTGGATGAGGCCACCTCGAGCCTGGACACGGAGAGTGAGGCGCTCATCCAGCGGAGCTTACAGGATCTCCTCCAGGGGCGCACCACCTTCGTCATCGCCCACCGGTTGTCCACGATCCGGCGGGCAGACCTCATCCTTGTCATCGAGGACGGAGTCATCGCCGAACAGGGCCGCCACGATGAGCTCATCGCCCGGGAAGGGCGGTACCACCAGCTCTACACCCTGCAGGCACGGATCTGAGGAACCGCCGGTGGGGTCATGCCGGCTCCAGCCGCAGCGTGACCCGATACTCCTCGGGGGGGATGGGACGGCCCGCGATCGGGGTGGGTTCCAGCTTCACCAGGGAGGTCCGGATTTCATTCCAGACCACCGAGGTGGGCGGCAGCGACGTGTTGATCTGAAGGGGGAAGGTGGGCCCCGTTCCCGCCCGGACCCCCACCTCAACCGTGGCGTTGCCCTCCCACACGCAGACCACGTCCTGGGGACAGCGCGAGTCCTCCGCCACCCGCACGAAGCTCACGGAGAGGGCCGTGCCGGGAACCCGTTGCGCCTCTCCGAGGCCCAGAGTGACATCCACCGGTGTATCCAGGAGGGCGCCGGAAGGCTCCGGAGAAGTGGGCTCACCTTCCGAGCAGGCCTGGAGCGATACAAGGGTGGCGAAGAGAACGGCGGCGGCGGGGGGCCGCACGAACCGGAAAGCCCACCTGAAGCGGGTGTGGCGGTGGCGTCTGCTCATGCGTTTCTCTTACCCGCCGAAGGGGCTGAAGATCGCCGGTGCGCTCCCGAGTTCAGGGCCCTTTCTACGCCGCCTCTCTCCGCGCACTCTCCCTCAGGCGATGACCGGCGCCGCGAAGGCGGGCCCTACAACCAACACCACCGCACCGCGAAGGCGAGTGTCACGGTCCGAACTCTCGGGATTTACGGGAGTCTCCCCCGCCGATGCAGTCAACACTCTTCCCTCCAACTCCCGCTTGAGAAGCGGATGGATAATGTCCCACGCCGCGGTGATCTCCCCTCCCACGATGATCTCCTCGGGGCTCAGTGCATTGACGATGCCAGCCAGTCCGATCCCCAGGTACCGGGCCGTCTCCTCAAGCGCCCGGCAGGCCGCCGCTTCTCCGTCCAGGGCACGCGCCACAACGTCCTCGATGGTCACATCGGGCTCAGGCCCAGACGCTTTCGCCTCCGGATATTCCGACAGTTCCCGCCCCAGGTATCGGGCCACCGTCGCCGGATTGGACGTATACGCCTCCCAGCACCCCCGGCTTCCGCAGAAGCAGAGGGGGCCGTCCAGATTCAGAGGAATGTGTCCGAACTCTCCGGCGGCGTGCCGGCCGCGCACTACCTGCCCTTTCACCACAATGCCTGCGCCCACCCCGTCCGACACGGTGAGATAGGCGAAGTTCTCCGGGTGCTCGCCCCGCCGGCCGAGCCAGATCTTGGCCAGAGCGCAGGCCACGGCGTCCCGCTCGATCTGCACCTCCAGGGGAACCCGCTCCTTCAGCATTCGGCGGATGTCCACGTCCTTCCATCCCAGCGTCGGAGCGTGCAGCACCACGCCGGTCTCGGCGTCCACTAGGCCGGGCACCACCATGCCGATCCCTTCGAATCGCCCCAGGGATTCGTGAGCCTGCATCAAGCGCTCCACCCGCGCCACCAGCTCATCCAGCAGGGAGTCCATCTCCCTGGGAGTGGGAAAGGTCTCCATGGCGATTTCCGTTCCGCCGAAGTCGCTGAGAAGGATATGGGTGCGGCGACGCCGGATGTCGATTCCAATGACGAGCCGGTCATGGGCCCGAATGTGAAGGAGGCGGGGCTTCCGCCCCCGCGGCGCCTGTCCCACGGCCCCCTCGAAGAGGAGCCCTTCCGAGATGAGATCTCCCACAAGGGAACTCACCATTCCGCGACTCATGTTAAGCCGGCGGGCCAGGTCCGCCCTGGAAATGGGCTGGTGCTCCCGGACCAGGTTCAGGAGGATTCTTCGGTTGACTTCCCGCGGAGTTCCGCGGGTCGCTCTCTGGAAGCTACGTGTGTTGATCTTTCGCACGATACACCCCGGGGATCGCTGTTTTGTTTTTCGTTCGTACAAAACAGGCACACCGAACATACGGCAGGAGATGTCCGTAGACAATCACCCCCTTGCGAACCCTTGATTCCTGAAGAACCGGCCGTCAACCGGACCCCGACCGTCAAAACTCTTGACGCTGAGAATACAAACATGTACCAATAGGGATAATTTGCGCGTTAAAAGACCAAATTGCCCCCATCCCTCGCCGGCGGTGAGGCGGCGGGTGGGCTTCAATCACCACCTCCGGAGGCACCCGATGACGAGGGTTCGCAAACTCCTGGCCGCGCTCACTGCACTCACGCTGAGCGCGACCGGGATCGGGGCCCAGCAGATGGGGAACATCGCTGGGCAGATCTCAGACGCCACCACGCTCCAGCCCCTGGACGGCGTCACCGTTTCCGTTGGACAGCGCAGGGCGCTGAGCCAGGAAGATGGACGGTTCCTTATTACCGGTATCCCCTCCGGCACCTACACGCTGACGGCTACGCGGGTCGGGTACGCTCCGTACACCCAGACCGTAACGGTCGCCGGAGGACAGACCACCACCCTGGCCATTCGCATGATCAGTGAAGCGGTCCGACTGGAAGGCCTGGTGGTCATCGGATACGGGGAGCGCCAGAAAAGGCAGGTTACCGGTGTCATCAAGGATGTGGCCCCTGAAGAGTTCAACGCGGGGCGGATCGTGAGCCCTGAGCAGTTGATTCAGGGCAAGGTCGCCGGCGTTCAGATCATCGACAGCGGTGAGCCCGGGGGAGGCGTCTCCCTCCGCATCCGTGGTGGTACATCGGTGACCAGCAGCAATGAGCCGCTCTTCGTCGTGGATGGAGTCCCCCTCTCCATTGGAGGCGGCATCTCCGCCGGGCGTAACCCGCTCAACTTCATCAATCCGGAGGACATCGAATCCGTCACGGTCCTCAAGGACGCGTCCGCCACCGCGATCTACGGATCCAGGGGCGCCAACGGCGTCGTCATCATCCAGACAAAGTCGGGCGCGAAGGGTGCCCGCATGACGTACACCGGCTCTGTCTCGGGGTCCAACGTCATCGGAGACGTGAGCCTCCTGGACGCGACCCAGTTCCGTAATGCCGTCGCGCAGTTTGCACCCGACAACCTGGGCAAGCTTGGGTCCGCCGACACGAACTGGCGCAAGGAGGTTCAGCGCTCCGCCGTGGGCCAGGAGCATTCGGTAGCCATCTCCGGTGGTGACGAAGCCATGGACTACCGCCTTTCCCTGGGATACCTGAATCAGGAAGGCGTCGTGCGGGGATCGGCAACCGAGCGCGTTTCCGCAGCGCTCAACTTCCACCAGGTCCTCCTCGACGACCGTCTCGACATCGAAGCCAACCTGAAGGGCTCCCGCGCCAAGGATCTCTTCACCCCCGGTGGTGTCTTGGGAGGTGCCAGCGGCATGGCCCCCACCCAACCCGTTTTGGATCCCAACAGCCCTTACGGCGGATACTTCGAGTGGGATGATCCCCTGGGACCCAACAACCCGGTAGCTGAACTCAATCTGGTGAAGGACGATGGCACCACCTACCGGAGCGTGGGAAGCATTATCGGGAAGTACGACTTGCCGTGGGTGGACGGTCTCCTGGCCACCGTGAACGTCGGATACGACGTCACCAAGGCGGAGCGGCGAACGTTCGCGCCCAGCTTCCTCCGCGGGCAGGCCGAGACGGGCCTGCCGGGGCTGGTGAGCCGCTCCAACCCCACACAGCTCAACAAACTTCTGGACGCGTATCTGAACTATGAGACGGCGTTCGGCCCCGAGGGAGGAGATCTGGATCTCACCGCCGGCTACTCCTATGAGGATTTCCGGAGTGACTTCCCGTCCTTTGTCGTTCAGGGTCTGAGCTTCGACCTCCTGGGCCCCGACGGCATTCCCGGCGCCGATCTGGAGCGCACCTTCCTGAACGTTGATGAGAGCCGCCTAATCTCGGCATTTGCCCGGCTGAATTACTCCTTCCAGGACAAATACCTGCTCACGGCCAGCATCCGCCGGGACGGTTCCTCCAAGTTCGGTCCCGAGGAACAGTGGGGTACGTTCCCTTCGGCGGCATTCGCGTGGCGCATCTCCAACGAATCCTTCATGGAGGGTTTCGATGCGCTTTCGGACCTCAAGCTGCGTGTATCCTGGGGGGTGAATGGTAACCAGGCCTTCCCCAACTATCAGCAGTACTCCGACTACCTCATCGGTGACCCGCAGGCTCGAGCGCAGTTCGGGGACGAGTTCGTGACCACGATACGGCCCAGCGCCGCCGATCCGGGGATCAAGTGGGAGGAAACGACCTCCTACAACATCGGCGTGGACTTCACCGCCTTCGACGGCCGCCTTTCCGGTGCGTTGGACTATTACAAGAAGGACACGAAAGATCTCATCTTCAACGTTCCCGTGGCCGCAGGAACCAACCTCTCGAATTTCGTCACGACCAACATCGGCTCGCTCACCAACAAGGGATTTGAGCTCGGTCTGGACGCGGCGATCTTCGAGTCCGATGAAGGCGGCTTCACCTGGAATGCGGGCTTCAACCTGGCTGCGAACGACAATGAGCTCACACAGATCAACGCCACCGGTGCCGGGGATGAGCAGATCCTCACGGGAGGCATCGCCGGCGGTGTGGGAAGCACAATCCAGGTTCTTCAGCCCGGCTTCCCCGTGAATTCCTTCTTCGTGTACCGCCACAAGCGGGGCGCAGACGGTCTCCCCATCTACGCAGATACGAATGGAGACGGCAACATCGACGAAAACGACCTCTACGAGGACCTGAACGGCGACGGCGTGGTGAACCAGGACGACCGCGCTCCGTGGAAGAGTCCGGCCCCCGACTTCATCATCGGACACACTTCCATGATGAGTTATGGAAACTGGGACGCTTCCTTCACGCTCTTGGCTCAGATCGGGAACTACGTGTACAACAACGTGGCCTCCAACCTGGGCAACTACCGCGAGCTGCGGGGCGGCGTGCCCTTCAACCTACACAGTTCAGTGTTGGAATACGGCTTCGACAACCCGCAGTACTTCTCCGACGTGTACGTGGAGGACGCTTCCTTCCTCCGCATGGACAACATCGTGGTGGGGTACACCATTGACCGGGCCGGGCTTCTGCAAGGCGCCCGCCTCTTTGCCGCGGTGCAGAACGTATTCACCCTCACGGGATACAGCGGCATCGATCCGGTGGCCGGCGTGAACGGCATCGACAACAACATTTATCCGCGCTCCCGAACCTTCACAGGCGGGCTGAGCGTGAGTTTCTGAGGACGGCGTTCCTGATTTCGAGGATGAAAGAACAATGATCAAAGTCATGCGAAACAAGGCGTGGAGGACCGTGATGGTCGGCGCCGTCCTCCTTGTGGCTGCATCCGGATGCACCGATCTGATCGTGGAGCCGAAGAGCACGGTCACCGGGGCGAACGTTTTCAACGACCCCGCGTCCTACCGGGCATTTCTCGCCAAGCTCTATGCCGGGCTTGCTGTCACTGGACAGCAGGGAGCGGCGGGCCGTGGCGACATCCAAGGTATTGACGAAGGATTCTCCCACTACATCCGCCTCCTCTGGCAGATGGAAGAACTCCCCACCGATGAAGCTGTCATTTCCTGGAACGACGCGGGTGTGCAGGAGCTCAACACCCAGTTGTGGGGATCGTCCAACCAGTTCTTGGGCGCCATGTACAGTCGGATCTTCTTCCAGGTCTCCATGGTGAACGAGTTCCTGCGGGAGACTTCCGACGCCAAGCTCGACGCTCGAGACGTGAACAACGCCCTACGGAACGAGATCCAGCAGTACCGGGCCGAAGCACGTTTCCTGCGGGCGTTGAGCTACTGGCACGGTATCGATCTTTTCGGGGACATTCCCCTGGTGACCGAGGATTTCGTCATCGGCGCCACGCCGCCCGAGCAGGCCACCCGGGCCCAGGTGTACCAGTATGTGGTAGACGAGCTCAACGCGATCCGCAGCGAGCTCCCCGCCCCGGGGACGGGGCAATACGGGCGGGCCGATCAGGGCGCGGTGGCCATGCTTCTGGCCAAGCTCTACCTCAACGCAGAGGTGTACGCAGGCTCGGCGCAGTACGCCAACGCCCTCACAGAGGCGCAGAACGTCATCAGCTCCGGAGCTTATTCCCTGGATGACAACTACCGGGAAATCTTCCTGGCGGACAACGACAAGTCGCCTGAGATCATCTTCCCGGTGCCCCAGGATGGAAACAACACCCAGACGTGGGGAGGAACCACCTTCCTGGCCCATGCAGCCGTGGGCGGCAACATGAATGCCGGAGCTTTCGGGCTGGACTTCGGATGG
The DNA here is from genome assembly GCA_046756305.1 of Gemmatimonadota bacterium. Lineage (GTDB taxonomy): Bacteria > Gemmatimonadota > Gemmatimonadetes > Longimicrobiales > Gaopeijiaceae > JBHHWB01. Next base: position 14,826 of record JBHHWB010000052.1, read on the forward strand.
TGGGGCCTCCGTCTCACCGAGCAGTTCGTGGATCTCTTTCCCGGAGGCGCCGCCTCCAGCGACCGGAGGGCCTCTTCCATCTTCTGGACCGAAGGCCAGAATCCCACGGTGGACAACCTTACCAATTTTTTCGACGGGGTCGCGGCGCCCAAGTACCGCAACGTCACCTCCAGCGGGAATCCCGGGTCGCACCCATCCTTCCCGGACATCGACTATCCCATGTTCCGGCTGGCCGACGCTTATCTCATGTACGCGGAGGCCGTGCTCAGGGGAGGCGGCGGAAGCCGAGCCCAGGCGGTGCAGTATATCAACGACCTGCGTGAGCGGGCCTACGGGGATACGAGAGCGAACATCAGCGATGCGGATCTCACCCTGGACTTCATCCTGAACGAGCGCGCCCGCGAACTCTACTGGGAGGGCCACCGGCGGACCGATCTGATCCGCTTCGACAAGTTCCAGAGCGGCACCTGGGCCTGGAAGGGCGGCGTGCGCGAAGGAAGGGCCACCGAAGCATTCCGGGCCCTATACCCCCTCCCGGCCACGGAGCTTCTGGCCAATCCTAACCTGAAGCAGAATCCCGGCTACTGACGAGACGGACGGCCTCGCCAGCTACGCCGCTGATCTCGCCCCGGCCCGGAGCCCCCAGCTCCGGGCCGGGGTTCCCCTCGGACCCTTCGCGTATCCATGAACCCGGCCATCCGTGCATCCCTTCTCTCCATCGCCGTGATCCTGGCGGCGGGCACGGGCTGCAGCGATCCCATCACGCGGGCCACGGAGTGGACGCAGCCCTCGGCGCGTCCTTCTCTCGACCCCACGTACCAGCCGTCTGGTCACGCGGCCGCGGGTCACGTCTTCGTGCATCTCTTTGAATGGCCCTGGGAGGAGGTCGCGACCGAGTGCGAGGTCTACCTGGGGCCCACAGGGTACGAAGCGGTTCAGGTGTCGCCCCCCCAGGAGCACGCTGTCCTCCCAGGGTTTCCCTGGTGGGAGCGCTACCAGCCGGTGAGCTACTCCCTTGAGCGCTCCCGCTCCGGCACCGCCGACGCCTTCCGAAACATGGTGGAGCGGTGTCACGCCGCCGGCGTGGACGTCTACGTAGACGCGATCCTCAACCACATGACCGCCGGCGCCGGGGTGGGAAGCAACGGAACGGCCTATTCCAAGTATGCCTACCCAGGCCTTTACGACGCGGGAGACTTCCATGCGCCGTGCCAGGTCACAGACTATCAGGACGCCGCCAACGTTCAGGACTGCGAGCTCCTCGGCCTCGCCGACCTGGATACCGGGTCCGAATCCGTTCGGCGGCGTCTCGCCGACTACCTCATCGCGCTGGGGCGGATGGGCGTGGCCGGATTCCGCCTAGACGCGGCCAAGCATATCCAGCCCGTAGAGCTCGATTCCATTCTGGCCCTGGTCAATCGCGCCGCCGACGCGGAGAATCGACCGCGACCCTACTACTTCGCCGAGGTGATCGACTTCGGAGGAGAGGCGGTCACGGCCCGGGACTACTTCGGGCTGGCCTCGTCGTCGGGTGGCTCCTCCGACATTACCGAGTTTCGCTACCGCCGATTCGCCGACTTCTTCAAGCGAGACAACGCTCAGCCTCTGGCGGCCCTCAAGGAGGCCTCGCCCACCGCATGGAATCTTATGCCGGCGGATAAGGCGGTGGTCTTCGCCAACAACCACGACACCCAGCGCGCCTCCGGCACACTGGACTACCGCGACGCGGTTCGCTACCGCCTGGCCCACGTCTGGCTGCTGGCCTACCCCTATGGATATCCCAAGGTGACGTCGGGCTACGCCTTCGACATCGCTTCGCAGGCGGGACGCGACATGGGTCCCCCGTCCGGGCCGGGAGGTGAGACCCTTCCGGTGGCATGCGCCTCCAGCATGGAAGAGGTTCTCCCCGGCGGGTGGGTCTGCGAACACCGTGACCCCGTCATTTCGGCCATGGTGGCGTTCCGCCGGGCGGTCTCCGGAACACCCGTGACCGGGTGGTGGGACGACGGAGGCAACGCCATCGCCTTTTCACGCGGCGATCAGGGATTCGTCGCCATCAATCTGGAGCCCGACAGCGTAACCGTCTCTACTCTCACGCCCCTGCCGGCCGGCGTCTACTGCGACATCCTCACAGGCCCCCCCGGGGAGGGGACGTGCCCCGGACATGCGATCACCGTCTCGGAGACTGGTGTGGTGGAGTTTCGTCTCCCTCCGGAGCGTGCGGTGGCGATTCGCCGGGGCGTGGATCTATGATGGGCGGCCCAATTCCGGGCCGCCGGGGATCCGGCCGGATATTTCTTACCAAAGGACGCTGCATCATGCCCAAGACGATGAACCGATGGACACGAGTCTGGGGCTTCGCCCTGGCGGGGGCCCTCACCCTTCCTGGTGGGGGCCGGGGTCAGGAAGTTCTCCGGGTCACGTCGCCCGACGGCCGCAACGTGGTCACCGCGGAAATCCGCGACGGGGGACTCTTTTACAGCCTCGACCGGGACGGGGAGAAGGTTATCCTTCCCTCCCGCCTCGGGTTCGAGTTCCGCGACGCCCCCGCCTTTCGTGACAGCCTGGCTATTCGGGAGCACACGCGCGACTCCCACGACGAGACCTGGGTACAGCCGTGGGGGGAGGTGGCTCGGGTGCGGAACCATTACAACGAGCTGCGGGTGAGCGTGGAGGAGGTCCGCGAGCCTCACCGCACCCTGGATGTGATCTTCCGCTCCTTCGACGACGGCGTTGCCTTCCGGTACGCGTTCCCCCGCCAGGCGAACCTGGGCGGGTTCGAAATCATGGAGGAACTCACCGAGTTCTATATGGCCGATGACGCGAAGGCCTGGTGGATTCCCGCCAACGACTGGAACCGTTACGAGCTCCTCTACGCCTCCGGCCCCATGAGCATGCTCCCCGTGGTTCACACGCCACTCACCATGGAAACAAAGGACGGCCTCTACGTCGTGATCCACGAAGCCGACCTGGTGGACTACGCCGGCATGAACCTCGAGGGCTCCCGGGACCGGCGCATGCACGCTTCTCTTCCCGCCTGGGCCGACGGGGCAAAGGTCAAGGGGCGTACCCCGTTCCGCACCCCCTGGCGGACCATCCAGCTCGCCGACCGGGCCGAGGACCTCCACCCTCAGGTCCTCACCCTCAACCTGAACCCCCCCAACCGCATTGAGGATACGAGCTGGATCGAGCCCATGAAGTACGTGGGCATCTGGTGGGGGATGCACATCGGCACTCAGACCTGGAGTTCGGGCCCGAAGCACGGGGCCACCACCGAGAATACCCGACGCTACATCGACTTCGCCGCCGACCACGGCTTCGGAGGGGTTCTGGTGGAAGGATGGAACATCGGCTGGGACGGAGACTGGATGGCCAACGCCGACAGCTTCTCCTTCACTCAGCCCTATCCCGACTACGATCTCGAAGGACTGGCGGCTTATGCGCAGCAAAAGGGCGTCACCCTCATCGGGCACAATGAAACCTCCATGGGGATCCGCAACTACGAACGGCAGATGGAAGACGCCTTCTCCCTCTATGAGCGCCTGGGCATTCGCGCCATCAAGACGGGCTACGTGGGTGACCTGACCGCAGAAGGCCACGCCCACCACGGCCAGTACATGGTGCGGCACTGGAGAAAGGTCATCGAGACGGCGGCCCGCCACCACATCATGGTGGACGTCCACGAGCCTATCAAAGACACGGGGGAGCGAAGGACGTACCCCAACATGATGACCCGCGAGGGCGCCCGGGGGCAGGAGTATAACGCCTGGGCCGGGGACGGCGGCAATCCTCCCGAACACGAGGAGATCCTCTTCTTCACCCGCATGCTGGCGGGCCCCATGGACTTCACGCCCGGGGTCTTCGATGTCCTCATTGCCTCAACCACCGGCGAGCCTAGGCCTCCGGAATGGGCGCGTATCCGCACGACGGTGGCCAAGCAGCTGGTCCTCTATGTGGTGATCTACTCTCCCATGCAGATGGCGGCCGACCTCCCGGAGAACTACGAGGGTCACCCGGCATTCAAGTTCATCGAGGAAGTCCCCGTCGACTGGGAGCAGACGAAAGTACTGAAGGGCGAGATCGGCGACTACGTCGTCGTGGCCCGCCAGGAACGGGGCGGCGACGACTGGTACCTGGGAGCGGCCACCGACGAGAAGGCCCGCACCTTCCAGGTCGGTCTGGATTTTCTGGAGCCGGGCCGCAGATACCTGGCCGAAATCTACGCCGACGGCTCGGACGCCCACTGGAAGACCAATCCCCTTCCCGTGGAAATCACCTCTCATGAGGTGACCGCCGACTCGACGTTGACCCTCCGGTTGGCAGCGGGCGGCGGTCAGGCAATCCGGTTCAGGGCGCTCCCATGAGCCTCCTCTCCCTGCTGGACTGGATCGTTATCGGGCTTTATTTCCTCCTCGTCTTCGGAGTGGCCATCTTCGCCACCCTGAAAGAGCGGGCGAGCAAGGGCACCTCCACCGACTACTTTCTGGCGGGCCGGGACGCCGGTTGGTTTCTGGTGGGAGGATCTCTCTTCGCCTCCAACATCGGCTCCGAACATCTGGTAGGGCTCGCCGGCACCGGTGCGGCCAGTGGCGTCGCCGTCGCCCAGTTCGAAATTTTGGCCTCCCTTATTCTCCTTCTCCTGGGGTGGGTTTTCGTACCCTTCTACCTCTCCAGCGGCGTCTTCACCATGCCCGAGTTCCTGGAGCGGCGGTATTCGGAGGGGGCTCGCTGGTACCTGGCCGTGATCTCAATCATCGGCTACGTGCTCACCAAGATATCGGTGACCATCGCGGCGGGTGGGATCGTATTCGAAGCCCTCATGGGGATCGATTTCTGGACCGGCGCGCTGGTGGTGGTGGTGGTCACGGGCGTCTACACCATCATGGGCGGGCTGCGAGCCGTGCTCTACACAGACCTCCTGCAGATGTTCGTCCTCATTGGAGGCGCCGTGGCGGTGACGGTTCTCGGCCTTTCGGCGCTGGGGGGATGGGAAGCCATGCGTGCCTCGGTGGGCCACTCCTTCATGGACCTGTGGCAGCCCGTTTCTGATCCGAACTTTCCGTGGACGGGAATCCTCCTGGGCGCGCCCATCCTGGGGGTCTGGTACTGGTGCACCGACCAGTTCATCGTCCAGCGGGTCCTGGCCGCCCACGACCAGGACCACGCTCGCCGAGGCACCATCTTCGCCGGCTTTCTCAAGCTCCTGCCGCTCTTCATCTTCGTGATTCCGGGTGTCATCGCCTATGCCCTTTCCCAGCAGGGCCGGCTGACTCTGGACACGCCGGACCAGGCCCTTCCCACCCTCATCGCCGTCCTCCTCCCGGTGGGAGTCCGCGGCCTGGTGGTGGCGGGTCTGCTGGCAGCCCTCATGAGCTCCCTCTCGTCGGTCTTCAACTCGACCTCCACGCTGGTCACCTGGGACGTGTACCGGAAGCTTCATCCCGGGGCCTCGGAACGACGCCTGGTCCTCGTTGGCCAGGTGACCACGGCCATTCTCGTGGGCTTCGGTCTCCTTTGGATCCCCCTCATGAAGCTCGTGTCGGCACAGCTTTACCAGTACCTGCAGAGCGTCCAGGCCTACATCTCCCCTCCCATAGCCGCCGTTTTCCTCGTGGGGATCTCCTGGAGGCGGGTAAACGCCACTGGAGCCATGGCGTCTCTTATCACGGGATTCCTTCTGGGGATGGGGCGGCTGGTGGCCGAGCTCAACAAGGGGAAGCTGGACGGGGTCCTCTACGCCTATGCCGACATCAATTTTCTTCACTTCGCCGTACTTCTCTTCGGGATCTCATCCCTGGTCCTCGTAGCGGTGAGCCTCCTCACGCCGCCGCCGCCGGAGGAGAAGGTGGCAACCCTGACCTTCGGCGGAGCCGGGCGCCCGAATGAGCCGGAAGATCACAAGGGGTGGATACGGGCGGACATGCTTCTGAGTCTGATTTTGATCCTCAGCGTGGCCGCAGTCTGGATCTACTTCTCCTGACGCGGCCGCACCATGGACTTCATCATGAAATTTCGCGGAAATGACGATTCTGAAGGCGGCGACACCGGCCCCTGGCTCGTGGCGGACTTCGGCGGCACCAACGCCCGTTTCGGCGTCGTCCATCCGGACACCGGCTCCCTGGAGGAAGTAGACGTTCTGGCCTGCGCCGACTTTGCCCGGGCGGAGGATGCCATTCGCGCCTATGTGAAACGCCACGGGATCCGCGGATTGACGCGCGGCTGCATCGCCGCCGCCGGTCCGGTGGACCAGGATCCGGTTGACCTCCCCAACAACCACTGGACCCTCTACCGACGCCAGCTCGAGGAACTTCTGGGCGTGCCGGTGCTCCTCATCAATGACTTCACCGCCCAGGCGCTTTGCATTGATCACCTCGAGGAAGACCAGCTCGTCTGGCTGGGAACGCCCCGGCCCGCGGAACGGGGCATCCGCACCGTCGTGGGGCCGGGAACCGGCCTCGGCGTTGCGATCCAGACGACGGGCGGAGAAGTGATCCCTTCGGAGGCGGGTCACGTGGGATTCGCCCCCACAAGTCGGCACGGCATCGAGCTCCTTCAGGCCCTATTGTCGCGCTTTCCCCGAGTTTCAGTGGAGCGGATCGTGTCCGGGCCTGGCCTGGAGAACCTCTACTGGGCGAACTACCGCCTTGCCGACGCTGCCCTTCCGCTGGAGGGCGCCCTGAAGTCGGCTAGGGAGGTTGCCGAGCTGGCATCCCGCGGCAACTCGGCTGCGCTACAAAGCGTCCAGGATTTCTTCGACGTTCTGGCCTCTTTTGCCGGAGACATGGCACTGGCCACATGGGCCACCGGCGGCGTCTTTCTCTCGGGCGGCGCCTTTCGGAAACTGCTCCCGTTCTTCGACCCGGAGCGTTTCCGGGCTCACTTCGAAGACAAGGGACGCTTCACACGTTTCTGTGAAACCGTTCCGGTGGCCTGGATCCGCCCCGAGTATCCCGGCCTCATCGGATGCGCGGCCGTCCTCGATGGGTGGGACCCGCAGGGTGACCCCTTCAGCGACGAAGGCGGCACGCTTCCTACTCGCGTAGAGCAGGATCCGGACGGAGCCCGGGCCCGAAGGCGACTTTGAATTCCAGCAGAGAAAATCATGCGTGAAACCCTGAGAAACCACTCCGTGAGCCTGACGCAGTTCGGCAAACCCCTCCGACTCTTTCGCGGCGCAGGGCGCCTCGTTCTGACGGAAATCCTCCTTACCGCCCTCGCCACGGGATCGCCTTCCCACTCCGCGGCACAAGAGCCGGGGGCAGCGCGGCCGGCCACTGTGGCACCGGTTAGCACGGCGACTGTTTCCCCACCCGAGTGGACTCGGGGCGGGGTGTGTTACGAAGTGTTCGTCCGCTCTTTCCTCGACAGCGACGGAGACGGGATCGGCGACCTGAGGGGGCTCATCCGAAAGTTGGACTACATCAACGATGGAAACCCTGAAACACTCGGCGATCTTGGAGCCAACTGCATCTGGCTCATGCCCATTGCGGCCTCTACCAGCTATCACGGCTACGACGTACGCGACTACTACCGCGTCGATCCCAGCTACGGCACGCAGCAGGATTTCCAAGAGTTGGTCCGGGAAGCCCACGCCCGGGGTATTCGCGTGCTGGTGGATATGGTCATCAACCACACGTCCAGCGAATATCCTTTCTTTCAGTACGCCCTTCTCTACCCCGATTCTCCCTACCGGGACTGGTTCCGCTTCTCCTCCGGCCGGGGCGAGCCCAACGAATGGGGCGGATACAACTGGCACCGATCTCCCTATCGGGACGAGTACTACTACGGGTTCTTCTGGAGCGGCATGCCCGACCTGAATTGGGAGAGTCCGGAAGTACGGGCCGAGATGAAGCGAGTGGCCACCTTCTGGCTTACCGAGATGGGCGCGGACGGCTTCCGCCTGGACGCCGTGCGTCATCTCATGGAAGAAGGGGACCGTACGGCGAATGTGCCCCGCACACATGACATGCTGCGGGAGTACCAGGCTCACATCCGGAAGATTGCGCCTGATGCGTTCACCATCGGCGAGGTCTTCGACAGCACCGACGTGCTCCTGGCCTACTACCCGGACCAGCTCGATTCCTATTTCGCCTTCCAGGTGGCCAACGCCATCCTTGACGCCGTCGTCCTGGGTACCGCCGACCATCTCATGTCCACCGTTCTGGAGCTCCAAACCCGAGTTCCCGATCACCGCTGGGCCCCTTTCCTGAGGAACCACGACCAGACCCGAACCATGACCCAGCTCGAGGGGCGGGCGGACCGGGCCGCACTGGCAGCCGAGATTCTTCTCACCCTTCCCGGCCTTCCCTTCGTCTACTATGGGGAAGAGATCGGCATGACGGGCGACAAGCCCGACCCTCGCCTCCGAACCCCCATGCAGTGGGACCTGACACCCGCGGCGGGATTCACGTCCGGCATTCCATGGGAACCCCCACAGCCCGACTCCTTCACGGCCAACGTCGCCGCCATGGAGGGAGACCCGGCCTCGCTGCTCAACCGATACCGGCGCATGATACATCTCCGTTCCGGGAATCGCGCGCTGGGCTCCGGCGACCTGGTTCCGCTGCGGGCTAACGTCCCCGGGGTGGCTGCCTACCTGCGAACAACGGGCAAGGACGCTGCTCTCGTGGTGGCCAACCTGGGAGATCGTCCGATCCGGGGGGTGAACATCGGTGCGGCGGACCGCGCGGAGACGCCGGAACCTTCGGGCTATCTTGAGGCGGGACGCTATTCCCTTACCCCGCTACTACGGGATGCGCCGCAAGTGGGTGACCTCACAGTGGGAAGCGACGGGCGCATCAGCAGCCTCACGCCCGTCCCCTCCCTCCCTCCGCTGACCCTGTATGTTTACGGGCTCTCCCGAAACTGACAGCCAGCCTCGTTTGCGGGAAATGGCACGATATGATTGCCTTCCGGCGAATGAAATGGTCTCCCGTTGTCGGATTGAAATAGAAAAGTCCGGGGGTTCATTGAAATAGAAATGTCCCC
>JBHHWB010000053.1:0-22771 GCA_046756305.1 Gemmatimonadota bacterium
GAATCCTGCCAGGCGCATCGGCGACGCCCCCGGGCCGCCCGGCCCCGGGGCGTCGTCCCACGTTTGGGGCGGGATGCGAACCTGCGACCTCAGCCTTGACGTCATCGCAGGTTCGAGCCGAGCGGGGCTGGGCGGTGGTCGCGAACTCGGGACGCTGCACCGCGAGACGAGCGAGGACCGCGCGGAAGCGCGGCCGGAGCTCCATCCTGCCAGGCGCATAGGAAAGCCCTGAGGCCATCCGGCCTCGGGGCTTTTTCGCCCCTATCTCACCTCTGGCTTCTCCATCTGCAGGGGAATGATGTCCGCACTCCAGCGGGTATCCCCCAGAAGGTGCTTCACGAAATACTCGGCCCTGAGCCAGAACCAGTAGTCGCCGAAGTTGCGATACCCGTGGCGTTCTCCCGGGAAGATGAAGAAGTCGAACCGCTTGTTGGCCTTGATGAGGGCCTCCGCCATGCGGAAGGTGTTGGCCGGGTGGACGTTGTTGTCGATGTCGCCGGTGGTGAGGAGGAGGTGGCCTTTCAGGTTCTTGGCCAGCTCGGGGTTCGTCTTGATGGAGTACTCGAACTTCACCTCACCGTCCTTCGTCTTCACCTCCTTGACCCCGTGGTGGGTCTCCGACCACCAGCGGTTATACACATCGTTCGTGTGATTTCCCGAAGACGACACCGCCACTTTGAAGAAGTCGGGGTAGACGAGCATGGCCGCCGTGGACATGAAGCCGCCGCCCGAGTGTCCGTAGATTCCCACCCGGTGCAGATCGATGAAGTCGAAGCGCTGGGCGAGCTGCTCCAGCCCCGCCTTCTTGTCGGCCAGCCCGTAGTCGCGGAGGTTCCCGTACCCGTAGTTGTGGTACCATTTGGAGCGGTCGGGATGGCCGCCCCGGTTACCCAGGCTTACCACGATCATGCCGAACTGGGCCAGCCCCGTTTCATACGGCGTGGTGGAGTAGAACTTGGCCACCGCCTCGGTCTGGGGGCCGGGATAGACGTAGGCCACGATGGGATACTTCTTCCCGGGATCGAAGTCGAAGGGCTTGTACATGACCCCGTAGATGTCGGTGATCCCGTCGGCTGCCTTCACTTTGAAGGGCTCGGGGAACTCATAGCCCGCATCCATGAGCGCAGTGAGATCCGCCTCTTCCAGATCCAGGATCTTCCGCCCGCTGCTGTCGAAGAGAGCTGCGGCGGGGACGGTGTTCACCCGGGAGTAGTTGTCCACGAAGAAGCGGGTGGATTCGTTGAGGGAGATCCGGTGATCGAAATTCCCCGGATCCAGGAGGCGCAGCCCGGTGCCGTCCACCCCCACCCGGTACAGATGGGTGTAGTAGGGATCCTCCCCCTCCTCCCGGTCGTTGCCCACGAGGAACGCCACCCCCCGGGCGTCGTCCACCCCCACGATATTGTCCACATGCCACGGCCCTTGGGTCAGCCGGTTCTTCAGCGTCCCGTCGGCTCCGTAGCGGTACACGTGGGCCCATCCATCCCGCTCGGACCACCAGAGAATGTCGCCGTTGGAGAGGCGCTCCGGGTTCCGGTACTCCTGGTAGGTGTTCATCCGCTCCTCGATGAGGGGGCGGGCCTCGCCGGTGGCGGCGTCGGCCACCATGAGGTCGATGCGATGTCGGTCCCGGCTCTGGCGCACGAAGTGGAGTTCGTCCGAGGAGGGTGAGAGCCACAACGCCCGCCGGGGCTCTTCGGAGTCGGGATAGTTGAACTGCCGCGCACGGACGATGGAGAGATCCTCATCCTTCCACGGATCGTCCTGGACCTTGACCTTCTTCCGCTCCACCAGGTCGTAGATCCAGATCTCGTTCCGGGTGACGTTCTCCTCGCCGGGCATGTCGTACTTGTAGGTCTCCAGCTCCATGCGCTTGTTACCCACGGAGTGGATGACCCACAGATCCTCCACCTTGCGCTGGTCGAGGCGGACCAGGGCGAACCTGCGCGAGTCGTGGGACCAGAAGATGGGCGCACGCTTCCGGTCGTGGGCGCTCCTGGCCCGTTCCTTGTCCGTCTTCCCCCTCTCCCGGGCGGCGTAGCTGTAGAACTCCTCACCGTCGTCGGTGAGCTGGATCTCCTCCACCTCCACCTTCATATCCGCCGAGTCGGCTTCCGCCCCGCTCTTTCCCCGGCGGGCGTCCAGGATCTTCTTGTAGCTCTCCCCGGTCATCATGTAGAGGTTGAAATCGCGGGCGAAGACCACGGTCTCGCCGTCGGGGGACACGCTGGCCCACGAGGGATGGTTGTCCGGCGCCTCGTAGTCTTTCAGCTCCCGCAGGGTCTGGGTGGGGATGTCGAACTCGAAGTGGAAGACCTTTTTCTTGGGCTTCTTCTTCGCCCGTGCCCCTTCCTCCTTCTTCTCCTCCTGCTCCTGCTCCTGGACCTCCGTTTCCTCCTTCTCTTCGTCCTGGCTGGACTTCACGTCGAACTGGATGGTGTTCTCATCGACGAAGCGAATGGAGGTGATGGGAAGGTGCTGCCCGTCGTAGGGGTCCTTGGTGATGCGTGTAAGCTCGGCGGCGATGCGGTCGTTATCGAAGACCTGCCGCTTGGATGCCCGGGCGGGATCAACGATGTAGAACGTCTTGCCCTGTGTGTCCTCCCATTCGTACCAGAACTTCTGCGTCCCCTCGATCCACTTTGGGTTCACCATGAGGGTGTGAACCATCTTGCGGATCCGGTAGGGCGCGAAGCGGGCGGCCAGGTCGTAGTTGGCCCGGTGCCGCATGACACCCTGACGAGCCGTGGCGGGATGGGCGCTCGCGGGTCCGACTCCCGGCGGCCCCATACGGGCCTGTGCGGACAAGGACGTCGGAACGCCGAATCCCGATGCGACGAGAAGCGCCAGGGTGGCGGCTCGGGGGAAGCCGGCGACCCGGCGCACGGCGGCGGCCAGGCGGAACCCGACAGATCGGTGGGATACGGCGGCGCGGCGGCATCGGGCGGCCCGAGTTGGGTGGCCGCTGGGGCGGGACGGAGAAGGCATGGTGGCTCTGGATGGGGTGCGGTTGAACGTGAGCTTCCCGACTGACCGGGAGGCTACGAGGCGGTGCGTCGACGGGCAAGACCACCGGGCTCCCGGGCTTTACCGCCACCGAGCCCCGGGGGTTGGGGCCTCGGGGCTTCCCTCACCACATCAGAGGAGACCGCGCGGCGCCAGGGCGGCGCCAACGGAGATGGGACGGTAGACGACGGGGGATCAGCAGGACGCGGCGGAAGTGGTCATGTCCTGGGTATAGCTTTCCGCCGCCGTGTCCTGGTGGGCGTTATGGGTTCCGTAGGCCGTGAACCCCAGGGTCCAGAAGGCGAGCAGAACCAGGATGGTAGAGCGCGTGCTCCTCACCGTCATCAGGCTGACCCGCTCTGCGTGATCTTCCCGAAGGAGGCGTCGGACCCGTTCCACCACGCGAGCTTTCGGAGAGAAGGACACCGCCTGGGGAGAGAGGCGGGGCGCCCCCATTCCGGCCACCTTGAGAATGGTACCGGCCAGGCCGGCGGAATCCAGCTTTGCGGCAGCGTCATCCGCCCCGAACTCGATCTTTGCCATGACGCGGTCTTCCAGGATCTTCACGATGGGTAGCCACCAGAAGAGGTCGGCGAGGAGGGTGATGATCAGAGAGCGCGCCGGGTCATTCGAGCGGCAGTGGTGGATCTCGTGCACCAGGAGGAGTTCGAGTTCCCACGCGTTCAGAGCCTCTATAATCTGGTGGGACACATAGATCCGCGGCTTAAGCATGCCGGCGGTGAAGGCAACCGGTCCATGCCGGCGGGGCAGCACTTGCACGGATCCAAGACATCCGTACCGGGTCGCGAGGCGGTGCAGGTCCGTTCCTGGACGGGGGGACCGAATCTCCGGATCACGCACAACGCGATGAAAGCGGAAGACCGGCCCCAATCTCCGCACTACGATGTTGACGATTCCTGTGATGAGGAGAAGGCGGGCGATCCAGTGGAGCCAGACGTCCAGGCCCACCAGCGGTTCGAGCCGGGGGAGCCCTTCGGCGGAGTTCTGTCGGTAAAGGATCCAGTCGAAGGGTTCAGCGCCGCTGGAGAGCACGAGGGGCGTAAGGCCGCTCAGACCCAGGAAGAGGATCCCCAACACTTCCGGGACCAGGGTGATGGGGCGTACGGACCTATTCGGAGTCATGGCGGTCTCCGTGGTCTCGGCGTCGAACATAGGCTGCCAGTTCCTCCTGCAGTTCCGCGAGTTCTTCAGGGGAGAGTGCGTCAAGGGTTTCGACGAAGGAATTCACCGCGATCCGGGGAGAGAGGTCGAAAAGCCCGCGCACCACATGTTCGGACACGGAGGCCAGGAACTCCTCCCGGCTCTTTACCGGCTCGAAAAGGAATTGCTTTCCGTGACGCTCTCGACGGAGAATCCCTTTCTTTTCCAGATTGTTGAGGACGGTGAGGACCGTGACGTATTTGGCCGAGGTTCCCGACCCGGTCTCCACGTCCCGGGCGGTCACCGGGCGCCCCTCGCTCCAGACGAACTCCATCAACTCGGCCTCGAGAGGACCGAGGAGTTTCGCGAGCCCGGACCGCTCCGAATGGAAGGCGCCGATGCGTTGTCCCTCCACGCTCATTCCTCTCCTCCCTCTGCCTTATCCCCGGTCCCCGACCGGGACGCGGCGACTCTCATCCCGAAACCTGGGCTGATGCTGTCGATTTGCTGTAGCAACTCACTGGCTTCGGCCCGGCGTCCCGCCGCGACCATGCGCAGGTACCGAAAATACATGAAACCGGCCTCAGCATATCGTTTCTCCCCCGGGGGAAGCAACTCGAGGTAGGGATCCTCCTGTACAGCCACTCCTTTCCGGATCCCGCCCAGGAGGCGTTCCATCTCGTCCTGCACAATGAAGCTCTTCCTCCCCGCTCCGGCTTCCTGGGAGCTTACGGGAGCCGAGAGCTCCACGGTCCGGCGCTCATCCGTGTTCAGGGCCACGCCGGAAAAATCATCCGGGGCGGCGGTGAGGTTCCCGACGTAAAAGAGGGTGGTCATGTGGTCCTCGAGGGGCGTTTCCGTATCCCCATTTCCGATGAGCTTGGCACTGTTCGCGCGCAGGACCTCCTCGCTGAGATGCGCACCCGCTTCCTGTCCCACCAGGGCCACGCTGGCACGAGAATCGGAAAAATCTGCTCGCCACACCGTGACCTGGGGGAAGACGGAAGAGAACGTCGCCGCGATGATTTCGAATTCCCGGGGTGTCAACTGATAGAGGGGAAGCCACTGGGCGAAGACGCCGTCGGGGGCGAGGTGCTCCCGTACCAGGCGGAAGTGCTCCACGGTGTAGAGGCTTCCGGTTCCAGCGTGCCAGGGAGTGAAGAGGTCGCCGACGATCACGTCGAAGCGCGCCGTCGATCCGAGAAGGAAGTTACGCGCGTCGTCCGCGACGATTTTAACCCGGTCATCGGTGAAGAGCGAAGCGTTCCACGGAGAAAAGTGACGGCGTGCGGCGGTGATCACGTTCGGGACGAGCTCCGCGACCACGACACGCTTGGGATCGTGGATCAGGGCGGCGGCGGCGGTGAGCCCCGTGCCCATCCCCAGGAAGAGGATGGAGTCGGGGCGCGGATGAATCAGAAGGGGAACGTGGGCCTGCATCTGCTCCACCAGGGCCGACCGGGAGTCGCCCAGGGCGTAGTAGTTGTCCAACCGCATCTGGAGGTTTCCACCGTTCTCCACCACGGCCACCACGCCGTCGCTGCCCTGGAGGGTTTCCCGCAGCACATCACCGGGTTCCAGGCGAACGATGGGTGGAGCGGGAAGCACCGTGAGGATCACGAGGCCCACGGCCGGGACTCCCACCCACCAGCGTGCGCGTCGGCCTCCCATGGGGAAGGCGAGGACGAGGGCTAAAGCCCCATAGAGTAACGCCAGCATTTTCAGGGAGCCCCACAGCCCGATGGCATCGAGGAGGAAGAATCCCGCGATAAGGGGGCCTGCCACGGCGCCGATAGAGTTGAAGAGGACGAGCCTGCCCACCAGCTCCCCTGTCTCGCGGGTGGTGTCGGGCGTGGCTTTGAGCAGGTAGGGAAAGACCGCTCCGATGAGAACCGCCGGCGGGAGAATCACCAGCACCACGATACGGAATACCGCCACGAGATAGGCGCCCCACGTGGCGCGCGGGGCTATGTAGGCGAGGCCGGCGGTCGCCCAGTGGAACAGCGTGGGGGAGAGCCCGACCAGGAGCGCTCCGGAGACGAGCAGGCCGGCGAGGATGGTCCGGGGAGAGGCCGAGGTGCGTGCGAGCCCGTGAGCCACGATCCCTCCGACACCCAGGGCCACCAGGAACACCACGAGGATCGCCGAAAAGGAGTAGACGGAATTCTGCAACACCTGTGCGAACATCCGCGTCCACAGCGTTTCGGCCGAAAGGGTGAGAAAGCCCGAGGCTGCGGCGAGGGCAATGATCATGGAGTCGGCGACGGTGGCGCCGCCCTCCGGGGTGGTGGGGTCGGCGGTGTCGCGGGCGGGAGCCGGCTGCTCGAGGTCGGGCGTTGGGGTTGCCGACTCGGCGAGCTTCGGCGGCGCTCCGGACGATTCGGCGGCCTCCAGAGACGGCGCGCCCTTCCACGCCACGCCGAGGGTGACGACGCCCACCGCCCCCAGGAGACCTACCGCCAGGAGGTACGTGTCTCGCACGCCCAGGGCCGGGAGTAGATAGAATCCCGTCAGGAGGGCCCCGAGAGCGGCCCCCATGGTGTTCACCGCGTAGAAGAACGATCCCCGCCGTCCGAGCTGACGCCGCGCCCGCACCAGGTGATGCGTCAGAACTGGAAATGTGCCCCCCATGAGGAAGGTGGGGATGAGAAGGAGGGAGACGGCGAGAAGGAACTTCGCCGCGATCATGGCCTGTCGGCTCGGGCCCAGGACCGCGGTCACCGTGCTGTAGTGGGCTTCATAGAGATTGAGGCCGGAGAGCCAGAGAAGCGCCGACAAGGCGACGCCGATCTCCAGAAGACCGTAGGTGGCGAGGGAGTTTTTGACGCCCCCGGCGGACCTTCCCAGAAGCCATCCACCCAGGGCCAGCCCCAGGAAGAAGGCCGAGAGGGTGGCCGCCGTCGCGTAGGCGGCGTTGCCGAAGACCAGCCCCAGCCGGTACATCCAGAGGACCTGCAGCATCAGCCCGCCGACTCCGGACAGAAAGAAGAGTCCGGCAAGCCCCGCCAGGTATCCGATGGCACGGCTTTTGGATGCGCGTCGGGTGTAGATCGGTTCGGTCATTCCGGCCACGTGGGGCGAGACACAAACGACAATGATACCGGGTGTGGCGAAGGGAGGGGAGAGGCTGAGGCGCTCTCCCCTCCCTTCGCTTTTTCAGCCGGGAGGTCCCTGCCGCAGGGCAGTCCTAATCAGGGATTGCGGTCAAGGCACCCTGCGTACTTGGGATTGTTCGCTTCCGACTCGGGAACCGGGAAGGTCACGTCGGTGCTGTACTGGCCTCCCTTGAAATACGTTCCCCAGGGAAATACCGATTCCACCGGCTGTCCCCAGACGCGCACCAGCCGCCGCAGGTCGCCCTGACGGTGCCCCGTGCTGTACAGCCAGAAGGCGCGTTCCGTGAAGTGGAAGTCGAGGAGCTCGTCCTGCGTCATGCCGCTCAGATCCACCGGGTCCAGCCCCACGGTCGCCCGCAGCGCGTTGTGAATGTTCTGCACCGCCGCGGCGTTGTTGGCCTGCACCGCCGCTTCAGCCTCGATGAGACGCGCTTCGATGCCCGAAGCCAGTGGCACCGGGGCGTTCGACGAAGGATACTTCAACTGGTTGAAGTACGGGGTGCGGTCGTCCTGACCCAGCGTGTTTCCTCCATCCCACGGCACCCGCGGATCCATGGCCGAGCGGTACATGATTCCATTTCCACCCTTGCCGTCGGCAACGGAGAACTGGCGGCGAACCGTGGTCATGACGTAAATGCCGTTTTCCTGGCGCCGGCTGTTGGTGGAATGCTCGATATTGTACACGAAGCTCGTAGGCACACCGCTTACCGTGCTGGCAGCCTGGGCGATATCGCCCAGGCCCAACAGCGCGCGGGCCTTGCCCACCTGGGCCAGGCTGGCCAGGTCTCCCGATCCAGAGGCGTTGCCGATGGCCTGATCGAACCAGCTCACCGCCGCCTGCAGCATCTGTTCGGTGGTGAGGGGCTCTCCGAACTCCAGGTCACCGCCGTCGGCCGGCGCTTTGCTGAAGGGGACGCCTGAGCAGAAGGTTTCCGCGAAGAGGGTATAGGTGTACCCTACCACGCTCTGCATCTCGCTCATGACGGCATTTGCGCCACCGAATTCTTCCGCGAGCTCGGTGGTGGCCACGGCCGCCGCGCGGGCTCGATGGATGTTGGAGTAAATGCGATTGACGCTGAAGTTCGTGTTCTGAACCAGACGGGTGTCGGCTTCGCGGCGCGTCGGGAACGTCCCCGAGTAGTCATACTCGTCGGACATGAGCCCGCTCATCACCGTGAGGCCGGTGGTGGCGCCGTGCCCGGCGGCGGAGCCGTCCAGGGCCACGGCAAGGTCACCCAGAGCGCCTGCCCGCAGGGTGGAGATTCCACCCTCCGTGGCCAGGGAGTTGGGCGTGACGATGTCAGGATCGGTAACCTCCAGCATGCTGTCACACGCGCCTGAGCCCAAGGCCAGCGCGGCGAAGGTGAGAGCGAAACCGGCTCGCCTAATCCGTCCGGACCGAGCCTGACTATAAAGCGTGTTGCTCATTGTGAATCTCCAGGTTCAGAAGGACAGGTTGACGCGTGCGGTCCACATGCGAACCGGCGGCTGACTCAGGAACTCCGAGGCCGTGAAATTGGATTGGCCGGTGGAGCTGATCTCCGGATCGAGGCCGCTGTAGTCGGTCCACAGCCCCAGGTTGCGCCCCGAGAGTGTCAGGCTCAGGCGGCTGGCGCCCAGCGACTCACTCATGGATTCGGGAGCGTTGAACGTGACCGAGACTTCTCTTAGCCGCCAGAACGATGCATCCTCGATGTATCCCGCGTTGGTGCCCAGGAACTTGGAGGCCACGGCGCGGGCCTGATCCGCCAGGGAGGCGTTGGGGTCATTCAACTCCCGCGTGTTGCTGTTGCCGTTCCTCCAGGCTCCCGTGGCGTTGTACAGCTTCTGCCCTCCGCGGTAGCTGAGCAGCGCCGAGAGGTTCACACGGTTTTCAAAGAGGTTGAGACCGGCCCGGAACGAAAGGTCGCGGGTTGCGAAGGGCGTTCCCAGGTAGACCGCCGTGTCTCCGACCTGAACCTCATCCTTGCTGATCATGCCGTTGCCGTCGGCGTCGTTGAAGCCAAGGATCGGCTCGTCCCAGTAGCCGCCGAGAGGCGTTCCCACGGCGTGGCGCTGGAGGCCGAAGATCACCGGCGGGATCCCCTCGCCCAGTTCCTTCAGCTCGTTGCTGGAGAAGGTGCCGACCACATCCAGGTTGAGGGAAGCGGTGGCGGTTTCGACGAGTCGGGTGTTGAGGCCGACTTCGAATCCCGTGTTCTTAACCGAACCCAGGTTCTCGAACCGCCCGGCGCCGACCCCCAGAGAAGGAGGAAGCTGCCGGAGGACGAGGGCGTCCTTGGTCTGCTTGTTGTAGTAGGTCAGCTCCACCCCCAGGCGTCCGGAATACATTTCGGCGTCCACGCCGAACTCGATTTCCCGGGAGCGCTCCGGCTTGAGGTTGGAGTTGCCGACCCCGCCGAAGGTCACGCCCGTGACGTTCTGTCCTCCATCCACCGTCGCCGCGATGGGGAGGAAGAAGCGCAGGGCGTCATTGGTTCCCGGCTGCACGCCCGAGTCGCCCCACGCGGCCCGGAGACGCAGCGAGTTGAGCCAGTCTCCGGCGTTGAAGAAGCTTTCTTCGGAGGCCAGCCACGAAGCGCTGATCTTCGGGTAGAGGACCGCGTCCAGTGCCGAGCCGAAGGCGCTTCCCTTGTCGGCCCGGACGGCGCCCGTGAGGAAGAGCCTGCCACCCAGATCGAGCTGCTCTTCCACGAACGCACCGGCGGTGCGCTGCTCGATGGTCTCTTCACCGCTGAAGGTGACGGCAGCGCCCGCGATGGAACTGCTGCCGGAGACGAGCTGAAGACCCGATGCGAAGGTTCCCTGCGTCAGAGTTTGCAGGTACTGGAAGCCCACCGAAGTTCGGGACGAGACACCTTCGGACAGCTTCCTGGTGTAGGTCCCCCCCACATCGATAGTGTAATTGAAGGTCTGGAAGCGATTGGAGAACCGGGCTCCCTGGTCGTAATTGAGGAAGGCGGGAGCTTCACCGGTGGGGAAGAACTGGTTGTCCCAGCGGGAGGTGAAGTCGAGGCCTCCCGAAGCCCGGAAGTTGAGGTCCTTGGTCGGCCGCCACTCGGTTTCCAGGCCTCCGGTGAAACGGCGTACGTTCTGGTTGGTCTGGATCGTGAACAGCTCCTCCGGCGTGAACTCGCCCCACCCGTCGTTGATCGCGGGGCTGGAGAACCCGTTGAGTCCCTGGCCCATCAGACCCAGAGCGAAGTTGTCGTTCAGGGGAAGCTGGAGGTCGCTGGACACGTAGCCGGTGGAAAGGCGGAAGTTCAGTTCCTTGCTCACCTGAGCGCCGAAGTTTCCACGGAAGGTGGCGCGACGGCTGTTGTTGATGGGCAGCACGCCCTGATCGTTGGCGTAGTTGCCGGAAATGAAATACGTGAGCGTTTCGTTCCCCCCGGCGACGCTCAGCCCGACGCGCCCCTGCCGCCCGTTCCGGAACGGCGAAACCGATGGATCGTTGAGCGGCTGGTAGGATTCCACCGTCGTCTGGGAGCAGAGTCCCGAAGCCGCATCGAAGAGCGGGCAGAAGGCATGGGACGTCTCGACGCCGCGATAGTTCGCCGGGTACGTGGTCACATCGCTGACCTGGCCGCCCTCGACGAAGGCCGTCCAGCGGGCTTTTCCGGCGCGTCCACGCTTGGTGGTGATGCGGACGACGCCGTTGGCCGCGATGGATCCGTAAAGGGTCGCCGCGGAGGGGCCCTTGATGATCTCGATGGACTCGATGTCCTCGGGGTTGATGTCGTTGAGGCGCGACGGCGCCTGACCCCCTGTCTCGAAGGAGATGGAGTTGGGGTCGTTGTCAACGCGGACTCCGTCCACGTAGATGATGGGCTCGTTGGAAAGCGAAGCACTGTTGGAGCCGCGGATGCGAATCCGGGACCCCATGCCCACGGATCCTGTGCTCTCCAGCACTTGGACGCCCGTCGCCCGGCCCTGTATGAGGTCCGAGATGTCCGAGATCGGACGTTCCTCTACCTCAGCCTGGGCGGCGATGGTGGAGAGGGCGTTTCCGATCTCGACTTTGCGTCGGACACCCGTGGCGGTCACGACCAGCTCGTCGAGCTGTAGCGCGCTCGATTCCAGGGCGAAATCGGCTGTGGCCGGAGAGCCCGCCGTCACCATAACGGTCTGCTCCATGGCTGCATAGCCGATGAGCTCCACCCGCACGCTCACGTTGCCCGGAGGAACATTCAAAAGAAGGAACCTTCCCCCTGTGTTGGTAATGGTTCCGAATGACGTTCCCGGGACAAACACCTGGGCACCCTGCAGCGGCTGCTGCGTGCCGGCGTCTCGCACTGTCCCGACGATGCTCCCCGTATCCTGGCTTGCAACCCCCTGCGGGACTACGGCGGCCAGGGCGAGCATAGTCAACAATGCTCCCACGCCTGATCCTGAACCTCCGAGGACTCTCATGGTTACTCCTTAACGATGGGCAGTTAGGAGGGCCGGCGGCGGCGTGAAACAGCCGTCGTCGAAGCCTCCATGGAAACAAACGCGATGCCTGTGGGGCACGAAGGGATAACTTTTAAGACCCTTCAAAGGTTTCCGCAAGTACCGGGTTTCAGGGTGCGGAACGGGGAAGGGAGTCCAGGAGCCTGGTGTAGCCTAAGCCCGCGGCCAAGCCGAGGAGGCTTCGCCCCTCCTTCTTGCCCTCCGGCCTCGGCTTCCTAGCTTGGTCCCTTCACCGAACGCCGGTCTTGAGGCGGGGACGTCTGCATGAACGAGTCAAAGACAGGAGTGGCCCTTCAGGAGGAACTCCGCCAGGGGATCCCCTTTCACTCACCGGGACACGAGGCGTTCCTGGCGCTGCTGCGCACCGCGGACGTGGCGAAGCAGCCCTACGTCGCGCTGTTCCGGGGCGAGGGCCTCACCTTTCAGCAGTACAACGTACTTCGCATTCTCCGGGGTGCCGGACCGGAGGGTCTCCCCACGCTGGAGATCGCCGAGCGGATGATCGAGCGTATGCCCGGCGTTACCCGGATCCTGGATCGCCTGGTGGCCAAGGGGCTCGTCGCCCGTACCCGGGGAAGCCGCGACCGGCGCCGGGTCTGGTGCGCCATCACACCGGCAGGCCTGGAGCTGTTGGCGCGCCTGGATGATCCGGTGTGCGCCCTGGACGATGTGCTTTTCGAGGGAATGGGCAACGATGAGGTGCGTGCCCTCATTGCCGCGCTGGCCGGGATCCGGGCCAGGGCCGGCGAATTGCAGCCTCCACACAACCGAGAGGAATCATGACCCCGCACAGCGGCGCAGCGAGACGTTGGACGACCCTGGTGTTGGCGGCGGCACTCTCCGCCTGCGGTGGGGTGCAGCCTCCTCCCGCGCCCGCGCCCCCACCGTCCGCCGGAGAAGGAGCCGGTCCCGGACGGTACGATATCATCATCGAGGGCGGACGCATCGTGGACGGCACGGGCAACCCCTGGTATCCGGGGGACGTGGCCGTGCGCGACGGCCGCATCGCCGCCGTTACTCCCCCCGGGATGCTTCTCGAGGCCCGGGCCGTGCGGCGCATCGACGCCCACGGCCTCGTCGTGTCTCCCGGTTTCATGGACATCCAGAGTCACTCCCGCTTCGCCTTCCTGGGCGAGGGCGACGGGCGGGTGGTGAGCAAGGTCACCATGGGGGTGACCACCGAGATCATGGGGGAGTCCACTACCAACGCCCCCGTGCCCGAAGGAGAGGAACGTCCCGGCTTCACCTTCTCCGGCCCCCGTGCCTTCGATGCCTGGATCCGGGCCATGGAGGAGCACGGCGCCAGCGTGAACTTCGGATCCTTCGTGGGCGCCACCACAATCCGCCGTCTGGGGATGGGAGACGCCATGGGCGAGGCGGGGCCCGAGGCGCTGAATCTCATGAAAGAAGCGGTGCGCGACGCCATGCGGGACGGAGCCTTCGGCGTGGCGTCCGCCCTCATCTATCCCCCGGGCAACTTCGCCTCCACCGATGAACTGGTGGCCATCAACGAGGCGGCGGCGCCCTTCGGCGGCGTCTACATCACCCACATGCGTTCCGAAGCCGACCGCCTTCTGGAGGCCTTGGATGAAGCCATAGAGATCGGCGTGCGGGCTGGCGTTCCGGTGGAGATCTACCACCTGAAGGCCGCCGGGAAGCGCAACTGGTACAAGGCCCCCCTGGCCGTGGCCAAGATTGACTCGGCCCGCGCGGCCGGCGTGGACATTCAGGCCAACATGTACCCGTACACGGCCGGAGGAACGGGCCTCACGGCGTGCTTTCCGCCGTGGGCTTCGGCCGACGGCAAGCTCTTCGACAACCTGGCCGATCCCGAGATGCGGGCGCGCATCAAGGAGGAGATCCAGCACCAGACGGGGGACTGGGAGAATCTGTGCGAGCTGGCTACCCCCGAAGGCGTGCTCCTGCTGGGCCTCAACAGACCCGAGAACCAGAAGTACCGGGGAATGCGTCTGGCCCAGGTGGCGGCGGAGCTCGGGAAGGACTGGATTGACACCGCCTTCGATCTGGTTCTCTCGGAGCGGCAACGTATCGGCACCATCTACTTCCTCATGAGTGAGGAGAACGTGAAGCTCCAGATCGCCCAGCCCTGGATCAAGTTCGGGACCGACGCCGGGGGTATCGATCCCGAGACGGCCACGGGCCTGGCCCACCCCCGGGCCTACGGGACCTTCACGCGCATCCTGGGCAAGTACGTGCGGGAAGAGCACGTGCTCAGCCTGGAAGAGGCGGTGCGCAAGATGTCGTCGGCGGTGGCGACCCGCCTCCACATCCGGGACCGGGGGCTCCTTAAGCCGGGGTATTTCGCGGATATCGTGCTTTTCGATCCCGACCACGTGCGGGACCGGGCCACGTATGAGAACCCCCATCAGCTCTCAGTGGGCGTGCCCTACGTTCTGGTGAACGGAAAGCTGGTGGTGGATGAAGGCCGCCACACGGGCGCCCTCCCGGGGCGGCCGGTGCGCGGTCCGGGCTGGACGGGTTGGGCGGACGCATCCTCGAACCGATGACGGAGGGGGGGTGAGGCCGGCGCCACGCGTCACCTGGGGCGCACCTCTGGTGGAGGCGCGCTTTCTGGCCCGTCCCAACCGCTTCGTCGTGCACGCCGAGGTGAACGGCCGGGAAGAGGTGGCCCACCTGGCCGACCCGGGGCGGCTGAGGGAGCTTCTGGTGCCGGGTGCCCGCCTGGGTCTGCGGCCCGAGCCGCCTTCGCCCACCCGCAAGACCCGCTGGACCGCCATGCTGGTGGAAGTTCCTGGCGATGAAGCCGGAGGGATGAGAGATAGGAGGGGCGGCGGAAACGCCGCAGACGAACCTGGCGCGCGCCCATGGGTGAGCGTGAACACCACCGTCCCCAACCGCCTTGTGGAAGAGGGGCTGCGGTCCTCCTTGCTGGAAGAGTTCGCCGGGTGGAGCTTCCTGCGCCGCGAGCCTCCCCTGGGGAAGGGGCGCATGGACTTTCTCCTGGAGAACGGTGAGGGGCGCCGCATGTATGTGGAGACCAAGAGCGTGACGCTGGTGCGGGATGGGGTCGCCCTCTTTCCCGACGCCGTGACCGCCAGGGGAGCCCGCCACCTGGAGGAGCTGGAGAAAGCGCTGGGGGAGGGCCATGAGGCGGCGGTGCTCTTCATCGTGCAGCGGCCCGACGCGGAACGCATCGTGGCCGCCCGGGAGATCGATCCTCACTTCGCCCGCACCCTCTCCAGGGTTCAGGATGCGGGTGTGCGGGTGCTGGGGCGGCGATGCCGGGTGGACTGGGAGGGGATCACCCTTCTGGGGCCGGTTCCCGCCGGAGCCGGATGAGGGAGAAACCTCCCGCCAGGACGTGGGTCGAGCACCGGCGGGGAGGAGGACACGCCACCGGCATCACCTTATCCGGCGCGCGGGTGAGGAGGAGGAGGTTCCCCCGGGGCGATCCCTGAGCCGATCCCGGGCGCGATCCTCCCACCTCCTTCCACGCGCCGCGAAGCCACGCCTCCAGCTCGGGAGCGGCGCCTCCCTCCGTGGTGAAGCGGGGCGGTTCGGAATCCTGCCGGGTGCGTCCCAGCTCCAGGCGCGCCCGCTCCATCCTCCCACCCAGGTAGAACTGGAGCCCGTAGAGGCGGGGCTCATCCACGGCGACGATCCGGTCTTCCGGCGCCAGGAGGGGCGCCACGGTCTCGTATAGCCTGCGCATGTCCTTCGGTGACGCGACGTGGGCCGCCGCCGCCTTGAGCCCCACCAGGAGAACGGCGCCCGCCAGCGCCCAGGGGGCGGCCCGGCGCAGCGGGGAGGCCTGCGCCGATTCGGGTCTGTTCCCCCGGCTTGCCAGGATCCCCGCCGCCGCCAGGACCAGGGCGGGGAAGAAGGGGAGGACGTAGAGGGGGAGGCGGCTCCGGGAGAGGGTGAGGATGACGAGGGGGATGAGGAGCCACGCCGCCAGGAACCACCCCTCGGAGGTGGCGAGCCAGCGCCGCCACACCTCCCGGCGCCGCGGCCCCTCGGTTCGGCGCGACCGCTTCCTCCACGAACCCAGAACCGGCACCATCCAGATCCCCAGGCCCAGAAGGAGGGGCGGGCCGTAAATGAGGGGCGGCTTGTACCACTGGGGATTGCGCCGGAAGCGGTCGGTGGCGACCCGGGCCACCACCTCGTCGGCCAGGAAGTAGCGGAGGAGTCCCGGCGTGGTGGCGACCACGTAGGCGTACCAGCCGAGCCCGACGAGGGCGAAGCCCACGAAGCCCGCCGCGCTGGTGAGGCGCACCGTCTTCCATCCGCGCCGCCACGCCACACCCCGATGCACCAGAATGACCAGGAGGGTGAGAAGACCGGGTGGGCCCTTGATGAGGAAGGCCAGCCCCGATGCCGTCCACATTCCCGCCACCCATTTCCGTTCCCGCTGCGTGTCCGGCGCCCGGATCGCGGCCCAGTAGCACAGGGCCGTCAGGGCCTCCGCCAGAGCCAGGAGCATGTCGGTGGAAACGGTTGCGGAGGCGGTGGCGGGGAAGAGGGAGGTGACGTAGATGATCCCCGCCAGCGCTCCGACGCGGGGGCCCAGCATCGTGGATCCCAGGAGGAGAACGAGGAGCCCGCCCAGGGGCAGCATAAGGCCATTGACCAGGCGCACGCCCCAGGCGTTGGGCCCCAGTGCCGCGATGCCCGCCGCGATGGTCCAGTAGGTGGCGGGGGGCTTGGTCCAATGGGGCAGGTAGTCGAGGCGGGGCACGACCCAGTCTCCAGTCTCCAGCATCTCCCGGCCGGCTTCGGCGTAGCGCCCTTCGGTGGTCTCGTAGAGGCCGCGGCTCCCCTGAAAGGCGAGCCCCACCACCAGCCCCAGGGTGAAGACGACGACGGCGGCGCGCCGGTTGGACCTCATGGCCTGCGGCTCCGGGTCGCGGCGGCCGGTTCCGTCATCCCTCCTTCTCGCTTCTCGGGTCGGCGTCGGGTTCCGAGGCTTTCGGGTCTGCGTCGGGCTCCAGGGCTTCCGGTGGGGGCACCGGTGACCGCTCGTCCACCCGGGGCTCGGTCCAGCGCAGACGCAGCCACAGGACGCCGAGGGTATCTACGATCCCTGCGGCGAAGCGGTTGATGATCCCGTACTTGGCCCTCCCGTACACCCGAGGACGGTGGCGCACCGGGATCTCCCGGACCCGCGCGCCGCGCAGGCGCATGAGGGTGGGAAGGAAGCGGTGCATTCCGGCGAAGGTGGGAATTCCCCGGGCGAAGCGCGCGCGAAAGACGCGCACGCCGCAGCCCACGTCGGTGACGTGGTCGCCGGTCACGAGGTCGCGGAATCTGTTGCCGATGCGAGAGGAGACGCGGCGGACGAGAGGATCCTTCCGCTCGGTCCGGACGCCGATCACCACGTCCACGGCACTCGACTGAAGGAGCGCCACCATGAGAGGCAGATCGTGGGGGTCGTTCTGCAGATCCCCGTCCAGGGTGGCGATGAGCTCGCCCCGGGCCGCCTCGAACCCGGCGGCCAGCGCCGCCGCCTTCCCTTGGTGGGCAGCGAGCCGGAGCCAGCGATGGCGGGGATCGGCGGCGGCAAGACACGCCAGCTCTCCGGCGGAGCCGTCTCTGCTGCCATCGTCCACCCAGACCGCCTCCCAGGCGAGGCCTGCTTCATCCAGGGCGCCGGCCATCTCCCGGCCCAGGACGGGGATGGACTCCTCCTCGTCCCGCACGGGAATGACCACGGAAAGAAGAGGGCCCGAGTCGGTGGGGTTCACGGTCAGAGGTTTGTGCGCATGGATCGGGGGGCGCGGCGGCGCCGGGAACCCTCGGGTTCGGGCCGCGCGTTGGTAAGATGGCAGGGAGTCATTCCTGAAACCTACGGCCCGAACCTTCGTAGGTGGAAGTGAGTCGTCGAAGGCCTGAGGTTCCGGAGTTCGGTCTGCGGGTTTACGTGAGAGGGGCCCGCGAAGGAGGGGAGAGCGATGATGGGAGTTGAAGAGCGGATCCGGTTCCTGCTGGAGGTTGCGAAGCGCGCGGAAGGGGATGGGGAGATTCGGGTCGCGAGGGCCTTCCGCCGTAGGGCCGAGGAGGCGCGTCCCTGGGATCTGCGCCGCCTCGTGCCCGCGCATCCTCCGCCAGCGGGGTGCTGCGTGGAGTAAGGCGCGCCGGGCGCTCTCCCTCCTGGACCCGTACGCTGGCCCGTTTCCGTCCTTCGGCGTCCAGCGTGTGGATGGCGCAGGCGAGACATGGGTCGAAGGAGTGGAGGGTGCGCAGGAGCTCCAGGGGCTCCTCGGCTTTCAGCACCGGATGGCCCACCAGCGACGCCTCGTAGGGTCCCAACGCGCCCGATTCGTCTCTCGGGCCCGCGTTCCAGGTGGACGGCACCATCGCCTGATAGTTCCGGATGACGCCGTCCCGGATCACCACCCAGTGGGAGAGGACGCCCCGGGGAGCGTCATGGAAGCCCACACCCCGGATCTCGCCGTCGGGGAAGACGGGCTCCCGCCAGACTTCCCCGTCGCCCGCTGCGACGCGCTCCGCACCCGCCCTCCCGCCGGCAGGCCGTCACGCAGGCCCGGCATCCGACGCAGCCGCGGGACTCACCCGTCCATGCTCCGGGTTCACCGGCGGATACGTAGCCGGCGGCGTGACGTCGGTGATGGGGAGGTTCTCGTGAAGGGGTACCGAGAAGGCGATCCCGGCTTCGGTGCAGCCGAAGCAGGGGTGTCCGATGCCCACGGGCCAGGCACCGGGAACCTCGCAGAAGTTCGCAGGCGGGCAGTTGGCAAAGGTCTGGGGTCCCTTGCAGCCCAGTTCGTAGAGGCACCATCCGCTCCGGTGCCCTTCGTCCCCGTACGCCTTGGCGAACCGTCCGGCGTCTATGTGGCAAACGGTGCAAGTGCGGAACCCTCCGTGGGGTGGGGAAATGGCCCCACCCCACGGGGTGGGACACGAGGCAGCTCAGGCGATGTGCGGCGGGAGGACGGATTCGCCGGAGGGGGGGGCGGCGCCTCAGTCGGCGTTGTGGGAGTCGGCCGCCGCTTCCGCCGGTGTCCTGGGAGTCGGCCGCAGCCCGGCTGTGGAGGTGCAGCTTCTGGAGGATGTTACGTACGTGGTAGCGCACGGTGTTCTCACTGATCCCCGGAGCCTCGGCCAGCTCCCGGTTGGAGACGGTCCCGTCGGCCATGGCCTGAAGGACATCGGGTTCTCTCGGAGTGAGTGCGCGGGGACCTTCCCGGACCCGCCGCGGCCCGTGAGTCAGCGACTCGAGGACGTAGAGCGCCAGAGCGGGAGTGAGCTGCGACTCACCGCGACCCGCCCGTTCCAGGGCATCGCAGAAGTGCTCGGCGTCCAGATCCCTGGTCACGAACCCCCGAGCCCCGGCCCGCAGGGCGCCCAGGAGACCTTCGTCATGGCCGTGCTCGGTGAGGAGGCTGCGCAGGGCGTCCCGCACCAGGGCCTGGTGATCCGCTACGAGAATTCGCATAAGGCTCGTCGGCGCCGGGAAGGGCCTACCTTCAATTTAGCGGAAGCAGGCGATACCCGCGCGGGGGCGGAGAGCTTTCCAACGACGCCCGCCTCCGGCATCTTGTCGCATGACCCTCCATCATCCGCCCCGGCTTCCCCGGGGATTTCGCTGCGCCGCCATCAACTGCGGCATCAAGGCCGAAGGGGACGACCTGTCCCTCTTCGCTTCGGACCGGTTGGCCGCCGCCGCCGCCGTCTTTACCCGCAACCACGTGGCGGGGGCGCCCGTCGTGGTGGGCAGGGAGGTGATCCGGGAGGGGCGCCTTCAGGCCGTGGTGGTGAATTCCCGGGTGGCCAACGTGGGAACGGG
The DNA here is from genome assembly GCA_046756305.1 of Gemmatimonadota bacterium. Classification (GTDB taxonomy): domain Bacteria; phylum Gemmatimonadota; class Gemmatimonadetes; order Longimicrobiales; family Gaopeijiaceae; genus JBHHWB01. Next base: position 19,528 of record JBHHWB010000053.1, read on the forward strand.
AGTGGAGGGGATCGAAGGGGCGCGGCGCATGGGGCGAGCTGCGGCCCGGGCCCTGGGTATTGCGCCCGACCTGGTGCTCATGAGCTCCACCGGTGTCATCGGTGTGCCCCTCCCCATCGAGAAGATCGAAGCGGGTATGCCGCGTCTTGCGGCCGGCCTCCAGGAGGATCCACTGGTGGGGGCCCGGGGCATCATGACCACCGACACCCACCCCAAGGCACTTTCCCTCTCGGTGGGAGAAGAGGCGACGCTGACGGTGGTGGGGAAGGGCTCGGGGATGGTGGAGCCCAACATGGCGACGGTTCTGGTCTACGCCTTCACCGACGCCGCGCTGGACGCCCAGGCCCTGGACCGTGCGCTCCGGGGTGTAGTGCACGAGACGCTCAACATGCTCTCGGTGGACTCGGACACCAGCACGTCGGACACCTGCGCCCTGCTGGCCAACGGCGCCGCCGGGCCGGTGGGGGAGGGACTTTTCCGCACTGCCCTCCAGGAGGGAATGGAGGCCATGACGGAGATGCTGGCCCGGGACGGAGAGGGCGCCACCACACTCGTGCGGGTCACGGTGACCGGCGCCGACGGCGTCGCCGACGCTCGCTCCGTAGCCAAGTCGCTCATCAACTCGCCCCTGGTCAAGACCATGGTCTACGGAGGCGATCCCAACGTGGGCCGCATCCTCATGGCCGTGGGAAAGTGCTTTTCGTGCAGGATCGAGCCCGACCGCATCTCGGCGCGGATCAGCGGCGCTCAGGTTCTGGAGGGAGGGCGAAAGGTCCCCTTCGACGAAGCCGACGTACGCTCCCGCCTGCGAGCCGATCCCGTGGACCTGGAGGTGGACCTGGGCATAGGGGCGGACCGGGCCCGCGCTTGGGGATGTGATCTGACCCACGGCTACATTGACGAGAACGCCGCATATTATTCCAGTTGAGCCAGGAACACATGAGCCCGAGAGGTGAGGACATGTCGGAAAAAGCCACGCTCGAGAAGCACTTCGAGGAGATCCGGGCACGGGACTTCACCCGCCTGGACCGGGGCGGGCATACCTACCTGGATTACACCGGCAGCGGGCTCTACGCCGAATCCCAGCTCCGCAGCCACATGCAGTTCCTCCAGGATCACGTGCTGGGAAACCCTCATTCGGAGAATCCCGCCTCGGCCGCCGCCACCCGCCTGGTGGAGTCCACGCGGGAGCGGGTCCTGGAGTTCTTCAACGCCGATCCCGACGTCTACCAGGTGGTCTTCACCGCCAACGCCTCCGCGGCCCTGAAGCTGGTGGGCGAAGCGTATCCTTTCGGGGCTGCCTCGCGCTTCGTTCTCCTGCGGGACAATCACAACTCGGTGAACGGCATCCGCTCCTACGTCCGCGCCCACGGCGCGGAGGTCTCCTACATCGACCTGTCCAAGGATCTGCGGATCGCGCCCGAGGAGCAGATTCCTCCGGCGGGGGAGGGCCCAAGTCTCTTCGCCTATCCCGCCCAGTCCAACTTCTCCGGGGTCCAGCATCCCCTGGAACTGGTGGACGAAGCCCACGCCCTGGGGTACGACGTGGTGCTGGACGCCGCGGCCTTCGTGCCCACCAACCCGGTGGACGTGTCGGCGGTGGCCCCCGACTACATGTGCGTGTCCTTCTATAAGATGTTCGGCTTTCCCACCGGCGTGGGCGCCCTCATCGCCCGCACTGACGCGCTCCATAAGCTGCGCAGGCCCTGGTTTGCCGGCGGCACGGTCGAGTACGTGTCGGTGCAGAGTGAAGTCCACCGGCTCAGAAATGACGCCGGCGCCTTCGAGGACGGGACTCCCAACTTCCTGGCCATCGCTGGCATCCCGTCGGGTCTGGAGTTTCTCGAGTCGGTGGGGATGGACGCCCTCCACGAGCACGTCCTGGGCCTGACGGGCCGCCTCCTGGAGGTCCTCACCGAGCTGCATCACGGAAACGGACGGGCCGTCGTGGACGTGTACGGCCCCCTGAGCACGGAAGCGCGAGGCGGAACCGTGGCCTTCAACATCGTGGATCCTGAAGGGCGGGTCGTTCCCTTCAGCGTGGTGGAGCGGGAGGCCAGCGAGGAGAACATCTCCCTGCGGGGGGGATGCTTCTGCAATCCCGGCGCGGCGGAAGTGGCCTTCGGGCTTCCGGCGTCGGAGACGCTGGACTGCTTTCAGGCCCAGCCGTGGGGCGCCTTCAACCTGAAGGATCTCTCCTCCTGCCTGGACCAGAACCTCCCTGTGGGCGCCATGCGCGCCTCCCTGGGGATCGCCACCAATGAAGCCGACCTGGACCGCCTGGCCGCCTTCCTGCGGCGGTACGTGGACCGGCCGGTGGACGCGCTGGAGGCTGCGGCGGCGGGGTAGGAGGGCGACTCGCGTACCCCCTTGACACCCACCCCCTCCTGAGCCCATGCTAGTTGAGAATGGTTCTCAACTCGGATCCAGGTTCAGGAACATGCTTTCGCCGTTCGTCATCGTGCTTCGAGAGGGATTTGAAGCCTTCCTCATCGTCGCCATCGTCCTGTCCTACCTCCGCAAATCCCGGCGCGATGCCCTGATTCCGGTGGTCCATGCAGCCATCGTCACTTCCCTGCTGGCCAGCGCTGGGTTGGGCTGGCTCCTGTATCGGGGAGCCAACACACCGCTCTGGGAAGGCGTGATGGGGCTCGTCGCCGTGCCCTTCGTCGTGGGACTGGTGGTTCACATGTGGCGGGCCGGCCCCACGCTCAAGCGGCGTATGGAGGCGCGATTGGAGCGAAGCTCGCAGAGGACGTCGCTGTGGGCGGCGGTGGGGGTATTTGTCTTCACGGCGCTCATGATCACCCGTGAGGGGATGGAGACCGCCCTGATGCTCTTTCAGGTGCGCGGTCCGGGCGCCCTTCCGGGAATGCTCCTGGGGCTCGCCGGGGCCGGCTCCATGGCCTGGGCCTGGAGCCGATGGGGACACCTGATCAACGTCCGGCGCTTCTTCCAGGTCACCGGCATCTTCCTCCTCATCTTCGTGGTCCAGATCGCTATCTATTCGCTTCACGAGCTGTCGGAGGCCGGGGTCTGGGTCAACGACGCGGTGCAGCGGTTTCACATGCTCACCGAGCCGTACTCCCCGTATGGTCAGTACGGAAGGTGGATCCCGCTCCTGATGGTGGGCGTCCCGGCCCTCTGGCTTCTGGTGGGCTTCCTGCGTGATCGCTTCGGCCATGAGTTGAGCGGAGCGGCGGACGGGTAGGAGCAGGAAGCGGAGACGACTGCGGCGGCTTCG
>JBHHWB010000054.1:0-22120 GCA_046756305.1 Gemmatimonadota bacterium
CGGATCGGTCCGATCCGCGGTGGAGAGAAGTTCCTGGCCAGACGCCTTATCATACAACACCACCAACGCACGATTCCGTCCCAACGCGATAAACGTGCGCTCCCTGGCCGGAGGAGCTACCCACAGGACGCCGGAGTCGCGTTTCTGCGCGTATTGCCGGGCGCCGGGAAGCAGGCGGACGGTGTCAACGGTCTGTGCGTCGAGATCCAGGCGAATGACCGCCACCGACGGCCTATAATAGCCGTCCTCGACCACGCGGTGGGGGGCAACGACTCCTCAACTCTGCGACTGCCTCGACGGTTACGGGACGGTTCGAGAAGGAGCAGGTGCTCGATCCGACATAGACGAAGACAGGTTCCGTACCCGTGAGCGGCTCGACGAACACCGCCTCCCCACGCTCGGGCGATCGCCGCGCAAGGGCTCCACCGATCCCGCCGAGGATCAAGGTCGCCGCGACCAGAAGGATATTCCACCTCTGACCCGGCTCAGGTATCCCCAAAATGCCGTCACCCTCCCCGCTTCGTCCAGACGGCGATGGCGCACCGCACGCCAAGGCGGATGAATTCCCCCGGCGTGGTGGCGGGCCCGGGGTACACCTCCACCGCCTCGAGCTCCGACGTGGAGAGGGAATAGAGGTCCGTGGGTGGACCACCGGGCCGGTACATGAGCACCCCATCCACATAGAGTGCCGGCTGCCCGCAGCCGCGGATGCTGACATGATAGTAGGGGCCGGTGCCCTTCCGCACGCGCGTCCTGGGGAGCCGGTCGATGGCCAGTCCGATGGGCATACTCGGCATTTGAGCGAGATCCTCCCGCGTAAAGAAGTACCCGCCCAGCCCCCGCTCCATCCGCTCATAGACGGCCCGCAGCCGCCTGCTCGACGACCGGGAGCGCGTCACCACCTCGATCCCTTCGATCTCGATGGGGTCCTCCACCAGACGCACGAACACCTCGCTGTCCGTGCCCGGCCGCACCTCCACGTAGTCGCTCACCTCTTCGTACCCCAACTGGCGCACCGTCAGACGCGCCGCCCCCGCCGGCACCTTCTCGAAGAGGAACCGCCCCGTCCGCCCCGACAGGACCGCCTTCTTCTCCCCCAGCGTCTCCAGAACCACCTCCGCCCCCGACACCGGATCCCCCCGCCTCGTCTTCACCGTCCCGTAGACCACGGAGCCCTTCTCGTCCCCCTCTCCCTCCCTGGAGACGGCCGCGAACCCCGGAAGGGGCCTCAGCCCCACCATGAGCTGTCGCGCATTGCCGCTATCCAGCACCACCTCGGTGGGGGCGCTGGCCACCATCCCCGCCGCACGGGCCACCAGGGTGTAGGTGCCCTGTTCTATACCGCCCAACGTGAAGCGGCCCCGGGCGTCGGCGGTGTCCCGGGCCACAGGCTTCCAGTCCCCGGAAAGGACGATCACCTCCGCGCCGGGAACCGGCGCCGACGAGGCCTGATCGAAGACCAGCCCCCGGATCTCCTGGGCCCCGGCAATGGCGGGTGCCGTGCTCGCCAGGAGAAAGCCTACGGCTAAGAGGAAGCGGTCATGCAACACCAGGTCGAATCTACTTCAGAATTGTCTTACATGTGGACGTCGAGCATTGATATTTTGACAGCAGTCCACATTCGCTTCCTGCCGCGAACACGCATATGTACTGCGAATTCGTCGGTTCATCGTAATCATATTGGTAATAGCAACCCTGGTGGGGGCAGGCCTCCTGTGCTCCGGCACCGCTGGGCAACGCTGCGTAGGAAGCCACAAATCCGATGCTGAAGGCCGCCACGAGGATCACAACGGGTCTTACGACTCTCCTGACTACTTCTTTCATTCCACACCTCCCGGATGAACGGAAAAGCCGGATTCGGACCAACAAGCCCATATTACGCTTCTATGTTTCCGCTGCCTAGAAGCAATCCCATCAATCCGCACCAGGAATTTCGACAACACCAGCCTTCAGCCACCGCGCGTAATCAGTGACGAGCGACGCCAGGCCACACCGTTCCAATTGCGGGAGAGAGTAACCGCTGGCTTCAGCGATGGCAGGCAGCGCGTACACTGAGAATGCTAAGCGCCTCGCCGTCACCCCCCATGAAGGACTCGTAATTCTGGTGGCGGGTACCCCGAGCCCCTTCACGGTTCGACAGGGCGGTTTGGCATCCACCATGACCTCCAGGATCGCGGCGATGGGCCCGGCTTGAAGTTGGTCCGTTCTTAACCGTTTCTTCAGTTCCGGCCAGATTCGCCCGAGAACCATTCCGAGAATCACGGAGCGGAGCGTCTCCTCTAACTCTGAGCTCCAGACCACTCTTGGAAAGCCGGTTCTTGAGGTTAACCCCAACGATAGCGCGGATACGGGCGCGACCAGAACGAGGCGTTCATAGATTCCGGAGCTCCCGCCGCCAGGGAGAACATTCTTCCAATCCCCCTGATCGTCCCACACGACTATCCCTACGCCACTGTCTGCGAGACGTTGCGAGAAGATTTCGGGCTCCGTGAATGCATCAACGGGCACCGGCCCCAGCGCCTCGACGACCCGCTTTGCGAGCGGGCCCGGCTTGCAGAACACCGCAACCGGATCATGCGATTCGAGGGGGACAGGCTTTTCTTCCGGCACGCCCACAGCACATCTCCAGACTATGCGCAACGGCTCATTCCACCTAATTAAGGCGTGACCCCGGAAAAGTCCAGTTGTAATCCAAAGGCGTAGGCCGGGGGCACGAATCCCGCCGGACGGGCATCCCGTCATGGACCTCCGAGGGATGCACATTTCGGCTCGGGCTCAGATTCCGGTGCTGGCATCACATACCCGTCGGGTCGTCATCCTCTCGATGCGGCGCGCTGGCCCCCTCCCCCGATCCGTGGATAGATTGCGCCGCGGCATTTCAGCGGGCTCCTGCCGGGCCTGCCACCTCCCGACCCCATCTCCGGAACGAAAGACATGAGCAAGCAGGCCCCTCCCCGGGAACCGAAGCCGGGCTTCGGGACCCGGGCCATCCACGCCGGCGTGGAGCCCGAGCCGGTCACCGGCGCCATCATGACGCCCATCTTCCAGACCTCCACCTACGTGCAGCCCGAGGTGGGGAAGCCCCACGGGCACTACGACTACGGGCGCACCGCCAACCCGACCCGGGAAGCGCTGGAAGCCAACGTGGCCGCTCTGGAATCGGGGAGTCACGCCGTGGCCTTCGCCTCGGGCCTGGCGGCCATCGAGGCAGTCCTCAAGCGCCTCTCCGCCGGGGTCCACGTGGTGAGCGAGGAGAACACCTACGGCGGCACGACCCGCATGTTCAACCACGTCCTCTCCCGCCTGGGCATCGAGTTCACCTATGTGGACGCCCGGGACCCCGACGCCATCTCCGCAGCCATGCGGCCCGAGACGCGCCTGGTGCATGTGGAGACGCCCACCAACCCCATGATGCGCATCTGCGACATCCGCAGGGCGGCCGAAATCGCCCACGACGGGGGGGCGCTCCTCATGGTGGACAACACCTTCGCGTCGCCCTTCAACCAGCGTCCCCTGGAGCTGGGGGCCGACTTCGTGGTCCACTCCTCCACCAAGTACATGAACGGCCACTCCGACGTCATCGGCGGCCTGGTGGCGGTGCGGGACGAGACCCTCTACGACGAGCTCATGTTCCTGCGTAAATCCACGGGAGCCGTCCCCGGCCCCATGGACTGCTGGCTCACCCTGCGAGGCCTGAAGACCCTGCACGTGCGCATGGAGCGGCACAACGCCAACGGAATGGCGGTCGCCCGCTATCTGGAGGGACACCCGGCCGTGGACCGGGTTCTCTACCCGGGGCTCCCCTCCCATCCCCAGCATGCGCTCGCCGCGAGCCAGATGGATGGCTTCACCGGGATGGTGTCGGTGGATGTGAAGACGTTGGAGCGGGCCCGGGCGCTGACCGAGCACACCCGCATCTTCGCCCTGGCCGAGAGTCTGGGCGGGGTGGAGTCTCTCATCAGCGTGCCGGCTCTCATGACCCACGCCTCCGTCCCTGAGGACAGGCGCCGGGCCATGGGCGTCACCCCGGGGCTGGTGCGTCTGAGCGTGGGGATCGAGGACGAAGCCGACCTCCTGGAGGATCTGGAGCGGGTGCTGGGGGCGCGCTGAAACCCCCGCGCGTGAAGGCGCGTAGGAGAGAACATCGAGGATTTCCCGGGTCGTCCCCAGGAGGATGTGAGCTATGAGCGACGAAGGCCCTGATCAGGATCGGAAGGCAGAAGGCCCCGGAGAGAACCGCGGGGAAGGTGACGAGATGGGTGGGCGCCAGGACGGCCCCGAGGACGCGGCCCGCGCCCGGAGGATCCTCACCGACATCGCACCGCGAAGCTGGGAGCACCCGGCGGACCGGGCTGCGCTGCAGGCGCTGCGCAGAATCCCGGTCTTCGACGAGGTGCTGAAGAAGCTCTTCGGCTTTTTCGGGGAAAAGCCGGTGCGCCTCGCCTTTCAGGCCAACGCCGTGCGGGTGAGCCCCAACCAGTTCGGGCACATCCATGCGCTGTACCGGGACGTCCTGGAGACCATGGACGCGCCCGATGAGTATCCCCTGTTCATCTCCCAGACCCCTATCGTCAACGCCGGGGCCTACGGGATGAACGAGCCGTTCATCATCCTCAATTCGGGAACCGTCGCCCTCCTCAACGACGATCAGCTTTCCTACATCATGGGTCATGAGCTGGGGCACATCCTCAGCGACCACGTCCTCTACCGGACCATGACCTACCTCCTCCTGCAGCTCGCCACCATGGGATTTCCCATCGTGGGGATCGCGGCCAGGGCGGTGCTGGTGGGGCTGCTGGAGTGGTCGCGAAAGAGCGAGCTCTCCTGCGACCGGGCGGGACTCCTGGCGGTTCAGGACCCCGAGGTGGTGCTGCGCACCATGCTGAAGATGGCCGGCGGCGGCGACGATTCTGAAACGAATCTGCAGGAGTTCATCGTCCAGGCCGAAGAATACCGGGAAGGCGGCGATGTGGCCGATCAGGTCTTCAAGATCCTGAATCTCATCGGCTCCACCCATCCCTTCTGGGTCCTGCGCGTGAGCGAGCTCCGTACCTGGATCGAGGCCGGCGACTACGACCGGATCCTCCGCGGCGAATATCCGCGACGCGGTGAACCCGATCCCGCATACCAGTCGGACCTGCAGGAGGCCGCCCAGGCCTACGCCGAGGGCGCAAAGGATTTCCTGGACACCATGGCGGAAGCGGCCCGTAAGATGGGCGAACAGTTCATGGGGTCCTTCGGGCGCTGAAGCGGATGGCGGAGGGGCGCGGAGGCGCCCTTCCCGCGAGTCGTGAGCCCGGTGGGGGACGCCTCGTTCCTCCGCCGGGTTTTTTCATTATGTTGGCCCCATGCGCATTCTCATCGTAGGCCATGGAGGGCGCGAACACGCCCTCCTCTGGAAGCTCCGCCGGGACGACCCGGGAGCCACCTTCTACGCCACCCGTCCCAACGGCGGCATGGCGCCCCTGTGTATCCCGGTGGACCTGGCCCCAACCGAGGTGGAAGCCCTGGCGGAGTGGGCCGCCGACAACCGGGTCGATCTCACCGTGGTGGGGCCCGAGGCGCCGCTGGCCGCAGGAATCGCCGACGCCTTCCAGGCCCGCGGCCTTCCTGTCTTCGGGCCCACCCGGGAAGCAGCACGGATCGAAGCGTCCAAGGCCTTCGCCAAGGACCTCATGAAGAAGGCGGGCGTACCCACCGCAGCCTACCGCACTTTCAACGACGTGGATGTGGCCAGGGCGTATCTACGGGAAGTCGGTGCGCCGGTGGTGGTGAAGGCCTCGGGGCTGGCGGCGGGCAAGGGCGCCGTGGTCTGTGAGAGGGTGGAAGAAGCCGTAGCCGCGGTAGGCGAGATGATGGAGGGCGGAACCTTCGGAGAGGCGGGTCGGGAGGTGGTCATCGAGGAGTTCATGGAGGGAGAGGAGCTCTCGGTTTTCGCCATCTGCGACGGGGAACACGCCGTCTTTCTCCTCCCCTCCCAGGACCACAAGCGGGTGGGCGAAGGTGACACGGGCCCCAACACCGGAGGAATGGGCGCCTACGCTCCCGTCTCCCTGGCCACCGCGGGCCTTCTCGAGGAAGCCCACAGCCGGATCTTCCTCCCCACACTGAGGACGCTGGCCGAGGGGGGGGCTCCCTTCCGCGGACTTCTCTACGGCGGCCTCATGCTCACCGCCGAGGGGCCCAAGGTGGTGGAGTTCAACTGCCGCTTCGGAGACCCGGAGACCCAGGCAGTGCTCCCCCTCATGGAGTCCTCCCTCCTGGATCTCCTGACGACGGTGGCCGGGGGCGGATCCCTGCGCGGCAACGAGGCGCGTTTCAGCCCCGGCGCCGCCGTGACCACGGTGGTCGCCTCCCGGGGCTATCCCGGGCCGTATGAGAAGGGGAAGCCTATCGAGATCCCTGCCGACCTGGAGTCGGAGGGGATCCACGTCTTCCACGCCGGTACCCGGCTGGATCGGGGACGGCTGGTCACGTCCGGCGGAAGAGTCCTGGCCGTCACCGCCACCGGAGACACGGTGGCCGAGGCAGCGGACCGGAGCCGGGAGGCCGCAGCCTCCATCCGCTTCGAGGGGGCCTTCTTCCGCCGGGACATCGCCTGGAGGGAGCGGACCCGGAGCGCCTCGGGCGGGGGTGGCGAAATGGGCCAGGGCGCCCACACCGACGCTCCGGCCTGAGGCTCCGGTGCCCGAGCTCCCTGAAGCCGAGACGCTGGTTCGGGGCCTGCGCCCCGCGATCCAGGGCGCAAAGATCGCGGGGGTGCGCATCCCTCACCCCGACGTCCTCCGGGCTCCGCCGCGGAGCTTCGGCGCCGCCGTGCGGGGGCGTACCATCACGGAGGTGGGGCGGAGAGGAAAGAACGTCCTGCTCCTTCTGGACGGCGACCGGATCCTTGTCGTGAACCTGGGGATGACGGGGACGCTCCTGCCCCTTCTCCGGAGGAAGCCGGGGGCGGGCGGCGCCGCACCAGACCTCGCCGACCCCCGCCCTACTCATCCGGCCGTCGTCTTCCAACTGGATGGGAACTTGGATCTTGTCTTTGACGACACCCGCCGTTTCGGAAGCGTGGAGTGCCTCTCCCGAGCAGCCTGGGAAGAGCGCTCCAGCCGTATGGGGCCCGAGCCTCTCGACCCCGATCTCACCGGGGCCGATTTTCATGCCCGGCTGGCAAGGTCCCGAGCGCCCCTTCGGTCATGGCTTCTGGACCAGAAGCGTATTGCAGGCGTGGGAAACATCTACGCCAACGAAGCGCTTTTTCTGAGCCGGCTCCATCCACGCCGTCGGGCCCGGTCGGCGGATCCGCAAGAGGCGGCCCTCCTCCTGACGAGCCTGAGGAAGGTCCTCCGGGAAGCCATCCACCGGGGAGGCACCACCATTCGCGATTACCGCAATGCACTGGGGGAGCCCGGTGGATTCGCCCGGCACCTGCGTGTCTATGGCCGCGAGGGCCTTCCCTGCTCCTCCTGCACGACCCCCGTGGAGCGCATCTCCTTCGGGGGACGGTCGGCGTTCTTCTGCCCCGCCTGCCAGCCGATGCCTTCGGTCCGGGGGGAAGGGACGTGAAGGTGGCCGCACGGGTTCCGGTCCGGGTCCTCGTGATCCTGGCCTGGATGGTCCTGGCCGGACCGGGGCTGACGCCTCTGCCCGGTCAGGGCAGGCCGCGGGCACCGGACCCCGGCCCAGCGCCCGCAGCCTCGTCGGGACTCCGCCGCGCCCAGGAAGCCCCCGGCGTGGCTCTTCCGGTGGTGAAGGCCACGCTGGCGAACGGGATGCGGATCCTCATCCTTCCCCGCCCCGGTGCGCCCATCGTCTCCTTTGTCGTGCGCTTCGCTGTGGGAGGCATCCACGAACACCTGGGCACCACGGGCACTGCCCATCTCCTGGAGCACATGCTCTTCAAGGGCACCACGACCATCGGGACGCGCGACCACGACGCGGAGCGCCCCCTTTTCGCCGCCATGGACGCGGTCCAGGACACCCTTCTCCTGGCCCGGGCCGCGAGGGACTCGACGAATATCCTGCGCCTCCCCGAGCGCATCCGCGCCCTGGAGGATTCGGCCCGCGCCTACGTTGTGCCCAACGAATTCGACCGCATCCTCACGCGTGCAGGAGCCCGAGGGCTCAACGCCACCACCTCCAACGAATCCACCCACTACTTCGTGGAGCTGCCGGCCAACCGGCTGGAACTCTGGTTCGCCCTGGAGGCGGACCGCATGGCGCACCCCGTCTTCCGCGAGTTCTACACCGAGCGGGACGTGGTCATGGAGGAACGGCGTATGCGCATCGAGGCTTCGCCGGGCGGCTTTCTTTACGAGAACCACCTGGCCACCGCCTTCACCATGCACCCGTACGGGGTGCCGGTGGTGGGGTACATGTCGGACCTGCAGAACCTGACCCGGCGGGACGTGGCATCGTACTACCGGAAGTTCTACGGAGCCGCCAACGCCGTGGTCACCCTTGTGGGCGACGTGGATCCCGACGCCGTCCTGGCGCTGGCGAAGCGGTACTTCGCCCCGCTGGACCCGGGAGAGACCCCACCTCCGGTCCTGGCCGTGGAACCGAGGCAGCGCGGGGAACGCCGTATCCGCATCGAATGGGACGCCGAGCCTCAGCTGCGCATGGGCTGGCACGTCCCGGACCTCTTCCACGAGGACGCCCCCGCCTTGGCCGTCCTCACCACCCTCCTCACCGGGGGAAGAACTTCCCGTCTTCACCGCCGCCTGGTGACGGGAGATCGCCTGGCCACCGGCGTGTTCAGCTCGGTGGAACCGGGAAGCCTCTTCCCCCGACTTTTCTCCATCGATGCTACGCCCCGGTCTCCCCACACTCCGGCCGACGTGGAAGCGGCCGTATACGAGGAGTTGGAGCGCCTCGCGCGGGACGGTCCCACCTCCGCTGAGCTGGAGCGAGTGCGCAACCGCTTGCGGGCGGGATCGGTGCGCCGGCTCCAGTCCAACCTGGGGCTGGCGTTCCAGCTCTCCGAGTCGGAGGCTCTCTTCGGAGACTGGCGCAGGACCTTTCGCCTCACGGCCCGCCTCGCGGCGGTGACGCCCGAGGACATCCGCCGGGTGGTGCGGGCCTACTTCACTCCCGAAAACCGCACCGTGGCGGTGCTGGGCCGGGGAGAGGGTTCGTGAGGGGGCGCCCGCTGCGCCCCCGACGCCCGTCCGCGGCGCTGTGGGCTCTGGCGGTTCTGGCCGCCCTGGCCCTGCCGGCCGGGCCGGCCTGCGCCCAGGCCGCCCGTCCCCCGGGCCCGACGGGCACCGTCCCGGCGACCGCGGACACGGTCCCGGCGGGACGCGCCGCACTGGAGGGCATCGCCACCCCTCCTCTCGTCTTTCGCCCGCCGGAGCCGGAGCGCCACCGGCTCCATGGCGTGACCGTCCTCTTCCTGGAGGATCACACCCTCCCCCTGGTGGATATCCGCGCCGGCTTCCGGGGCGGGTACGCCCGCTTCGGACGGCAGCGCTACGCCGCCGCCATGGCGCTGCCGGGCCTTCTCCGCTATGGCGGGACGCGACATCTCCCCCCGGATTCAGTGGACGTGCGACTCGAGTTCTACGCCCTGCAAACGTCCTTCGGCACGGCCGGGGAAGGTATTTCTGCCGGGCTCAACACCCTTACCGAGCACCTGGAGACGGGACTCGATCTCTGGGTGGAGATGCTCCGCGAACCGCGCTTCGACTCCTCCCAGATCGAAGTCTGGCGGGGCGCCCGTCTGGAGGATGTGCGCCGCCGCGCCGACGACCCGGCCCGCCTGGCCTTCACCGAGTTCAACCGGCTCCTCTACGGCGACCATCCCATCGGATGGGAGCTCACCGCCCGGGACCTGGATCCCTCCCGCCTGAACCGCGGAGTCCTGCAGGAGCTCCACAGCAGGATCCTCTGCCGGGACAACATGGTCCTGGGCGTTACGGGGGATGTGACCTGGGAACGGCTCCGGGCCCTCCTGGCTCCCGTCCTGGCCGATTGGCCCGCCTGCGCAGAGGCACTTCCTCCTCCTCCCCTCCCGCACATCCGCCGGGAGCCGGGGATCTTTGTGATCCCCAAGAGCATCGCCCAGAGCGTCATCGTCCTGGCGCATCCCACGGGCGTGCGCCTTTCCGACGATCCCGAGTATTTCAACGCCCAGATCGCCAACGCCATTCTGGGCGGCGGCGGCTTCTCCAGCCGTCTCCTCGCCCGGGTGCGCACCGAGGCGGGCTACGCCTATTCGGCGTCGTCGCTGTGGACCACGCCGCGCCGCTTCGACGGGATCGTGGGCGCCGTTACTCGCACCCGCCCCGAGCGGACGGTGGACGCCCTGCGCCTGGTTCTGGAAATTCTGGAGGAAGCGCGCACCGAGCCCCCCACCGAAGAGGAGGTGGGCACCGCGGTGGACCGCATCGTCAACGGATTCGTATTCAACTTCGAGACACCTGCCCAGATCGTCGCCCGACGCATGTTCTACGAGCTCTCCGACCTCCCCACGGACTGGCTGGAGCGCTTCGTGGAGGGAGTGGAGCGCGTGACGGCGGACTCGGTGTTCTCCGTTCTCCGCCGCTGGCTCCACCCCGAAGCCATGACCGTGCTGGTGGTGGGGGATCCGGAGCGCATGGACGTCAAAGGCCTCGAGGCCCTCGGTCCCGTGACGTTTCTGGAGCCTACCTCTTCTCTCCCCAGTGAAGGGCGGCGATTCCCAGAGTAAGGAGGCGGTAACCGGTGTTCCCGAATCCCGCTCGATCGAACTCTCGCTGCAGATCGCCGGGACCGGGGAACTCCTTCACGGATTCGGGCAGATAGGTGTAGGCCCAGGGATGGCCGGATACGATCCGGCCCACGAGGGGCAGGATCCGATGGAAGTAGAACAGATACGACCAGCGCACCAGGGAATTGGGCGGCGTGGTGAACTCCAGCACCACCAGCCGGCCGCCGGGGCGGAGAACCCTACGGAATTCGGCCAGGCCGGCACCCAGATCGGCGAGGTTGCGGACCCCGAAACCCACCATGGCGCCGTGGAAGGTGTCGTCGGGAAAGGGAAGCTGCAGGGTATCTCCGCACACGGGGGCGACTCTCCGGCCTTGCAGTTTGTCCAGCCCCTCCACCAGCATGGGCTGGGCAAAGTCGGAGGCGACGACCGAGCCGTCGAAGCCCCGGCGCCGCGAGAGCTCCAGGGCCAGGTCGAAGGTTCCGGCGCAGGCGTCCAGGTAGCGCCCGCCGGGGTGCTCCTCCCACCCGAGGCGGTCCACCGCCCTGCGACGCCACCGCCGATCCACGTTCATGCTCAACACGTGGTTGAGGAGGTCGTAGCGCGGCGCGATCTCGGAAAAAAGGCGTTGAACCTGGTGCTCCCGCTCGGGACCGAGCTTGGGTGCCGCCGGGTCGGCGCCGGAATTCGGCATGACAGAGGATGGGGGTACGAGTAAGATTCCAGGACCCTGATGGCCCGGGGGCCCAAACTTAGGCGAAGGCGGAGTGACGCTCAACGGAGGTGGGGCCGACCCACGGCGAGGAGGCGGCGTGCAGCATCGAAACCCGGGACGGGAACGCTCCGTACGGATGTGCGATGACATCCCGCACCGCACCATGGCCGGGAAGGATCGTCACGCGAAGCGCATCACCCGCGCGAGGATCTGAACCCCTGGCCCCGGACCCTACCGACCGGCCCGACCTCACCGGCCTCGATGACCGAGAGCTGGCGCGTCTCGCCGTGTCCGGAAAGGAAGGAGCGTACCGGGAACTCCTCCGTCGCTACGAGCGACCGGTCTTCTCCCTCATCTACCGGATGGTGCGCGACCGCACCCTGGCCGAAGACCTGGCCCAGGAAACCTTCATCCGTGCCTTCAACGCCATCGGTTCCTACAAACCGAGCTATAAGTTCAGCAACTGGATCTTCAAGATCGCCAACAACCACACCATCGATTACCTGCGCAAGCGCAAGCTGAACACCGTCTCCATCCACGGCTCTCCCCACGCATCCAGCGCGGAGGAGGCCGCTGACTCCAGCTTTGACGTGCGCAGCGAGGACGAGGCGCCTGACGCCTTCGTGGAGAACCGGGAGCTGGGCGGCCAGATCGAGGCGGCCATCGGCGCTTTGCGGGAGGAGTACCGGACGGTCATCCTCCTTCGCCATGTGGAAGGCTATGCCTACGAGGACATCGCCGAGATCATGGATCTGCCCCTGGGAACGGTGAAGACCTATCTGCACCGTGCCCGCAACGAGCTCAAGAAGCTCCTCTCGGAAGCGGGGGCGAACCCATGAAACTCCGTTTCGCCGCAGCCCGTAGGGAAGGCAGCACCAGAGCAGGAGCAGAAATGTGACCAGGAAGGAAATCCACGGACATCCGAGCGCCAAGACGCTCCAGACGTTCCTGGACCGAGCCCTTCCCGAAAGGGAGGAAGCCGAGGTCCGGAAACACGTGGATTCCTGCGCCCGCTGCGCCGCCGATCTCCAGGTCTGGCAGGAGATGTTCGGCGCCCTGGAGACCTTGGACGCGCATGCGCCGACTCCCGGTTTCGCCGAGCGGGTCCTGGCGGAAGTGGACCCCACGCCGACTCCGGCCCTGGCCGCCCGCCTCCGGGCGGTCTTCCTGGGATGGCGAAGGCTGCGGCAGCGTCCTTCCCACCCCGGAGCGGAACGGCTTCACGACTACGCCGAAGAGCGGATCACCGGCGGGTCGCGCCGCCGCGTGGCGAGGCACGTCGAGGCCTGTCCCGCATGCCGGAGCGAGGTGGAAGCGCTCCGCGCGCTCATGGACCGGCTCGACACCCTGGGTCGTTTCGCGCCGGAGGCGGGGTTGGCCGACGCGGTCATGGCCCGCGTCCGACCCGCGAAGGCGGCGGCACCCGCCCCCACGAAGAGCCCATGGCAAGAGGTGCGGGTTCCGGCCTGGGCGCGCCGCTTGGTGCCGGGAACACGGGAGGCGTGGGCCGCCGCCGCCGGCGTGGCCACGGCGCCCCTTACGATCCTTGCCCTGGTGGCCTACACCGTGTTCAGCCACCCCACCGTCACGGTGGGCGATCTTTTCGCCTTCACCTGGTGGAAGCTCGCCGGGTTGGCGGGGGTGACCTGGGACGTGGTCCAGGGCGCCATGGTGGGCGATGCCGGAGTCTTCCGGCTCTTCACCGTCCTGGATTCGGTTCGTGGGGTCTCCCCCACCGTCGCGGCCGGGGGGGCGCTCGCCATAGCGCTGACCCTGACCACGGCGGCCTGGGTCCTCTACAGAAATCTCTTCTCGCACCAGCGGGTGAACCATGATGTCGCGCACTCTCGATCCTAGGACCCTCCCGGCACGCGTCGGGAAGGGAGTTCCACGACGGACGCTTTCCGTCGCGGCCCTCCTGTGGGCCGTCTTTGCGGTGCTGCCCATGGCGGGAGTCCAGGGCTCGGGGCTCAGCGCCCAGGAGCGTACGGTGGTCTCCAAGGCCATTTCCGTGGGCCGGAATTCCGCCGAGCTGAACCTGGAATTCCAGGACGGCGGAACCCTGGAGATCACCCTGGACAACGGCCGCGTCCTCCTCGACGGGGAGGCGGCGGGGAGCTACACGGCGGGAGACGCCCTGGACGCCGCATGGCGGGCGCTTCTCAGCGACGCGGTCCGCCTCGACGACGGTCCTCTGGCCGGGGCGCTGGTCGCGTGGGAGCCCCCGGCGAACCTCCAGGGAGAGGAGGGTGCGCTCGCCCGACGAATCGACGCCCACCTGGAAGAAGCGCTCCAACGGGTCCCGGCCGAATCCGCGCAGGAAGGCGCGGTCGAGATCGCCCCTTCCGCCGGGCCCGCCGCCGGAAACGAGGAGGGCTCCCTCCTCCGCATCCTGCTGGACCAGGCCGACCGCCTCGGAGTCCTCAAGGAGACCCTGGGCGACCTGGACGACGTGGAGGTCCACGTACAGGAGGATGTGACGGTGCCTGCGGGCACGACGGTGGACCGTTCCCTTCTGGTCATCCAGGGAGACGCCCGTATCGAGGGCACCGTGCGGGGCGACGTGGTCATGATCGATGGCGATGTGGAGCTCCGGGAGGGCGGTGAGATCCGAGGGGACGTGCGCCTCCTGGACGGCCGCCTGGACGACGAAGGGGGCCGCCTTCGAGGGGATGTGGTGGACCTCACCGACCGGGACCGGAGCCTGCGCATCGATCCCGGCGTGGAGGCCGAGATTCGTGAACAGATCCGCAGGGAGTTCAGCAGGAATGCACCCGGCGCCGACGTCCGGTTGACGCCCTTCCTCTTCAGTCCGTTCCGTGGCGTTTTCCGCGCCGTGGGCGGCCTCCTGGAAGACATCCTCATCATCTTCGTCCTGAGTCTGGTGGGGATGGCGGTGGTGGCCATGGCGCCGCGGAACCTGGACGTGGTTTCGGAGACGGTTCGGCAGGCGCCGGGACGGGCGGCGGCCGTGGGAATCGCGGGCACCATTCTCCTCCTTCCGGCCTGGATCCTGGGAATGGTGGCCCTTGCCGTTTCCATCGTGGGCATCCCGGTTCTCATCGCATGGATTCCGCTCTTCCCCCTGGCGGCCGCGGCGGCCATGGTCTTCGGCTATCTGGCCGTGGCGCGCAACATGGGAGCGTGGCTGGCCGGGACCGACTCCCGTTTCACCCGCTGGATCCGCGGATCCAACGCCCTGTACACCATGGCGGGCGGGATCGTAGCCCTCATGTCGTTCTATGTGATTGCCGACGCCCTTTACGTCATTCCCTTCACAGGCTTCCTGAGAGGCACTCTGGTCTTCTTCGGCTCGGTGGTGACCTTCCTGGCTGTGGAGATGGGCTTCGGCGCCGTCCTCCTCACCCGGGCGGGGCGGAAACCCGAATATCCCATGGAACACGACGTGGATCTGGCCTGGGAAGAAGCGGTCGGGTCCGACGAGAATGCAGCAGAGGGTGCCGGATCCGGCGCCCACGGCGGAATGAACGACGAAGGTGGGAGGGGTGGATGATGAAGAGGATGATCGGAGGACTCAGGGGGGGACGGGCCGTCCTCCAGGCACTGCTGGCGACAGCACTCCTCGCCGGTGGGGCTTCCGCCCAGACCTGGCGTAGGGTGGACATCTCGCGCCAGATCGCGGGAGAGGAGAAGCTGGACGTAGAGGTGAAGTACGGAGCCGGCGAGTTCACCCTGGCGCCGGCGGACGACGGAATCCTGTACGCGGTGAAGCTGCGCTACGACGAGGATCGCTTCGAGCCGGTGGTGGAATACCGTAGGGGGCGGTTGGACGTAGGGGTGGAGACGGTTCGCGGGTCCATCGGGCTGGGAAAGAAGTTCAAGGGCGGAAACATGGACCTGCGCCTCTCCCCCGACGTGCCCACGGATCTCGTCCTGCAGTTGGGGGCCGTGAAAGCCGACGTGGAGCTGGGCGGCCTGTCCCTCACGGACCTGGAGCTGCATACAGGAGCTTCCGAGACCGTCGTGGGGGTGAGTCAGCCCAACCCGGAGCGCATCCGCCGTGCCGAACTTCAGGTGGGAGCCGCCGACTTCACGGCGAAAGAACTGGGCAACCTGCGGGCCCGCCGCATCGACGTGGACGCCGGCGTGGGGAGCGTGACCCTGGACTTCACCGGAGCGTGGGCCGAAGATGCCCGCGTCTCCATCAATATGGGCCTGGGCTCCCTGGTGCTGATCTTTCCCGAGGGGCTCGGGGTACGCCTCCAGAAGGACAGCTTCCTCACGTCCCTGGACTCGGAAGGTCTCATCAAGCGGGGAGAGGCGTACTACTCCCTGGAGTGGGACGAAGCGGAGCACAAAGTGAATGTCGACCTGGACGCGGCCTTCGGGAGCGTCGAGGTTCGCTGGGTAAACTGACCGGAGCCGGAGGACACCATGATCGGCACACTCCTGACCTTCTTCGCCGTGGGACTGATCACGCTCATCGTCGCGGGGATCGTCCTTTCCGTGGTGGGCCTCGTCTTCTCCCTGACCTTTGGCCTGGCCACCTTCCTTCTCTTCAAGGTGGCCCCCGTCCTCCTGGTGGGATGGATCGTGGTGAAGCTCATCGAGCGCGCCCGGGGCAAGGGCGCACTCTCCGCCGCCGACCGCAAGTGGCTCGAGGGAGAATAATGAGGAGACGCGCGCAGAGCGGCTGAGCCGCCCCGCAGCATCACCGGCGCGGCCTGCACGGCCCGCCGAATGGCCTGGAACAGGCTTTTTTAGTGCGGCGCCGCCTCGAGTGCGCTCTCGACTCGTTCCGCTACGCCCCGGAGCGCCTCTCCCGCCGGGGAATCGGGCGCCGTGACCACGGTGGGCATCCCCTGATCCCCCGACTCCCGCACCGAAGGATCCAGGGGCACGCGGCCCAGGAACTCCAGCCCCATCTCCTTGGCGAGGCGCTCCCCGCCGCCGGACCCGAAGACGTCTACCACCTCGCCGCAGTGGGGGCAGGAAAGCCCGCTCATGTTCTCCACGATGCCCAGTACCGGCGTGTTGACCCGCTCGAACATCTTCACGCCCCGGCGCACGTCCCCCGTGGCCACATCCTGAGGCGTGGTGACCATGACGGCTCCGTCCACGTCGATGGTCTGGACCAGGGAGAGCTGAGCGTCCCCCGTGCCCGGCGGCATATCCACCACCATGATGTCCAGCTCTCCCCAATCCACCTGCTCCAGAAATTGCTTGAGGATCCCCGAGATGAGGGGGCCGCGCATGATGGCCGGCTGCTCCTTGTCCAGGAGAAAGCCCAGGCTCATGAGCTTCACCCCGTGTGCCTCCAGAGGCTCGATCATCTCCTGGCCCTCGGAACCCGTCACCCGAGGGCGCCGCGTCTCGCCGAACATGAGGGGGATGTTGGGCCCGTACACGTCGGCGTCCAGGAGGCCCACCCGGTATCCCCTGGCCGCCAGCGCGGCCGCCAGGTTCGACGCCACCATGGACTTCCCCACCCCGCCTTTGCCCGAACTCACGGCGACGACGTGTCGCACGTTGGCTCCCTTGGGCTGGGGCGTAGGGGCGGGAACCTTCCCCATGGGCTGGAGGGGCGGCGCCTGGGGCGCCGAAGCCTGGGGCGACATCTGGGGAAGCTTGACGTTGACCTTCACGTCGGTGACGCCCTCCACCTGCTCCACAGCCTCCCGGACCTGGCGCACCAGGTCCCCAGGGTCCTGAGGCGTCAGGAAGAAGGAGAAGGTCACCCCCCCGGCTTCATCCACGACCACGTGGCGAACCTGCTCGCCCTTCACGACATCCACCCCGTTTCCGGGATGGGTAACGCCCTGGAGGGCACCGATCACCGAGCGACGCAGCTCGTCAACATTCATGAACTCAGCCAGGTGTTGCCGCCGCCGCCGGCGACGGGAAAAAGAAAATGAGAATTTCAGGGGAACCCGACCCCCACCCTATCAGGCTGACCCGCCGCACTCGACTGTCAGACCGCTACGACCTCCCGCACCGAGGGGACCGAGTGCTTGAGTCGGCGTTCGATCCCTTCCCTGAGGGTGAACATGGAGATGGGACAGGTCTCGCACACACCGAGGAGGCGCACCTCGACGAGTCCGTCCTCCTGGTGAAAAGCCACCAGTTCCACATCCCCCCCGTCGGCCTGAATGGCCGGACGTACGGAATCCAGGACTTCCATGATCTTCTCCTGGTCCGTCATATCCAGCCCGCCTCACGGTTTCCGGATTGGCGCCGCGCACGACGCGAAACGAGAAAAAATCTACCCGAGGGCGGAATGGGGGTCAACGGGAAAACACCGGAATTCCAAGGGGTCTCCCCGGCGACAACCCTTGCGCCAAACGTTTTTTTTTCCGACTTTCGTGCAAAGAGCAATCAGATCACGGCTCGGTTCGCATCCTTCCGGGGGGGAGGGGGTACGTGCGGAGCCCCGAGTACCGAATGACGATACCCGGAGCCGGAGTCTGTCCTTGAGCACCGAGCCCGCCCTCCGCCCCTACGGGGACGCAGAGCCGGAGCGCCTATTCGGCGCCCCCCACCTCGCCGATTACTGGCAGGTCATTACCCGCCGCCTCTGGCTGGTGCTGGTCATCTTCACGGTGACCACCGCTTCGTCCATCTGGGCCGTTTCCCGGCAGCAGACCATCTATCAGGGAAGCATGTCCCTCCAGGTCAACGACCCCCTGGAGCGCCAGCGTGGCCTGGTCACCGGAGCCAGGGTATCGGGGATGGCCATCTTCGTCGATCCCATCGAATCCGAGATCCAGGTGCTGCAGTCCTCCACGATCGCCGCGACGGTGGTGGATTCTCTGGGCATGCGCCTGCGCCGGGTACCTCCCTCCGAGCTCCGCTCCGAGATCGCCAGGGACATCTACGTCGCCCCCGAGGCGCCCAACGGCCGCTACCAACTCGTCTACGACGCGGCCGGGCGCAGGGCGGAGTTCCGCAGCCTCGACGGCACCACGCTGGGCACCGCCGCCGTGGGTGACGTCCTGGATGCGGGCTTCGTCCGCTTCACGCTGCAGCCGCCGCCGGGAGAGGACCGGGTCTACGACCTGGAGATCGTCCCCACCCAAGCGGTCATCGGGGAGCTCGCCTTCTCCGCCACCCAGCGGGAAAGCACCAACATCATCGACGTGACCCTGGTACACCCCGATCCCTATATCATCCCCGCGGCCCTGAACCAGGCGGGCATGGCGCTGCGGGAGAAGGGGGCCGAGCGGGTCCGCAAGTCGGCGGAAGCTGACATGCTCTTCATCAGCGAGCGCCTCGATTCGGCAAGAGCGATGCTACGCGCTTCCATGGACGCCATCCGTCGATTCAAGAAGACGCAGGCCTTCACCAATCTTTCGGCGGAAGCGCAGCAGCTGGTGCGGGAATCGGAGAGGCTCTCCGAGGAGATCGAGGCCTGGGACCGGCAGAGATCCGTCCTGGCCGAACTCGTCCGCACCATCGAAGCGCGGGGGGTGGCGCAGGCCGACCTCGTACGCGTCCAGGCTGAGCTTCCCGAAGGGACCAGCCCCCAGGTCCGCCAGCTCATCGAGAAGATTCAGGCCCGGCAGGCCGAAGAGCGCAAGCTGCTCACCGAGGAGCGAAAAAGCCCCGGCCACCCCCAGGTGGTGGCGGTCCGTGCCGAGATCCGTACCCTCGGCAACCAGCTCGCCGAAGCGGCTCGCGCCAGCCTGACCCAGGTCGAAAGCCGCCTCAACGAGCTCAGCCGACAGCTCAAGGAGGTGCGAGAGCGCCAGCGCCAGTTCCCGGATCTGGAGGCCCAGCTCCAGACGCTGGAGGCCCAACGCAGCCTGGATGAGGAGTCCTACCAGTTCCTCCTCTCCCAGCTCTACCAAGCTCAGATTACTTACGCCGCCGCCTCCCCCTACGTCGAGATCCTGGACCCGGCCACCGGGGCCTGGCCCATCCAGAACCGGGGACGCATCAACGTGTTCCTGGGCGCTCTTCTGGGTCTCATTCTCGGAGTGGGCGCCGCCTTCTTCCTGGAATATCTGGACCGAACGGTGCGCACCAGCTCCGACGTGGAATCGCTTCTGGGCATTCCGGTGCTCGGCATCATCCCCCGGCTTCGACGCCTGGAGGATGCCCACGAGGAGGCCGGTGCCATGGGGGGCCGGGGAATCCCCATGGTCGTAGCCATGGACCCGCTGGATCCGGCCGCCGAGGCGTATCGGAACCTGCGCATGAACCTCATGTTCATGACCACCGAAGATGAGCCCATTCGCACCGTGCTCTTCTCCAGCCCCGGTCCGTCGGAAGGGAAATCCACCACCGCGGTGAACTTCGCTGTCATGCTTGCCCAGCAGGGACAGCGCGTGCTGCTCATCGACGCCGACCTGCGGCGTCCTTCCCTCCACCGCACGCTGGACGTGCTGCGGGAACCGGGCCTCACCAATCTCCTCATCGGTGACGCCGAAGTGCGGGAAGCGGTGCGGCCCAGCATCCTGCCCAATCTGGATTTCCTCCCCTCGGGGCCCTTCCCGCCCAATCCGTCGGAGCTCCTCAACACCAAGGCCATGGCGCGCCTCCTGGAGGAGTTCGAGGGACGCTACGATCAGATCGTCCTGGACTCGCCGCCCATCCTCGCCGTCACCGACGCCGTGATTCTGGCGGTGCACACCGACGGCGTGGTCCTGGTGCTTCGCTCGGGAGAGACGGAGCAGCGCACCGCCGAACGGGCCGTGGACCAGCTGCGGCGCGTAGGCGTGCGGGTCTTCGGGGCCGTGCTCAACGAGGTCTCTGCCGCCAGTCCCGACGAGAGCTACTACCTCCAGTACTACTACAGCTATCACCCCACCGAAAGCGGGGGCTGGAAGCGGTTGCGTGAGAGTCTCGGCAAGGTGAAATTTTTCGGGTAAAGCCGTCACGGCCCACGCCGGTGGAAAGCACGGAAGTAACGGGGGGCGGGAGAACATGGAAGTTCCCCGCCCCCCTTCTTCGTGGATCGCCTCCCGGGCGACGAAGGAGTCGTGACCACCTCACAACCCGGGGTTGCCCGCCAACTTGAGAAGGCCAAGCAGATGAACGGAAACGTGAAGGTTCCCCCCGCACGCAACGAACCCGTCCTCTCCTACGCTCCGGGAACGCCCGAACGGGCGGAACTCAAGACCCGGCTCGAGGAGCTGTCGTCCAACCGCCTGGACATCCCGCTCATCATCGGAGGTGAGGAGGTGCGCACGGGCGACACGCTGGACGTGGTCATGCCCCACAACCACGGACACGTCCTGGCCACAGCCCACAAGGCCGGTCCCGAAGAGGTGAAGCGTGCCATCGAAGCCGCCATGGACGCCCACGACGCCTGGTCCCGGACCCCGTGGGAGGACCGGGCCTCCATCTTCCTCAAGGCCGCCGACCTCCTGGCCGGACCCTGGCGGCAGACCCTCAACGCCTCCACCATGCTGGGCCAGAGCAAGACCGCCCACCAGGCGGAGATCGACGCCGCCGCGGAGCTGGTGGATTTCTTCCGCTTCAACGTCCACTACGCCGAGCAGATCTATGGGGACCAGCCCCTCTCCGCGCCGGGGATGTGGAACCGATCCGAGTACCGGCCGCTGGAAGGGTTCGTCTATGCCATCACCCCCTTCAACTTCACCTCCATCGGCGGAAACCTGCCCACATCTCCGGCCATCATGGGCAACACGGTGGTGTGGAAGCCCGCCCGTACCGCCCTCTTCTCCAACTACTTCCTGGCCAAGCTCTTCCAGGAGGCCGGTCTCCCCGCCGGAGTCATCAACTTCATCACGGGGAACTCGGCCCAGATCACCCGGGAGGCCCTCTCTCACCCCGACTTCGGCGGGGTCCATTTCACCGGTTCCACCGCCGTCTTCGACTCCTTCTGGAAAACCATCGGCGAGCATGTGGGAACGTACCGTTCCTACCCCCGTATCGTGGGAGAGACGGGCGGAAAGGACTTCATCGTCGCCCACCCGAGCGCCGATCCCCAGGCGTTGGTCACCGCCATCCTCCGCGGCGCTTTCGAGTATCAGGGCCAGAAGTGCAGCGCCGCCTCCCGGGCGTACATCCCCGAATCCCTCTGGGAGGAGATCCGGGGTCCCCTGGTGGACGAGACCAACGACATCACCATGGGGGACGTGACGGACTTCACCAACTTCATGGGCGCCGTCATCGACGCGGCCGC
This sequence comes from Gemmatimonadota bacterium, assembly GCA_046756305.1. GTDB lineage: Bacteria > Gemmatimonadota > Gemmatimonadetes > Longimicrobiales > Gaopeijiaceae > JBHHWB01. Next base: position 21,514 of record JBHHWB010000054.1, read on the forward strand.
CTTCGGCAAGATCAAGGGCTACATCGACCGGGCCCGGGCATCGGACGATACGGAGATCCTCGCCGGCGGCGAGTGCGACGACTCCACGGGATATTTCATCCGGCCCACCATCATTCTCGCCAAGACGCCCGACTACGAGACCATGTGCGAGGAGATCTTCGGACCCGTCATCACCGTCTACGTCTACAAGGACGCGGACTGGTCCGAGACTCTACGCCTCGTGGATTCCACTTCTCCCTACGCTCTCACCGGGGCGGTCTTCGCCCAGGATCGGAGCGCCGTCCGGGAGGCGCTGGACGCCCTGCGGGACTCGGCGGGCAACTTCTACATCAACGACAAGCCTACGGGAGCGGTGGTAGGACAGCAGCCCTTCGGCGGAGCCCGCGGATCGGGGACCAACGACAAGGCCGGTTCGGCGCTCAACCTCCTCCGGTGGGTGAGCGCACGGACCATCAAGGAGACCTTCGTACCGCCGACGGACTACCGTTACCCCTTCATGGACGGAAAGTAGGGGGGCGGTCCTCGCCGGGCCCGCCTCTCCCCACCGGACCCGGCAGAGCGGCGGTGTGCCGGGGCGGGCCTCAGCCCGCCCCGGCCAGCGCCCGTT
>JBHHWB010000055.1:0-22070 GCA_046756305.1 Gemmatimonadota bacterium
TTACTCGGACAGGCTCCTAGGAGCCGTCGCCCTCCTCGTCGTCGGGGGGCCGCCCGCCCCCCGCTTCCCCAAGGCGTCGCTCCAAATCCGAGAGGCGTCGCTCCAACGCGGGCAGGCGGGAGAGCATGGCCTGCTTGCGCAGGTACTCCCGGTTGGGCCGTGCCGGATTCCCCGACACCGCCTCGCCGGGGGGTACGTCCCGAAAGACCTTGGTCGCCCCGGCGACCCGGGCGCCGTCTCCGATGTCCAGGTGATCGGCGGCCCCCGACTGCCCTCCCATGAGGACGCCGCGGCCGACGCGGGTGGAGCCGGCGACGCCCACCAGGGCGGCCAGGAGGGAGCGGGCACCCAGGCGGACGTTGTGGGCCAGTTGCACCAGGTTGTCCAGCTTGGCGTGGGCCCCGATCCGGGTGGGTCCCACCGTGCCCCTGTCCACCGTGGTGTTGGCGCCGATCTCCACATCGTCGCCCACCACGCAGCCGCCCACATGGGGAATGCGCCGGGGCGTGCCGTCCTCTATGACCCATCCAAAGCCGTCCACCCCGATGCGCGCGCCGGCGTGGAGGATGACCCGCTCGCCGATCTCCACGCCCGGGTAGAGGACCACCTGGGGGTGCAGCACCGAGTCGGCGCCGACGCGGGCGTTGCGGCCCACCACCGCGTGGGCGCCGATGCGGGCGCGGGCGCCGACGCGGACGCCGTCCTCGAGGACGGCGAAGGGCCCTATGGTCACCTCCTCCCCGAGGTGGACGCCGCGCCCCAGCACCGCGGTGGGGTGAACGCCGGCGACGGGTTGCTGGGTGGGGTAGAGTGCTTCGAGGAGGGTGCGCAGGGCCGCGTAGGCATCCTCCACCACGACGGCCCTCGTTTCCGGGGGGAGGTGGGGCGCGAGTTCCTTCTGGACGAGTACGCCAGCCGCCACCTCGGATGGGCGGAATTTCAGGTATTTTCGTGAGGCCAGGAACTCCAGCTCCCCGGGACCGCCCTCCCCCAGGGGCGCCACACCGCGCACGCGCCGGGAAGCTTCGCCGCGAAGCTCGCCGCCGACCAGGCGGGCCGCCTCCGCCAGGGGGATTCCTCCCTCCCGGTGCGGATCCATGGCGTTACATCCAGGGCGCGGGCCGGAGCCGTCGGGTCAGGAGCCCGGGTTGGCCGCTGCCTGAGCCTGGAGGCGCCGGATCACCTCTTCGGTGAGGTCCAGGGAGGGGTCCGCCGACACGATGCCGCCCGCCGCGGCGTCCAGGATCAGGGCGTAGTTGCCCTCCTCCCGGATCTGCTCGATGACTGCGGTGATCTTGTCCATCACGGGCTGGACGAGCTCCTGGCGGCGCTGCTGGGCCTGCCGGTCCAGCTCCTGCATGCGCTGCTGCGCTTCCTGAGCTTTCTGCTGGAGCTGCTGTTCCCGGTTGCGTTTGGCTTCCGGCGACAGGGTGAGCTGCTGCCGCTCCAGATCCTGCTGCATGCGGGTGATCTCCGCCTGAAGCGCCTGGGCTTCCTGGTCGAACTTGGCCAGATCTTCCTGGAAGGCCTTGTTGGCCTCGGCGGCCCCGGGCGCGTTCGCCAGGATCTGCTGTGAGTTGATGAATCCGATCTTGAGCGTCTGCGCCTCCGCGGCACCGGCTGCCAGGAGCGTGGCCGCGGCCAGGGCCAGGAACGGGGTGCGTCGCATGGTTTCCTACTCCTCGTTTCGTAGGGTCAGCCCTGGGCCAGGAGGGCGCTTTTGCTTCACCCCGGCCCGGGGCCCTGTGGTCTTCCTATCGTAGTGCCGCGGCGCCCCGAGTGTTCCCCTCCACGTCCGGTCCCTCGCGGTACAGCCTATCAATATGCGGCCTTCTCGGCTGTCCGTCCATTGGGGGGAGGTCCCTTCTCCCGCCGGGGAACGGGGCCGCTCCGCCGGGACGGTCGGGGGGCGCGGCAGCGCGATACTCCCGCGACGCATGGATCACACGGGCCTCAGAAACCCGGTCCCATCTTGAAGTGGAGCTGCCACCCCGGCCGGGTCTTGTCAAAACCGTAGGCGTAGTCCAGGCCGATGGGTCCGAAGGGCGTCACGAGCTGAACGCCGAATCCCGCGCCGCGGAAGAGCTTGGTGGGATCGAAGTCCCCCGGGTCACGCCAGACGTTTCCGGCGTCGTAGAAGAGACCCAGGGAAATCTGGTCGTTGAGGCGCAGCTGGTATTCGGCGGTCAGGGAGAAGAAGGCGTCTCCCAGGCGGTCGATGTCGTTGATGGTCCGGGTGCGTTCGGGAAAATATCCCAGCGGCGTGATGGAGGTCTCGTCGTATCCGCGCAGGGGCTGGCCGAACTGGACGCCCCCCATCCAGAAGCGATCGAAGGGGAAGGCATCGGCGTTGCCGAAGACCCACCCGGCCCGCAGCGTCAGCCCCAGCGTGAAGCGGAGCGGGGTTCCTCCGCCGGCCTGCCCGCCCACCTGCCCCACCGGGGTCCACCACGATCCGTCCGCGAGGATGCGGGTGAACTTCCCGTCCCCGCCCAGGATCCCGCCATTGGTTTCGATGTTGATGCTCTGCTTCGAACCCACCGTGGGGAAGAGAGGGTTGTCCAGGGTCTGGCGGGTGACGCCCACGGAAAGCTGGCTCTGCACGCCGGGAGGACGGCCGAAGAGGGACGTGTCGTCCACGTCGGAGAACTGCTGGTACTTGGTGCGCGAGATGCTGTAGCCGACGAAGAGGCGCGTCACCCGAGAGCCCGGCCACGGGATGCCGAAGCGCACGCTCGACCCCAGGCGCTTCCGCCGGCCCGTGGCGAACTGGAAGAACCGGTCCCGGGAGTTGAAGAGGGAGAGCGTTCCCGAGATCTGGCTCTGACGCAGCGCCGGGTCCGAATAACTGGCCTCGAAGGAGTTCAGGTATCGACCATAATCCCAGCGGAGGCTGCCGGCCTTGGCCTGCCCGAAAAGGTTGGGCTGCTGGTAGCCGATGAAGCCGGACAGCCCCACGCCCCCGCCCACGGAGGTGCCGAAGTTCACCGACCCCGTCTGCTTCTCCACCACATTGAAGGTGATGTTGACGTCGCCGTTTTCCTGAGGCTCGATGTCCGGCGGAGGGAGCGGCGTCTCGAAGAAGCCGAGCCCCGAGATGCTCTGATAGCTGCGCAGAACGCGGTCCTGGCTGTATACGTCCCCCGGGAGGATGTAGATGCGGTCCCGCACCACCCACTCGTAGGTGTACTCGTTGCCCTTGATGGTCACCCGGTTGACGATGGCGGGGTTGCCTTCCTGGATGTCCCAGATGGCCTCGACCCTGGGGGGCGCGCCCTCCTGCCCCTCTTCGGGCTCGAGCTCCCGGATGACGGGATTCACCTGGGCGTAGAGGTAGCCCTCGTTGGCGTACATCTCGCGCACGCTGTTGATGGCGTCGTTGAAGGCTTCGGCGTCAAAGACCGGGTCCTCCTCCGACGCCTCATCCCCGCCGCGGCGAAGACCCAGGCTCCGGAGAAGACCGCCCTCCTCCTTCTTGAAGAGGCCTTCCAGGGTTTCGTCGGAGAAACGGGTGTTGCCCTCGATGCGGAATGCCGCCAGGCGATACTGGGGACCCTCGTCCACGGTGATCTCCACCCGCGCCTTCCCCGTGCTGGGATCCACGATGAGGGTGTCCCGGACCACCTCGAAGTGGAGATACCCGTGGGAGCGGTAGAGAGCGGGGAGGTTCTGGTCCAGATCTTCGGCGAAGCGGTCCTGGTCGAAGGCTCCGGAGCGGAACCACCAGAAGCCTTCCGGTTTCGTGCTCATGGCACCGAGCAGCTCTTTGTCGGGAAGGTGTTCGTTGCCGAGGAAGACCATCTGGGCGACGGTGACGCGTTGGCCTTCCGATACGTCCAGGTAGAGGTCGATCTCCCGATTCTCCTCGTCCCGGGGAACGATGCGCTCCTCGATGGAGACGAAGGGGATGCCCTCCCTGGCGAGCTCTTCCCGGATGAAGGCCTTGGCGTTCACCACCTTCTGGGGATTGTAGGGAAGCCCCGCCCGCAGCCCGGTCGTGTCCCGCACCTCCCGGGGGGAGGCGTGCTCCAGCCCGGAGATGGTGACCCGGCGCATGATGGGCTGCTCTTCCACTTCCACCACCAGGGTGATGGGCGTGCCGCCGCGGGCCCGCACCGTCACATCCCGAAAGTGCTGGCTGGCCAGGAGCTGCTTGATCCCCCGCTGGATGTCCCGGTAGGTGACTTCGGCGCCGGGCTGGATTCCGAAGAGGGCGAGGATGGACCCCTCCTGGATGCGCTTGTTGCCCTCGACCAGGACGGTGTCCACGGGTTGAGGGCCCACGCGCTGCCCCTGGGCCTGAGCGTGGAGGGGGGCCGCGTGGGTCAAGCCCCAAACGGCGGGGAAGGCCGCCGCCAGGGCGAGGGCCTTCCCCGTTCGCATCAATGTCCTGAGTGATCCCGTCACGTCTTCGTCGTCGTTCCCGCTCTCAGTGTGAGTCCCTTCCCGTCAGGGGCGGCTGCCACTTCGATCTCATCTCCGGCTGAGAACTCGGCGGTGAGGATCTTTTCCGACAGAGGATCCTCAAGATAACGCTGGATGGCCCGTTTCAAGGGCCGGGCGCCGAATTTCTCGTCGTACCCCTCCTCCACCAGGAATTCGAGGGCGTCGTCGGTAAGGCGGAGGGTGAGCTCCTCTTCCTTCAGCCGGCCGCGCACGTCCTCGAGAAGGATGTGGACGATCTGCCCAATTTCTTCCCGGTTCAGGGGGTGGAAGACGATGGTGTCGTCCACCCGGTTCAGGAACTCGGGGTTGAAGGCCCGCTCGATCTCCGCACGGACCTTGTCCTTCATGATCTCGTAGCTGGACTTGGGGTCCGCCGCCTGGAAGCCGAGACCCTTCCCCTTGGAAATGTCCCGGGCACCCAGGTTGGAGGTCATGATCAGGACCGTGTTCTTGAAGTCGATGACCCGCCCGTAGTTGTCCGTCAGATGGCCTTCGTCCAGAACCTGGAGAAGGATGTTGAAGACGTCGGGATGGGCTTTCTCGATCTCGTCCAGGAGGACCACCGAGTAGGGACGGCGCCGCACCGCCTTGGTGAGGGCGCCCGAGTCCTCATAGCCCACGTACCCGGGAGGCGCTCCGATGAGACGCGACACGGAGAACTTCTCCATGTACTCGCTCATGTCCACCCGGATGAGGGCGTCCTTGTCTGCAAAGAGGAACTCGGCCAGCGCCCGGGCCAGCTCCGTCTTCCCCACCCCGGTGGGGCCGGAGAAGATGAAGGATCCGATGGGCCGGCGCGGATCCTTGAGCCCGGCGCGGCTCCGCCGGATCGCCCGGCTGATGGCCTGGATGGCGTCGTGCTGCCCCACCACCCGCTTGTGGAGTTCGTCCTCCATGTGGACGAGCCGCTCCGATTCGGCCTGACGGATACGCGTCACCGGGATGCCCGTCCAGCGGCTGACGATGAAGGCCACCTCCTCGGAGGAGATCTCGGGGCGATGGCGCTTGCGCTCCTCCTCCCACTCCTCCTGACGCTCCCGGATCCGGTCGCCCATTTCCCGCTCCTGGTCCCGCAGCTCGGCGGCCCGCTCGAAGTCCTGGTCGCCGATGGCCTCCTCTTTGAGGCGCGCAATCTCAGCCAACTCCTCCTTGAGTTCCTCCACCTCGGGCGGCGGAACCTGACTCGCGATGCGCGCCCGGGCGCCGGCTTCGTCGATGACGTCGATGGCCTTGTCGGGGAGGAAACGGTCCGTGATGTAGCGGTCCGAGAGCTTGGCGGCCACCTCCAGGGCGTCGTCGGGGATGACGATGCGATGGTGGTCCTCGTAGTGGGTGCGCAGCCCTTTGAGGATCTCCACCGTCTCTTCCACGGCCGGAGGATCCACGATGACGGGCTGGAAGCGGCGCTCCAGGGCGCCGTCCTTTTCGATGTACTTGCGGTACTCGTTGAGGGTGGAGGCGCCGATGCACTGGAGTTCTCCCCGGGCCAGTGCCGGCTTAAGCATGTTGGACGCGTCGATGGCGCCCTCGGCCGCTCCGGCGCCCACCAGCGTGTGGAGCTCGTCGATGAAGAGGATCACCGTCTTGCTCTGCTGGATCTCGTTCATCACGGCCTTGAGCCGCTCTTCGAACTGTCCGCGGTACTTGGTTCCGGCGATGACCGCAGCCATGTCCAGAGCGAGGACCCGGTAGCCCTTGAGGGCTTCGGTCACCTCGTCCCGGGCGATGAGCTGGGCCAGACCCTCCACGATGGCCGTCTTCCCCACCCCGGGCTCACCGATGAGGACGGGGTTGTTCTTCTTGCGGCGGCAGAGGATCTCCACCACGCGCTCGATCTCGGTGGAACGCCCGATGGTGGGGTCCAGCTTCCCCTGACGGGCCAGCTCGGTGAGATCCCGGCAGAAGTGATCCAGGGCCGGGGTCTTGGACTTCTTCTCTCCCGCCTTGGAGGGCGCCGTGGGCTGCCCGCCGCCGATGCCCGCGGGCTCCGACGGAGATACGTCCGAGCCCAGGACCTTCAGGGTCTCGGCCCGGGCCTCTTCCAGCGTGACCCCAAGGGAGTTGAGGACCTGGGCGGCAATCCCCTTCTCCTCGCGGAGGAGCCCGAGGAGGAGGTGCTCCGTTCCCACGTAGGAGTGGTTGAAGTCCCGGGCCTCGGCCATGGCGAACTCCAACACCTTCTTGGCGCGGGAGGTATAGGGAAGTTCGCCCAGGGCGATGGTCGCCTTGCCTTTGCGCACCGACTCTTCGACCCGTTCATGAATCTGCTCCAGATCCACGTTGAGGTTGGTGAGGACGGCGGCCGCTACACCCTCACCCTCCCGGATGAGCCCCAGGAGGATGTGTTCGGTTCCCACATAGTCGTGCTGAAGGCGGATGGCCTGTTCCCGGGCCATGGCCAGGACTTTTCGAACTCGGTCGGTGAAGTTGTAATTCATGGTTCTTCTCAGCGGGTGGAAGCTCAGGCGTCCACGCCATTTGTCGGACCTCTCTCCCCTTCGTCAGGCTCGCCCGGGTCGCCTTCCGCCGCAAGTATGCGGCGGACGAATGCGGCTCGGTGGGCGTCGCTTTCGGCGGGAGTGAGGTCTCGGCCCGCGGCCTGCTCCAGATGTGCGGGCTGGGTAAAGATCATGATCTTGTTGAGCGTGTATACACGGAGCCCGGGGAGGAGTTTCAGGCTCACGCCCAGACGGACGCCCGAGAGGAGATTCATGAGCTCCTCGAAGGGGAGGGAACGGGCGTAGTGCAGGAGTCCGTACGCTCTCCAGATCTTGTCCTCGGTGACGGAGCGGGCATCTCGGAGGAGGACTCTGCGGGCGTCCATTTCGTAGCGGATCACCTGACGGACGATCTGGTCCAGGTGGTCCACAAGGTCTTCTTCCGTCTTGCCGAGCGTGGTCTGATTGGAGACCTGGAAGAAGTTGCCCACCACCTCCGAGCCCTCCCCGTAAAGTCCGCGGAAAGTGAGCCCCACCTGGGAAAGCCCCTGGAGCACCTTTCCGATCTCCTTGGTGAGGACCAGGCCGGGTAGGTGCATGAGCACCGAGGCCCTCAGGCCCGTGCCCACGTTGGTGGGACAGCTCGTCAGGAACCCGAAGTCGTGGTGGAAGGCGAAGGGGAGGGCGTGGCCCATCTCCTCGTCGAGGCGGTCCACCATGCTCCAGGCTTCCCGTAGGCGGAGCCCCGAGACCAGGCTCTGGATGCGCAGGTGATCCTCTTCGTTGACCATGACGCTCAGAGGGTCATGGCTGGAAAGGAGGACGGCCGCGCCTCGCACCGGTCCCCGTTCCGGGTCTCCCAGGAGCTCCCTGGAGACCAGGCGGCGCTCATGGAGGATCTTTCTCAGGCGCGTATCCACGTCGCTCAACTCGAGGAGGGTTCCCCGCGCCAGGCCATGGGATTGGCGGGAAAGCTCCCGAACCTGCTTGAGAACCGCTTCCCGGTCGTTGACGCGCGCGCGTGGACCGAAGGCGTGTCCCTGGAAGTTCCGCGCCAGGCGCACGCGGGTGGAAAGAATGAGGTCGGCGTGCTCGCCGCTGGCCTCCATCCAGCTCAGCCCGTGATCGGGAACGGTGAGGTTGTCCATGGGCCTCGGTTCCTAAGAGGACGGTTCCAGTGCGCGGATCTCGTCGCGGAGCTCCGCCGCCCGCTCGAAATCCTCGGCTTCCACCGCCCGTTCCAGCTTGCGCCGGAGGGCTTCCAGGCGCTTTTCCATCTCGGAAGCGGTGGGATCGGGGGGCAGGTAGACCTTGCCCACGTGCTGGGTGCCGCCGTGGATTCGCCGGAGAAGCCCCCGCAGGTGGGCCTCGAAGGCCGTGTAGCAGTGGGGACACCCGAGGCGGCCGATCTCCCGGAAGTGGGAAAAGGTGAGGCCACAGAAGCCGCAGATGTCCTCTGCCTCCCCGGTCTGGGGACGGGCGCCTTCTCCCATCTGCGCGAGGAAGTCGGTGAGAGGCACGTTCACCTGCTCGGGCTCGGCCTGCACCCCCTTGGCGGCGGCGCACGCGTTGCACAGATGAAAGGTAGTCATCTCGTTGTTAACGATCTGCGTGAGCTGGACTACCGCCTCGGCCTGGCCGCAGTGGTCACAGATCTTCTTGGTCATGGCGCCTTTCCCCGCATCCGGTACCCATGGCCCTACCCCGCAGGCGCCGGATGGAGCCGCCCTTCTTCCAGGAGAAGCGTCCGGTCGGACCGGGAGGCGAGTTCACGGTTGTGGGTCACCAGTACCATGGAGAGGTTTCGTTCCGTCTTCAACTCGAAGAGGAGGTCGTGGAGACGATCGCTCGTATGCTCGTCCAGGTTCCCCGTGGGCTCGTCGGCGAGGAGCACCAGGGGACGGTTGACGAGGGCGCGGGCCACCGCCACACGCTGCTGTTCCCCGCCCGAGAGCTGGGCCGGTTTGTGTCCTTCCCGGTGACGTACGCCCACCGCGTCGAGGAGTTCCCGGGCCCGGTCGCGGGCTTCGGGTAGGGACGCTCCCCCGACAAGGGCCGGCATCATGACGTTCTCCAGCGCCGTGAATTCCCGCAGGAGATGGTGGAACTGAAAGACGAAGCCCACGTACCGGTTTCGCACCGCCGCCAGCGCTTCGTCACCGAGCTTCGCCGCAGCCCGCCCGCCCAGAAAGATCTCTCCTGAGGTGGGCCGGTCCAGCGCTCCAAGAAGGTGGAGCAGCGTGGACTTCCCCGCACCGCTGGCTCCCACCACCGAGACGGCTTCCCCGTGGTCCAGGCTGAAATCCACGCCGTCCAGAACCGTGATCACGCTTCCATCCCCGCCCCGGAAGCGTTTCACCAGCCCGTGGGCGGCGACGGGGTTATTCATGACGGATGGCCTCCACCGGCTCCAGGCGCGAGGCCTGCAGGGCCGGATAGATGGTGGCGGAGAACGCCACGGCGATGCTGGCCACCACGATCATGGCCAGATCGGTCCATTGCAGGGAAACGGGCAGGTGGTCCACGAAATAGACGTCAGGGGGAATGCGGATCACTTCGTAGCGGTCCAGGATCCAGCAGAGGATCACCCCCAGGAGCGAACCGGCGGCGGTGCCGGCCACGCCGATCCAGGCGCCCTGGAGCATGAACACCCGCAGGATTCCGCCTCGGGTCATTCCCATGGCTTTGAGGATGCCGATCTCCCGGGTACGATCGGCCACCACCATGACCAGGGTGCTGACGATGTTGAAGGCCGCCACCAGGACGATGAGGAAGAGGATGAGCCCCATGGCCAGCTTCTCGAGCTTGAGGGCGCTGAAGAGGGCACGGTTGGTGGTGATCCAGCTCTCCACGTAATACGGAAAGCCGAGACGCGCCTGGATCTCGTCCCCGATGCGCGTGGCCATTTCCGGGTCCACGGTGCGCACGCCGATTCCCGACACCACTCCCGGATCGAGACCCAGGAGATCCTGGGCCGCCTCCAGCGTCGTGTACACGTTCTGCATGTCGTAGTCGTACATGCCGGTGGTGAAGGTGCCCGTCACCTCGAACTGTCGCATGGCCGGGGTGAGGCCGCCGAAGATGTCCCGGCGCAGATTCTCGAAGGCCACGACGACGAGGGTGTCGCCTTCAAAGAGCTGCATCCGGTCGGCCAGCCCGCTCCCCAGGAGGATGGGGTTCAGGCCCGAGGGAGGAGGCTTCAGGTCCAGGACTCCCTCCAGGATCTCGCGTTCCATGTCGGTGGCGGTGGAGCGCGCCGTGTCTACGCTGATCCCGTAAAGGTTGGCCGTCTGGGTATAGCGGGTCCCCTGTCCGCCTCGGGTCACGGCCACCTGAGAGAGGACGAAGGGGGCGGCACCCACCACGCCGTCCACCGAGAGGATGGTGTCCAGGAGGGGCCGCCAGTCCTCCATCCTCAGGCTCGGGCCCTGCTCCAGGACCAGGATGTGGGGTGTGGATTCAAGAATTTTGGCCCGCAGGTCCTCCTGCATTCCCGTCATGACGGCGATGACCACCACGAGCGCCGTAACACCCACGGTGACGCCGCCCAGGGCGATCCAGGTGATGAGGGAGAGGAGGCCCCGCCGCCGTCCGGCTCCCAGGTAGTGGCGGGCGATGAACCAGTGCAGGCCCTTCATGCCGCCCCTGGCCCGCTCATTCCTCGTCCCGGAGGATGGGGAAGAGGATCACGTCCCGGATGGAAGGGCGGTCGGTGAAGATCATGACGAGACGGTCCACGCCCATCCCCACCCCGCCCGTGGGCGGCATTCCGTACTCCAGCGCACGCAGAAAGTCCTCGTCCAACTGCTGGGCCTCCTCGTCGCCGGCGGCGCGCAGGCCCATCTGGGCCTCGAAGCGCTCCCGCTGGTCCAGGGGGTCGTTGAGCTCGCTGAAGGCGTTGAAGAGCTCCATGCCGGCGATGTAGAGCTCGAAGCGCTCGGTGAGACGCGGATCCTCCCGGTGGACCTTGGCCAGGGGCGACAGCTCCCTGGGATGGTCCAGCACGAAGGTAGGCTGAATCAGGTCCGGCTCCACCAGCTCACCGAAGAGTTTGTCGATGAGCTTGCCCCTCCCCGCCCCTTCCAGCTCGGGTAGCTCCATGCTCTCGGCCCTGCGACGCAGCTCGTCGTCGGGGATCTCATGCACATCGGCCGAGAGGGCCTCGGAGAGGGCCTCGAGGAGGCGGATGCGGCGGAAGGGAGGCTCCAGGGAGATCTCCCGGCCCTGGAAGGTAAGGGTGCGGCTGCCCAGCACCTGATCCGCCAGATGGACGAGGAGGCGCTCCACCAAATCCATCTGGTCGTTGTAGTCGCTGAAGGCCTGATACCATTCGGCCATGGTGAACTCGGGGTTGTGGAGGCGGTCGATCCCCTCGTTGCGGAAGTCCTTGGAGATCTCGTACACCCGGTCCATCCCTCCCACGATGAGCCGCTTGAGGTAGAGCTCGTCGGCGATGCGCAGGTACATGGTCCGGTCCAGGGCGTTGTGCCGGGTCACGAAGGGACGGGCCGTGGCACCGCCGTAGAGGGGTTGGAGCGCCGGCGTCTCCACCTCCAGGAACCCCTCGCCGTCCAGGAAGGCGCGGGTCTCGGACACGATGCGGGCCCGGGTGCGAAAGATGTCCCGGACCTCGGGGTGCACCGCCAGATCCGCATAGCGCTGACGGTAGCGCGCCTCGGTGTCGGCAAACCCGGAATGGACGATGCGCTCCTTCGTCTCGGGATCTACCTCCACCTTCCCGAAGGGGAGCGGACGCAGCGATTTGGTGAGGAGCGTCCATTCGGCCACGCGCACCGTGACCTCGCCCTTGCGCGTGCGGAAGACGGGGCCCGAGATCCCGATCCAGTCGCCCAGGTCCAACAGGTCCAGGAGCTGGAAGGACTCCTCGCCCAGCTCATCCTTGCGGAAGTAGAGTTGAATACGCCCCGCGGCATCCTCGATGTGGGCGAAGGCCGTCTTCCCGTGGCTTCGCCAGCTCACGATACGGCCCCCCACCCGCACCGTCTCCCCGTCTCCGTTCTCGGCCAGGGATCCGTCCGCTTCCGCTTCCTCGAAGCGTCGGATGACCTCGACGCTGGTGGCGGAGGGGTGGAAGTTGTAGGCGAAGGGCTCCATCCCCTTCGCCTTCAGCGCCGCGAGCTTCTCCCGGCGTACGCGGAGCACCTGGTTGAGGTCGTCCATGCGTGAAGTTCGCTATGCCGCCGACGAGGCGGTCTGCTTGAGGTAGGCTTCGATGAAGGGGTCCAGGTTGCCGTCCATGACGCTCTGGACGTCTCCCATTTTCAGCTCGGTGCGGTGGTCGTTGACCATGGTGTAGGGCTGGAACACATAGGAACGGATCTGGTTGCCCCACGCGATGTCGGTCTTGGTGGCCTCCAGGGCGGCCCGCTCCTTCTCCCGCTCTTCCTGGGCGTGTCGGTACAACGCGGCACGCAGCATCTTCATGGCCGTGGCGCGGTTCTTGTGTTGGGAGCGTTCCTGCTGGCACGCCACCACGATGCCCGTGGGAATGTGGGTGATGCGCACCGCCGAATCGGTCTTGTTGACGTGCTGTCCTCCGGCCCCCGACGCCCGGTAGGTGTCGATGCGCAGGTCGCCTTCGTCGATATCGATCTCGATGTCGTCCTCCACGAGGGGGTACACGAAGACGCTGGCGAAGGAGGTATGGCGCCGGGATTGGGCGTCGAAGGGGGAGATGCGCACCAGGCGATGCACCCCGGTCTCGGCCTTCAGGTACCCGTAGGCGCTCTCTCCCTTGATCTCCAGCGTGGCGCTCTTGATCCCCGCCTCTTCCCCGGGCTGCAGGTCCAGGACGTTGACCTCGAAGCCGTGACGCTCGGCCCAGCGCGTGTACATGCGCATGAGCATCTCGGCCCAGTCCTGGGACTCGAGGCCGCCGGCGCCGGGGTGGACGGTGACGATGGCCTCCCGGTGGTCGTCGGGTCCCTGGAGCATGGTGCGCATCTCCAGCGCCTCCATCCCCGTGTGGAGAGAATCCAGCTCTCGTGTGAACTCGGCCGCCAGCTCCTCGTCTTCGGCTTCTTCCAGGAGTTCGGCCATGGCCTGGAGCTCCTCGACCTTGTGGTTGAGCTCCTCCCAGGGGTGGATCCAGCTCTTGAGGCGGTTGGCCTCTGCGATAGTCTCCCGCGCCTTCTCCTGGTTGTCCCAGAAGCCGGGGCTGGACATGGCCTCGTCGAGTTCCTTCAGACGCTCCTGCCGCGCATCCAGGTCAAAGGTACCCCCTGAGTTCGTGGAGCTTTTCGCGAAGCTCGTCGAGGGCCTGTCGCTGCTCTCTGTTCATGCGCGTTTGCGGGGTCGGGGCGGGATGAGTTTGTCCGTACGCACGAGGGGCCGTCCGCCGGGACGGCCCCTCGTCTGGCCAGCCCCGGGAATATACCGGGGGATGGAGGCGGCTTCAACAGAGAGAGATCAGAAGATCTCCTGTCCCTCGGCCAGGACTTCGTTGAGGGCGTCGGTCCAGAAAGAGGTGCTCGACGCCATTTCTTCCCCCACCTGATCCACGTATTCCTTCCAGGATTTCTCGATCTCCTCGTCGAAATCTTCCCTCAGGGTGCCGTTGGCAAGGGCCTGCTTATGCCGTTCCTGGTTGTACATGATCATATCCGACACCAGGACCCGGGCCAGGCGGCGCGCCTTGTCGGTGGGATCGCGCTTTCCGAAGGTGAAGCCCTGTGTGGGTTGAGGCGCCGGTTCGGGGGCGACTTCCGGTTCCGGCGCGGCTTCCGGTTCCGGCGCGGCTTCCATTCCCATCGCCGCTTCGCCCTCGGCCGGGGCTTCCGATTCGGCGGCTGCTTCCGGCCCCGCTGAGGGAGTTTCCCCGGCGCCGCCCCCGAAGAACGCCGCCGTGTCGGGCTCGGTCTGAGGCTCCGGCGGAGACTCCACCTCCATGGTCATCTCCACCGTTTCTTCCGTTTCGAAGACCCACTCCTCGGCGGCGGCCGGCGCCTCGAGGGCGGGTTCGGGCTCCGCCGGCGCCTCTTCGAAGATCGGTTCCTCGGCGGCCGGCGCCTCCACGGCCGGCCCGGGCTCCGCCGGCGCCTCGAAGGTGACATCCTCCGTGACCGCTTCCTCTTCCTCCGCCACCGGCTCTTCCACAGGGGCCGCGGGGGGCGTTTCCGGCATGGACATGGCGGAGGCGGGTGCTTCAGGTTCAGGAGCCGGCTCCGCCGGGCGCTCCACCCGGAAGATGGCGCCACAGGCGCTGCAGCGAACGTTCACCCCCTGCTCCGGGATCTTCGCCGGATCCACCGGGAAGGACGTCTCACAAGTCGGGCACGAAATGTTGATGACCATGATGCTAATCGGATCGTTGAGTGGATGCGGAGGCGTCGGGTGATTCCATCATAGCGAGGGGATCGGTGAGAATCGAGGCTTCGTGCGCGCCCGCGGTTTCCAGCGCTCCGAGCTGGTGCCGGCGGTCCACCACATACACCGATCCCGGCAGCGTCTTGGCGTAGGTCTTCATCTCCGCCGCCAGCTCCGAAATCTGGCCGGTGTGCTCGAAGGTCTGGAACTGATTCGTCACCACGCCCACCGAGAGGGTCATGAGGGGAATGCGGTGGATCTGTCCCCGGCGGTCCTTTCCCAGGAAATACCCCGCCCGACGGTCCTCTTCCGTGTACTGGTACGGGATGAGGGCGTCGAAGACCCGGATGATCTCGTCACACGTGGCCTCCAGGTGCTCCAGGGGAAGATTGAAGATGAAGTCATCTCCACCGATGTGGCCCACGAATCCCCCCGGGGCGAGGCCCCGCACGACATCTCTCAGGATCCGCGAGAGAATGCGGATGACCCCGTCGCCGTAGGCATAGCCGTACCGGTCGTTGAACTCCTTGAAGTGATCCAGATCGGCGTAGCAGACCGCGAACTGCTGTCCGGCCGCAAGGCGGTATCCCATGTCCCGGGCAATGTGGGTCGTGCCGGGGAGCCTCGTCGTGGGATGAACACTTACGTCGCGGTCGGCCCGGCGCAGCACCTGTTCCAGTCGCAGGGACTGCTCCCGACGGGACAGGTCCGGGTGAAGTACCTCATCGGCGCCGGCCTCCAGGAAGTCTATGGAGATATCTTCGGCGCTCCCGCCGAGGAGCACCACCAGCGGAACGATGGATGTGAAGGCGTCCTGCTTGACGCTCCGCACAACGTCGAGGATCTCCTCCGGATGATCATCGGCCTGGAGGATGAGACAGGACGGATACCCCCGGTTGATGATGGGCTTGATCTCTTCGGGCACGCCCACGGCAAGTACGGAAAGACCGTTGCCCGCCCCGAATTCCGAGACGAGCGAGGAGGGTTCCGTTCCGTGCGGCCCGTAGAAGAGAACGATCTTGTCCGAAGTCATGTAACCTCGCGGCGGGGGGGATGCGCCGAAGGGCTGAGGTTACTTCTTTCCGGGTGGGGGTGTCAAACCCCGGGAGGGCAGCTTCTTCACGAGCAGAAAATCGATTTGGCGGTCTTCCTTGTTGACGCGACCCACCTGGACCCGGACCCGGTCGCCCAGACGGAACCGCCTACGTCCTCGATTGCCCACCAGAGCGAAGTCCTCCTCCCGAAAATGGTAGAAGTCGTCCTCGAGGCTGTTCACGTGCACGAGGCCGTCCACGAAATAGGCGTCGAGGGTAACGAAGAATCCGAAAGCCGTGACGCCCGTGATGCGACCGTCGAAGGTGTCTCCCAGGTGGCGTTCCATGAACTCCACCTTCTTCATAGCGACGGAATCACGCTCGGCTTCATCAGCCGACTGCTCCCGCTCCGAGAGGTGTTCGGCCAGATGTTTCATTTCAGCCGGGTCCACTTCCCGCGGAGGTTCACCGTGGACGAGGCTGCGCACCACTTCCCTGTGCACGACCAGGTCCGGATACCGGCGAATCGGTGATGTGAAGTGAAGGTAGGCTCGCGAAGCGAGGCCGAAGTGACCCAGGTTTTCCGGGTCGTAGCGCGCCCGCTTCATGGCGCGGAGGACGACGCCGGTGACGAGGTCCTCCTCAGGACGACCGCGCACCGCCTCCAGGAGTCTCTGCACGTCCCGGGGTCGAAGCGTCTTCTTCCGGGGGATTCGGTGTCCCAGGCGGGAAAGGAACTCCGCGAGTTCTTCCGCCTTTTCCCGAGCCGGCCGTTCGTGGACGCGGTAGAGCACCGGGAGGCCCCGCGCCGCGCTCTCCTGGGCGATGGCCTCGTTGGCCAGGATCATGAAATCCTCGACCAGGCGGTGGGCCTCCAGGCGCTCGATCTTCTGGATGTCCAGGGGCCACCCGTCCTCGTCCAGGATGACCCGGGCCTCCGGCAGATCGAGATCCAGGGCGCCGCGGGCCATTCTCCGTGCGCGCACCGCCCGCGCCAGGTCGTCCAGGCTGCGCAGTGCCCTGTCGACGTCCTCGCCCACGGAAGCCTCGCCGTCCAGGACCGCCTGGACCTCCTCGTAGGCGAGGCGGCTGCGGCTGCGGATCAGGGTGCGTTGGACGCGTCGCCGGTGCACCGCCCCTTTTGCGTCCAGCTCCAGGAAGATCGAGACGGCAAGGCGGTCCGCGTCCTGGCGGAGAGAACACACGTCGCCGGAGAGGCGTTCAGGGAGCATGGGAATGGTGCGATCGGCCAGGTAGACGCTGGTGCCCCTGGAGCGGGCTTCCCGGTCCACGGCTCCACCCTCCGGCACGTAGTGGCTCACGTCCGCAATGTGGACCCCCACTTCCCAGCGCCCCCCTTCCCGCACCTCCACCGAGAGGGCGTCGTCGTGGTCTTTGGCGTCGGCCGGGTCAATGGTAAAGACCAGGAGATCCCGGCGGTCCGCCCGTTGCTCCCCGACCTCGTCCAGGCCCTCTTTGGCGGCTTTCTCGGCGGCCTTCAAGACCTTGGCCGGAAAGTCCAGAACGAGCCCGTAGGAGTAGGCCACCGCCAGAATGTCTACGCCGGGATCGGACAGCTTGCCCAGGACGCGCTCCACTTCTCCCAGGGGCGAGCGGCCCCCCTCTCCGTAGGAGATAAAACGGGCCACCACGACGTCGCCGTCCTCGGCGTCGCCCTCATCCCCGGGGGGAATGATGAGGTCGCGGGAAACTCTCCGGTCCAGAGGCACCACATAGGCGTGGCGGCGGCCCTGGTGGAGGGTGCCCACCACCGTGCCGTGGGCCCGTTCCAGAATACGGATGACCCTTCCCACCGGACTCCGGTCCCGGGGGCGGTGCTCGATACGGACGACGACCCGGTCGCCGTCCATGGCGGAAGCGAGCTGTGCCACGGGAATGAAGACGTCGGATCCCCCGTCTTCGGGGCGAAGGAAGCCGTCTCCGCTACGGGTGATGGAGAGAGTGCCCACGATAAGGTCCATGGAGCGGGGAAGCGCATAGCGGTTGCCCTTCACGCGATACACCTTTCCCGCGCGTACCATGCCCGAGAGGGCCCGCTTGAAGCGGCGGTATTCCTCCTCAGGGATGCGCAGGGTACGCGCCAGGTCCTTGGGCTTCAGGGGACCGCGGCGGCTCCCGGCCAATGCCTCGAGGATTCTCTCTTCCAGGCGAGCTCGGTCTGCCCTCATGGCAGGCTTCCAATCCAGGCCGAAAGAAACCAGACCCCCCCGGGTCGCGTCGGTGGGAGGATGCGAAAACCGTGATCCGGATCGAGTCCCATTCGCTGGGAGACGAAGGCGTCGGCCGCCGACACCAGGTGGTTGGCCAGAAGTGCGCCCAACGCGGTGGTTGCCTGGCGGAAGCGTTGATCGCTGCGTGCGATGAGCCGGGAGAACTCTTCCTGGGCTTCCGGGCTGGAGCTCCAGTCCCACAGAAATGAATCGTCGTAGGCGTGGGCGCGATAATAGTCCAGCGCCCTCCGGTACCGCGGATCGGTGGGATCTTCTGCTACACCGGGGGGCAGGAAGAGTCCCCGGGCCCGGGCCCACACGGATCCGTTGAAGGTCCCCGGGTCGGGTTCGGGCTGGATCCCGGGAAAGGCGGGGTCCCGGTCGAAGGCGCCGGATCGCAGCCAGTGCCCCATGGTCTCGTAGTAGCGAAAATCCCCGTCCACGCGTTCGGCCGTGCGCAGACGAGCCACCGCCCACGCCAGATCCCGGTACCGGTCCCGGAGGTCCCCCGCCTTGACCCGGCGATCGATGTAGGCGACCCAACCCGCCGCCTCAAGCGCCGCGTACACCCACCCGCGGCGCTGTCCCAGCCGCCATTGGCCGGCACCCGGAAAGAGAAGTGAGGCCGCCGGAGCGAAGGGGTCTGCCAGAGACGAGGCGGATTGGGGTGGAACGGCCCGCGTCGTGGCGGCCCGGATTGGAACGGCCGATCCGCACTGGGCTCCGGGTCGGGCGGTCCGGCACCCCACGGCTTGGGCGAGGATGGGAGGCGCGGACGCCGCCACCGCCGTGGCCGCGCAGACCGCCGGAAGAACGCTCCGCATCCCGCGTCTCATGTCGCTGTCCTCAGAAGAGGATGGAGAAGGTCACATGGACCGGCTCCGTCTCTCCGGTGAGGGTGGAGACGGCCAGAGACTTGGCGATGCTCAACTCGAAGCGCTCGTACTGGAGGCCCAGTCCGACACGGGCGCCCTCCTCCTGATCGATATCGCCGACCACGTATCCGGCACGGAGAAAGAGCTGCCCGTCGTCTCCTGCCCGGAACTCCGAGCCAAGATAGAGGGAGAGCGAGCCGGGCTCGCGGAGCCGGTCCTGAACCTCGACGGCGATCCAGGCCCCAAGGTCTTTGCGTCCCAGCAGACCGCGGATCACGTCGTAGGCGGCGGCGATGCGCACACGCGAAGGAAGCGGGTCGGCCTGTTCCGCGTTCAGGACCTGGAGACGTGGACCCACGTGGGCCACCATGGCGCCGAGGCGGAGCGGCGCTGCAGGACTTGGTGTGTACTGCACGCCCACGTCCACGGCGTAGGTGGTGGCGGTGGTGCCGGCGTCGGGGCACAGGCCACGGCAGGAAAGCTGGAAACGCACGATCTTGAAGTTGGCGCCCACATTGAGCCCATCCACGAGCTCGGTGGCCGCCGACACCACACCCAGGTGGTTACGGACCGTGACGGTACCCAGGACGTTGCCTTGATCGTCGGTCAGGTCCTGATCCCCTACGTCCAGGAGAAAATAGGAGGCCGCCAGCGTTCCCAGGCCCGGGTGCGCCGAGAGGAGGGAGACGCTCGTGGCCTCCCCCACCGCGTGATCGCCTCGGATGAGCATGAGCCGGCTCGGCGCCAGTGTGGCGAGGCCTGCCGGGTTCCAGAAGACGGATTCTCCCCCCTCCAGCGCCGTCATGGCGCGTCCCAGGGACACGGCCCGGGCGCCCACCGGGAGGAGGAGAAAGAGGGCGCCTTCCGTCGAAGATACGTCTTCCTCCTGAGCCCAGGCCGGAGAGAAGGAGGCCAGCAGGAGGGAGCAGAGAACCAGGAGCGTTCCTGCGGCTGACAGGATCCGGAACGGAACGAGGCGGCTCCGCCGAGCCCTCCTATCCACGGGGCGCGGCGTCATCCGCAGGGACGCGAAAGCCGAGGCGGGAGAGATGATGACGTTTCTTCCTCCATCCTTTGAGGGGCTTGACCCAGAGATCGAGGTACACGGAACGGCCCAGAAAGTGCTCGATCTTCTGCCGGGCGGCCACGCCCAGCTTCCGGATGGCCCGGCCGCCGGAGCCGATGAGGATCCCCTTCTGGGAAGGACGCTCCACGAAGATATGCACCTGGATGTACAGGGGGTCGCGGTCTTCGCGAAATTCCTCCACCTGGCAGAACACCGAATAGGGGATTTCGTCTTCGTACTGCTCAAAGATACTTTCGCGCACCAGTTCGGCGACGAAGAACCGCACGGGCTGGGAGGCGACGTCGTCGGGAGGATAAAGGAAGGGACCCTCGGGGAGATCAGCGATGACGGCCTGCAGGAGCTGGTCCGTGCCCTTCCCCTCCAGAGCGGAAATGGCGTGGGGCTGAGCGTTGACCGCTTCGGATGCCCATCGTGTCCACGCCTCCACGGCGTCGGCCTCTGCAAGGTCGATCTTGTTGACTGCCAAATGGATAGGTGCGGTGATCTCAGAAAACGCATCATGGAGAGGCATCGTCTCTCGCGGGCTGGGAAGACGCCGGGCGTCCACCACGGCCAGAACCACATCCGCTTCCTGGAGTGCCTCGAGAGCCGCGCTCAGCATGGCGCGCTGAAAGAGATTGCGGGCATCCAGCAGCCCGGGGGTGTCGAGAAAAACGAGCTGGGCGTCGTCCGTCGTGAGAATGCCGGTGACCCGCTGCCAGGTGGTCTGGGCTTTAGGAGTCACGATGGACAGATGCTCCCCCACCAGGTTGTTGAGGAGGGTGGATTTGCCGGCGTTGGGGCGGCCGAGAAGCGTGACGTACCCCGTGCGGGTGGGGGCGGTGCGGTCCGGAGCTGGATGTGACATGGAGGCCAGGACGCCTATCCCAGCCTCACGGCGGTACCGGCGGCAGTGACCATGAGCATGCTCCCGGCCTTACCCAGGACTTCGTAGTCGATGTCCACGCCGACCACCGCATCGGCTCCCAGGTCGTCAGCCTGCTTCGCCATCTCCCTCAGGGCATCCTGCCGGGCGCGGCGGAGGGCATCTTCATAGGCTCCCGCTCGGCCGCCCACCACGTCACGAACCGCGGCGAAAATGTCTTTGAAGATGTTGGCGCCGATGATGGCCTCCCCCATGACGATGCCCAGGTACTGCTTTGCGGGGCGCCCTTCGATGGCGGGAGTCGTGGAAAGGATCATGAAGGCACCTCGTTTGAAGCTGCAGGGAAGGAAGATGGATGGTCGGAGGGTCGAGGATGAGGATTGAATCATGAGTGTGCAAGCCCGCCGCACGCGCGGCCGCCGGATACAACAACGCCCCGGGACCGTGGGAGATCCTGGGGCGTTGAGAAGATGAGTCGGCGGCGACGTACTCTCCCACCGGGCGGCCCCGGCAGTACCATCCGCGCGATGGAGCTTAACGACCGTGTTCGGGATGGGAACGGGTGTGGCCTCCATGCTATAACCACCGACATCAGTTCTTTGTGCGTCGGCACCCGGGTCCCGCGCCTGCCGGGGGGTGCCGCCGGATGTCACAGCGGTAGAGAGAGGGTGAGACGCCTCAGGCGTCGTGTGCCTTCGCCAGCGAAGGCCGAAGCGACGGCCGGACGGGTCGCGGGCAGGCGGCGCTCCGCTTCCGGATGCCTCCTGTCCGCTCCATCCCCTTCTGGTGGAGCCCGACGGCGAAAATGGTCAAGCCTCTCGGGCGATTAGTACGGCTCGGCTTCACGTGTCGCCACGCTTCCACCTGCCGCCTATCTACGTAGTCGTCTCCTACGGCCCTTCTGAGACCCGAAGGTCTGGGAGTGCTCATCTTGGAAGGGGCTTCCCACTTAGATGCTTTCAGCGGTTATCCCGTCCCGACGTAGCTACCCGGCAATGCCCCTGGCGGAACAACCGGTACACTAGTGGTCGGTCCATCCCGGTCCTCTCGTACTAGGGATGGCTTTCCTCAACACTCCAACGCCCACGACGGATACAGACCGAACTGTCTCACGACGTTCTGAACCCAGCTCATGTACCGCTTTAACGGGCGAACAGCCCGACCCTTGGGACCTTCTCCAGCCCCAGGATGCGATAAGCCGACATCGAGGTGCCAAACCGCCCCGTCGATGTGAACTCTCGGGGGCGATAAGCCTGTTATCCCCGGCGTACCTTTTATCCGTTGAGCGACGGCCCTTCCATTCGGAACCGCCGGATCACTAAGGCCTAGTTTCCTACCTGCTCGATCCGTCGATCTCGCAGTCAAGCTCCCTTCTGCCTTTACGCTCTTCGTGCGATTACCGACCGCACTGAGGGAACCTTTGCGCGCCTCCGTTACGCTTTGGGAGGCGACCGCCCCAGTCAAACTACCCGCCTGCCACGGTCCCCGGGGAGGATTCACTCCCCTGGGTTAGAGCCTCAACATCACAAGGGTGGTATTTCACCGGCGGCTCCCCAAGACCTGGCGGCCCTGGTTCATTGCCTCCCACCTATCCTACACATGCGGTGCCAAGACCCAATAGCAGGTTGTAGTAAAGGTGCACGGGGTCTTTTTGTCCTGTCGCGGGTACTCGGTATCCTCACCGAGACTCCAATTTCGCCGAGCCCATGGAGGAGACAGCGCCCAGATCGTTACGCCATTCGTGCAGGTCGGAACTTACCCGACAAGG
>JBHHWB010000056.1:0-21828 GCA_046756305.1 Gemmatimonadota bacterium
GGGGCCGTGGCGTCCCCAACGCGGCCCGCTGCATTACTCGGACAGGCTCCTAGGCTCCCCGAAACAGGGCGTTGAAGAGAAGCCGGTACGTCCCCGCGGTCTGGGCGCGGTGCTGCACCCGGAACCCATACATAAGGATGTGTCCGGCTCCATATTCCACGTCCAGGATGGCCGCCTTTCCGGCCAGGTATTCGGCCCCTGCCACGGCTCCGCTCAAGAGAAGCGAGGCGGGATCCTTCGCCCAGCGCGCCACGGTGCGGATACGCCCGCCCTCGCCTTCAAAATCGCTGGGAGCGTAGGCGCGCCCTCGGGCCCACTTGGCCGGAACCTGGGCGTCGGTCCCCGCCGAGAGGGGATGTTCCCGGTCCACCTCCATTCGATAGAGGGAGGCCGGGGTGAAGAGTTCGTCGCGGGGGGCATCCTCGAGAGCGTCCTCGACAGGCACCCCGAAATACTCCAGCACCACCTGGTCGCCACGGTCCAGGGTTACCAGCGTGCCGCCCCGGGTAACGAAGCGCTTCAGGTTCTCCACGCCCTCCTCACCGATTCCACCCCGGAAACCTTCGGGAGCCTGCTCCTCGTCGGCGCCTTCCATAAGGCGCGTCAGCGGAATCTCGGAGGGGAGGATGACGACGTCGAACCGTTCCGAAAGGTCCGGGCTGCGTACGTCCTCGTTGGAGAGGGTGGCGGCGTCGAAGGCATACTCTTCCAGGAGGAAGCGGGTCCACCCCTCGTCCATGGAGGAGGCCCACCCCTGGTAGAGTCCGATGCGGGCTCGGGAGATCGGTGAGCCGGGCGTCTCCCGCGCCGCCGCACCCCGGGGTGCGGTGCCGCCTGCCGTTCCCTCCGGGTCCTCCGTTACCGGCAGCCCCACCGTCCGCACTTCTTCGCGCAGCAGGGCCGCCGCCCGGGCGGAAGCCGCCGGAATCAGGAAATGGTCCCTGGTGCGGCGCAGGGCGACCCCGTCGGCCAGGAGGAGGTTGGCCACCCGGTAGCTCTCGTTCACCGCGGTGCTCAATGCGTACCACTCCTCAGCCGACGGGAGGGCGCGCGCCGGCGCATGGATGCTTCCCGCGGGGGCCGGCGCCAGCTCCGCCTCGAAGGGCTCCATGGTGAGCAGCGTCTCCACGCCCATCTGCAGGGGCATGGTGTAGGCCGCCCCGTCGTAGCTCCGCCGGAAGGGGCCCCCCGGCCACTCGCGGCGTACCTCCCGGGCCTGAGGCATGAGGAGATCCTCCACCGCCGCCCAGGAGGGTTGGGCCGCCAGGACGACCCACGAGCCGGCGGAGATGGTTCGGGGCGCCGGATCGGGGGCGTTTGTGTCTTCGTCCGGCAAGGACGGGTCCTCGCCGCCCGCGTCGGCGGGGTTCATGTCGGTGCCCCTCGCCCACTTCGCGATGTGCTCCGGATCTCCGTCCTGCGGCCGTGGGCCCGCGTGAGCCGGGATGACCTGAAAGTCATTCTCCGCCCGATGCACCTCGATGCCCTGCATGGCGAGGCGCCGCATCATATCCGCTGCCCGGACCGGGTCGGCCTGGTCGGCGGGGACGACCCAGGCAAAGGGACCTTCGTGGCGGGCCCGCTCCATGGACTCGCGCGCCATACGCCAGCGCCCGAAAACGAAGTCGCGGCGTCCTTCGGCGGCCTGACGCAGAAAGGAAAAGGCTGCCGTGGTCTGGTAATCCACGATGTCGCCCAGCGTCCACGTTCCTCCCCACCACGGGTCTGCAAAGCTCATGTTGAAGCCGTAGCGGGCCCCCGGCCCGAGGCGGCGAGCCCCCCGATCCAACTGCTCCCGGGTGATGGTCACAGGGCTGGCGATGTCGGCGCTGGCCGACTCGGTGAGGAGGGCGGGAATGTTGTGGTGCCGTCCGGTGAGGGCGCCCTCCTGGCCCCAGATGCGGTACATGGCCGCGGTGATGACTCCCTTCTTGCCCGCCCGCTCCAGATCCGCCGCCATGCCGCCGCCCAGCTCCCGAACCGACTGCCAGACGAGGGGATGGACGTCGGGATCCATGGGGTCGGGGTAGGGGGGGACGAAGATGCGCGGACCCGTCTGTCCCATCTGGTGCTGGTCCAGGTAGAGCTGCGGGAAGGCGTTCCCGTACATCACCTTCATCCAATAGCGCGTCTCTACCAGGTTGCCCTGAAAGAAGTCCCGGTTGTTGTCGTGCCCGGCATAGTGGTGATAGAGGTAGGGCATGCGGGCGTCTTCCCACTCGGTGCCCACGTTCCGGCGATACCAGTCCGTGACCATGATTTGCCCGTCGGGGTTGGCCGAGGGAATGAGCACCGTGACCACGTTGTGAAGGATTGCGAGCGTCTCCGGATCCCGGGCGGCGGCCAGGCGGTAGACCATGTCCACGCTGGTCTGGGAAGAGGCGATCTCGGTGGAGTGGATGTTGTGGTTGATGACTACCGTCACCGGCAGATTCGCGGCCAGGGCGCGGGCCTCCTCTTCCGCGATGCGTCCCCTTGCCATCCGGGCCGACGCGGTCCGGATTTCTGCCAGCCGGGCGAGGTTTTCCGGCGCCGTCAGGGTAACCACAACGTAAGGGTTGCCCAAGGTGGTGGGGCCCAGGGTATCGACGCGCACCCTCGATGAGGCCTCGGCGACCCGGTTGAAGTAGTCCAGGATCTCATCCCAGCGTGCGAGCTCCCGGTCCGTCCCCATGGCGAACCCGAAGTGCTCCCGGGGCGTCGGCACGGCCGCGGCAGGATCTGCTGCGGGCGCTTCAGCGACGGGCCGGGCCGGCGCGGTGCGGGGAGACTGCGTAGGGGTCTGAGCCTTTATGGGGATCCGGGGCTGTGCCGCGGCCCGTGCGGGAAAAAGGGCTGCCCACGCGCAGACAAGGGCCAGGGCCAGGGGCGTGAGAAGAAAACGGGGGGACGGGTAGGCGCGATTGCTGGGCACGGGATCCTGCCTTGCCGGGTGCGGGACGGGGCGGAATATCATCCGATCGCGTCGGAATGTACGGGGGGGGCCGGGGACGGGCGAGAGGCTCCCGTGGGGAAATTCCCTACTTTTTCTGTCCGGAGGTTGCACTAGATTTCACAAGGACCGTACGGGACGGCCTCGCCTCGGACGGGACGTGGGGGGGAGGCGCGGCGGGGCGAGGTCGCTGGAGGGACGGCAAGGAAAGGCGCGCCACCTGCGGCCCGCCGGAGTTCGAGTCCTGCAACCTGCGGAACGGATGATCATGGACGCCATCCCTGACGTGGATGGCCTGACGATCGGTACCGTGCTCCGTCGCCAGGCCCGGCGATTCCCGGACCACGAAGCCCTGGTGTTTCCCCAGCACGCTGTGCGCCTCACCTACGGAGAGTACGACTGGGAGGTGGACCGCGTGGCCCGGGCCCTCCTGGCTCTTGACGTGCGTCCCGGAGATCACGTTGCCGTGTGGGCCACCAACTGGCCCCACTGGCCTTTGCTCTTCCTGGGCGCCGCCCGCATCGGGGCCGTCCTCGTCACGGTCAATCCCGCCTACCGGACCCACGAGCTTTCCTATGCCCTGCGTCAGCCGGACACGCAGGTACTCTTCCTCATCGACCGCTTCAAGACCTCCGACTACTTCGCCATGATGGCGGAGGTGTGCCCCGAGACGCGCAGGGACCACCTGGGGCAGCTGCACTGTTCGGAGCTACCCGAGCTGCGCTGGATCGTGGCCCTCACCGAGGACCCGGCTCCGGGCATGCTGGCCTGGTCCGATTTTCTGGCCATGGGGGACGACGTCTCGCCGGTCGTGCTGGCGGAGGTGGAGGAGGAGCTCGATCCCATGGATGCGGTGAATCTTCAGTACACTTCGGGTACCACCGGCTTTCCCAAGGGCGTGCTCCTGAGCCATCGCAGCCTTCTTCTCAACGCCTGGTTCGTCGGCGCCGGCCAGGGGCTGGATGCCGACGACCGGGTGTGCGTGCCCGTGCCCTTCTACCACTGTTTCGGCACGGTCATCGGAATCCTCTGCTGCCTGGTCCACGGTGCCACCATGCTCGTGCCGGCGGAGTACTTCGATGCCGAAGCCGTGCTGGACTGCGTCGAGGTTGAGCGGGCCACCGCCCTTTACGGCGTGCCCACCATGTTCGTTGCCGAGCTTGAACATGAAACGTTCCCGGGCCGGGATCTCTCGTCTCTGCGCACCGGAATCATGGCCGGAAGTCCCTGTCCCATCGAAGTCATGAACCGGGTCGTGAACGACATGGGCGCCCGGGAGATGACCATCGCCTACGGACTCACGGAAGCTTCTCCCGCCATCACCCAAACGCTGACCACCGATCCCGTTGAAGTGCGGGTAAGCACGGTGGGTCGTCCCCTCCCGGGAGTGGAGGTACGAATCGTAGATCCCGAGAACGGCGAGGTGTTAGGGGGCGAAATGCAGGGGGAGCTGCAGAGCCGCGGGCACAACACCATGCTGGGCTACTACAACATGCCCGAGGCGACGGCCGAAGCCATTCTCGAGGGAGGATGGCTTCGCACCGGCGATCTCGCCGTGCGCGGGGCCGACGGATACTACCGCATCACCGGACGCATCAAGGACATGATCATCCGCGGGGGGGAGAACATTTACCCCCGGGAGATCGAGGAATTCCTCTACACCCACCCCGCGGTGGAGACGGCTCAGGTCTTTGGTGTGCCCGACCCCCGCTTCGGAGAAGAGATCTGCGCATGGATTCGCCTGAAGCGCGGCGCCAGGATGAACGAGGAGGACATGCGTATCTTCTGCAGGGAGCACCTGGCCCACTTCAAGGTTCCCCGGTACGTGAAGTTCGTGGAGGACTACCCACTCACGGTGACGGGAAAGATTCAGAAGTTCCGTATGCGTGAGGCGGCTGTCAGGGAACTGGGGCTGGAGGAAGTCAGCGGCTCCCCCACCTCCACCGAAGAACCCCGGGGGGAGGTGGCCGGCGCCCCTTCGTAATCTCGAACGGGATGTGAAAGCATGTCGACGATAAATCGGCTGGCCGGGCGGCGGCACGCCCGAGGCGGGCGTGCGGCGATGTGCCTCATTCTCCTGGTGTCGGGAGCGGCGTGGAGCGCCCCCCGCCTGGCGGCACAGAACGAATCCCATCCGGAGCTTGCGTGGTACGGGTACGTGAAGCTGGACGCCGCCTGGGACGAGGGGCCCGTGTCCGCCGGAAACTTCGCCCGCTGGGTGTTCAGCGCGGATATTTTCAAGCCCCACAGCCACTTCAACATGACGGCGCGCCAGACCCGTCTGGGATTTCGCGCCCGCACTCGCATCGGCACCGCCTCGGTGACGGGACGGTGGGAGGCCGACTTCTACGGCGGAGGGGCCGAGAACAAGAACAGCCTGCAGGTACGCCACGCCTACGTGGAGATCGCGTGGCCCTCGGGATGGTCCATCCTGGCGGGGCAGGGCTCCGATGTCATTTCGCCCCTGAATCCCTCCGCCCTCAACTACACGGTGGCGTGGTGGGCTGGAAATATCGGATACCGGCGGCCCCAGTTTCGTGTGACCCGGACCTTCACCCTGGCCAGTGGAGGAACCCTCACTTTTCAGGGTGCGGCGGCCCGTACCATCGGCGACGATTTCATTGCCGCCGAGCCCGGGGACGCCGGCGCCGACGCGGGGCGTCCCACCTTCCAGGGGCTCGCCGGGTCACCTGGCCCGTAGGGGATAAGGAGCTCTCCCTGGGGGCCTATCTGCATCGGGGAGATGAGGGTCTTCATCAGGAACTGGGCGGCGTCAACGTGAACCTGGCCTCCTCGGGATGGGGAGGCTATGTGCGGATTCCCCTGGGCCCCCTGACCCTTTCAGGCGAAGTGTGGACGGGGTCGAACCTGGACGACTACCTGGGTGGGGTCGCCCAGGGGATCCGGGTTACGGACCGGGTGGCCACCGCCGTGAGCAGCACCGGCGGGTGGGGCGAGCTGGCGCTGGCGCTGGGCAGGAATGGGGTGCATGTCGGATTCAGCATCGACGACCCCGACGCCACCGACCTGACCCTGGGAGGGCGAGACCGGAACCTGGCTGTGTGGAGTAATGCAATGCACAGCTTCGGCCAGGGACTCTCCGCCGGCCTCGAGGTGTCGCGCTGGACGACCCGCTACGTGGGGATGGCCGAAGGCCGCAGTTGGCGGGTGCAGGCATCGGTGGTGTTCGGGTTTTAGGCTTCTCGCCGATCGACACGCCGGGCGCAGAGGTTTAGATTTGCGGCCCTATCCTGGGGCCATAGCTCAGTTGGGAGAGCGCCTGCTTTGCAAGCAGGAGGTCGCCGGTTCGATCCCGGCTGGCTCCACTGCCCGCCCCCGTTCCATCGCTGGTGGATCCGCCCGCCGCCTCGGCGGGTGCCGGCTCCTTCTTTCTACCTCGGCGCCACGTACGTTTCGGCCAGGCCGTGGGGTGAGAGGACGATCTGCCACACCTGGTTCTTGCGTGCCCGGAACGAGCCTGCGCAGGAGAGGAGGTAGAACTTCCACATGCGGTAGAAACGCTCGTCATAGCGATCCCGGAGCTCGGGCCAGTGACGGCGGAAGTTCTCCCACCACGCCATGAGCGTGGGGTCGTAGTCCAGGCCGAAATTGTGCCAGTCTTCGATAACGAACCTTCCCTCCACGGCAGCGGCGATCTGGGCCGCTGAGGGAAGCATGGAATTGGGGAAGATGTGGCGGTCGATCCAGGGGTCGGTGTGGTTTACGGAACGGAGGTTGCCGATGGTGTGGAGAAGGAAGAGCCCGTCATCCCGCAGACGCTCCCGGGCCACCCGGAAGAAGCAGGGGTAATTCTTTACCCCCACGTGCTCGAACATGCCGATGGAGACGATGCGGTCGAAGGTTCCGGTCAGGTCCCGGTAGTCCTGCAGCCGGATCTCCACGTCCAGGCCTCTGCACACCTCCCGGGCCCGGGTCGCCTGTCGCTTGGATACAGTTATGCCGACCACGCTCACCCCATAGCGTTCCGCGGCGAAGCGCGCCGTGCCTCCCCACCCACAGCCGATGTCCAGCAGCCGCATCCCCGGCTCGAGGTGAAGTTTACGGCAGGTGAGGTCGAGCTTGGCTTCCTGAGCCTCATCCAGGTCGGATGCGTTCCGCCAGTAGCCGCAGCTGTAGATCATCCGCCGGTCGAGCATGCGGCTGTAGAGGTCGTTGCCGATGTCGTAGTGGTGTCGGCCAATGTGGAACGCCCTGGACCGGGCCTGCAGGTTGATCCATGTGGCGATCATAGTACGGATCCCCTCGCCTCTGGTGCGTACGGCGGACTCCAGATCGGCTCTAAGGACCCTGTGGATGAGTTCGTCGAGGCGGTCGCAATCCCACCAACCGTCCATGAAGCTCTCGCTCAGACCGAGAGATCCGTGGCGCAGGATCCGCCGATAGAGGCGGGGGTCGTACACGTGGATGTCCCAGGGCTGGTCGCCGTCGATCCGGACACCCGCACGGGCGAGGTGGTTCTCAACGAGACGCTGGGCGTGGGAGGTCGTCGGCGGCGCCAAGCTTCCGGAGGAGCGCGTTTCGTGCCACGCCGACGGGCGATGCGTCCGCGATCTCGCCATGGGTCTACTCCCTGCCGGCTTCCCTATGCTTCGCCGGGACACATGAAATATGGGACAGGCACCGGGCCCAGCAAGCGACAGGGGCGGCAATGGGCTCAGCGGATCTTGACGCCTGCCTCCGCCTCGCCCTGCCCTCCCGCCACCTTCAGCAGGCTGCGGGGATCCACACTGGTGCGTCCGTAGCGCACCACCCAGTGCAGATGGGGTCCGGTGACCCGCCCCGTGGCGCCAACGAGTCCGACGGGTGTGCCCGCTTCCACCGTATCGCCTTCCGCCACGAGCTGCTCGCTCAGGTGGAAGTAACCGCTCAGGAGGCCGCCTCCGTGGTTGATGTAGACCACGTTTCCCGCAAGCACGAAGGCATCTGCCATTTCCACCACTCCCCGCGCCGCCGCCACCACCGTGTCTCCCGGTGCGCCGCGCAGGTCCAGCCCCATGTGGCGGCTGGAGATCCGGCCGTTGAAGGTGCGGCCGTTGCCGAAGCCGCTGGTGACGGGTCCGGGCCGGGGCCGTACGACGGCATCGGTCCAGAGGGGCGGGGTCGCGTGGGCGCGCCGGGAAACCCGGGCGGCCCGGGCCCGGTCCCGGGCCAGGCGGGCCTGCATGGCCGAGTCGGGAGGAGCCCCGAAGCGGGGTGCCACCTTCAGTTCCTCGAAGGAGAAATCGCCTGCGCCCACCGGGACGTCGGCCTCCACAACGCTCCGGGCGCCGTCGGCGAGCGTAGCGGTGACGCGCACGGGGAGCCCGCCGCGGACATCCACCGGTACCGCCGCCAGGGACGCGTAGCGTCCCGGCTCCACCTCCCGGAAGTGGAGCGCCTCCCTGCCGGCGGTGCCTTCCAGCTTGAGGGGGCGGGATCCAGGTGGCGTCTGCACCTGGACGAGGAAGAGCGTTCCCTGAGCCGGCTCCTCCGGAGACCAGGAGATGCGGGGAAGGGAGTCGGCCGTGCCATGCGCGACCCCGACAGCGGGGCCGGGCACGGTACCCGCGGCCAGGAAGAGAAAAAGGGCGAGGTTCATCCCACACCTTACCCAAACCCCGCCTCACTGCCAACGGGGCGGACACAGGGGGACGGATGCGGCGTTCGGCGTCCCCTGCTACCTTGGCGGCCTGGCATCTGTTTCACGTCCAGCCCACGCGTCCCATGTTCGTTTCCGCCCTTCGCCGGAGTTTCTCCGGCCCGCGTCGTGCCGCTGTCGCCCTCACCTTTCCGCGGCGCATCCCGTCCCCCGCCATCGGCCGCAGTTCCGGCGGTTTGGGACACACCGGGGCCTCGGTTCGCCGAGTGCTGACGGCGTTTCTGCTCCTGGCCCTTCCCCTTCCCGTGCTGGCCCAGGAAGTCGTCCTCGATTCGGCATTCCTCGCCGGGTATCGCTGGCGCAACCTGGGGCCCGACCGGGGCGGTCGCTCCATCGCCGTTTCGGGGGTGCGGGGCCGCCCCATGGAGGCCTATTTCGGCGCGGTGGGCGGCGGGCTGTGGAAGACCACCGACGGCGGCGAAAACTGGGCGCCGGTCACCGACGGGAAGATCACCGCGGCTTCGGTGGGCGCCGTGGCGGTGAGCGAAACGAATCCCGACCTGGTGTTCATCGGTACCGGTGAGACGTGCATCCGGGGCAATATCATGCCGGGAGACGGTGTGTACCGGAGCCGGGACGGGGGCGAGACGTGGGAGCATGTGGGGTTCTACCAATCCCACGGCATCAGCAAGATCCGTATCCATCCCACCAACCCCGACATCATCTACGTGGCGTCGTTCGGCAAGTACAGCGCGCCCAGCGAGGAGCGGGGCGTCTTCCGGAGCACCGACGGCGGCGACACCTGGGAGCGGGTCCTCTTCCGTGACCCCAACACCGGGGCCATCGACATCGCCATCGACCGCAACGACCCCGACGTGATCTACGCTTCTCTCTGGCAGGCTTTCCGCAAGGAGTACACCATGTCCTCCGGCGGGCCGGGGAGCGGGATGTTCAAGAGCACCGATGGAGGGGACACGTGGACCGAGATCACCCGCAATCCGGGGATGCCCCAGGAGGGTGTGGTGGGTCGCATCGGGCTGGCGGTGTCCCGTGCCAACTCGAACCGTGTGTATGCGCTCTTCGAGAACGACAACGGCGGGCTTTTCCGCAGCGACGACGGCGGCGCTACCTGGAAGCTGGTCAACGACCGGCGCGCCATCCGCCAGCGGGCCTTCTACTACACCCACGTCTTCGCCGATCCCAAGGATGAGGACGTCGTCTACATCGAAAACACCTCCATCTTCCGTTCCACCGACGGGGGCAAGACCACCGAAGTGATCAACAACGGGACCCACGGGGACTTCCACGATCTGTGGATCGATCCCGACGATCCCACCCACCTGGTGGTGGGCAACGACGGGGGTGGGGCGGTGAGCTTCAACACCGGCGGACGATGGACGGACCAGGAGTTTCCCACGGCCCAGTTCTATCACGTCGTCACCACGGCCCATGTGCCGTTCCACGTCTGCGGGTCCCAGCAGGATAACAGCACCCTCTGCCTGCCCATGGCGTGGAATGCGAGCCGCTTCGGCTTCGGTGGAGGAGGCGGCTTCTTCCGGCGGACGCCCCGCACCCCCACCGAGGGCTCCATGAACGTGGCCTACCGGGTGGGCGGCGGAGAGCCGGGCTACATCGCGCCCGATCCCAAGGACCTGGACATCTTCTACTCCGGGACCAACAACGGGCGCTACATCGACAAGTACAACAAGCGCCTGGGGATCGCTCGGGAGGTGAATCCCTATCCCTGGTTCTACTCCGGCGAGCCCGCCATCGACATGGTGGAGCGCTGGCAGTGGACCTTCCCCATCCTCTTCTCCCCCCTGGATCCCAAGACGCTCTATACCTCTTCCCAGCGGCTGTGGAAGACCACCGACGGCGGCGACACCTGGACGGCGCTGAGCGGAGACCTCACCCGGGCCGATCCCAGCACGCTGGGCCACTCGGGCGGACCCATCACGGGGGACATGAACGGGCCCGAGGTCTACGCCACCATCTTCTCGGTGGGGCCGGGGAAGGTGGACGAGGACGTGATCTGGACCGGCTCCGACGACGGCCTGGTCCACGTGACCACCGACGGCGGCAAGACGTGGACCAACGTTACGCCGCCGGACATGCCCGACTTCGGCCGGGTGAGCCAGATCGACGCCTCGGCCTTTGACGCGGCCAAGGCCTACGTCTCGGTGCGGCGCCCCCTCCTCGACGACTTCTCACCCTACATATGGAAGACGGACGACTACGGACGAACCTGGACGAAGATCGTGGGCGGGATCCGCCCCGACGCGTACGTCCACGCGGTGCGGGAGGACCCGAACCGGCCGGGTCTCCTTTACGCCGCCACCCAGCACGGGGTCTACATCAGCTATGACGACGGGCAGCACTGGCAGGAGCTGAACCCGGGCATGCCCGACATCCCCATCGTGGATCTCATCGTGGAGCACAATGAGCTGGCGGTGGCTTCCCACGGGCGCGGTTTCTGGATTCTGGACAACATGGCGCCCCTGCGGCAGCTCCAAGCGGGCACCACCGGTGAGGACATGGTCCTCTTCGATCCGCCGGCCGCCTTCCGTTCCGCCAACGGCGTAACCCTCTCGTGGTGGTTCGCCGAGGAGCCCGAAGAGGCGCGTCTGGAGATCGCCGACGCAGAGACCGGCGAAGTGATCCGCACCTACGCCCCGGCGGACTCGGCGGAGGAGCGGGACCGATGGTCGGGCCCGGCCCTCCCCACCAAGGCGGGGCTCAACCACGTCCAGTGGGATCTGAAGACGGATCCCGCCGTCACCTTTCCGGGGATGATTCTCTGGGGTGTGCGCACCATGGGCGCCACGGTGCCGCCGGGTCGCTATGCCATCCGCCTCATCGCCGACGGGACGACGCGGACCTCCGCGGTGGAGGTGCGCCCGAATCCATGGATCACCGATGTTTCGGTGGACGACATGAGGGATCAGTACGCCTTCGCCCGGCAGATCCGGGACAAGGTGAATGAGGCCAACGCGGCGGTCCTCGCCATCCGGAGGATGAAGGTGCAGCTTGACGACCGTCTGAAGCGGAGCAACGACGAGACGCTGCGGCGGGCGGCGGAGCGCCTGCGGGAACGGGCCTCGCAGGTGGAGGCCGACATCTACCAGGTGAAGAACCGCTCCAACCAGGATCCTCTCAACTTCCCCATCAAGGTGAACAACCGTTTGGCCAATCTCCTCTCCATGGTAGAGCGGGGCGACGGCCGCCCCAACCAGGGGATGCACGAGGTCTTCCAGATCATGGTGGACGAGCTCGCCGACTACACCGGGCGCCTCCAGGAGATATGGGACACGGATCTGAAGCGGGTGAACCGCCAACTCCGGCGTTTGAGCCTGGAGCCTCTGGATCCGTGGGATCCGGATACGCGCATCACCGCGCCGGAGGGATAGGCGGCGGTAGAGGCGCGGCAGGCGCGGAGGCGGCTACGGCCCGATATGGAGACCGCACCGCCGGAGGGATCCCCTCCGGCGGTGCTCCCAAAGGTAGATCCCCTGCCAGGTGCCCAGGGCCAGGGCGCCCCCCGCCACAGGGATGGAGAGGGTGGTGGAGGTGAGGGCCGCCTTGATGTGGGAAGGCATGTCGTCGGGTCCCTCCATGACGTGGGTGAACTCCGGGTCGCCTTCTGGCACCAGGCGGTCCAGCCACCGCTCCAGGTCGTGGCGTGCCGAAGGGTCTGCGTTCTCCTGGATGGTGAGGCTGGCCGAGGTATGCTGGACCATCAAGGTGCAGAGCCCTTCCTGCACACCGCTTTCCGAGACGGCGGCCTGCACCTGGTCCGTGATTTCGTAAAGCCCTTTCCCCCGGGTGCGGATGCTGATGTGGGCGATCATTCAAAAACTCCGTCCCAGCCCCAGCCCCAGGGTGAAATCTATCGAAGGCTTGTCTGCCGGGATATCCTCCTGGAAGCCGGCTTCCCAGCGCCAGCCGTGTCCGGCCGTCCCTACGAGGCCGAAGAGGACGCTTACCGGGCTGCCGTCGATCTCCGGATCGTTGAACCCGCGGATCTTGGCGGTGGCAGCGGCTACCTCCACCACGCCCGAGAGGCAGGGCAGGAGGGGGCGTTCCAGGGCCAGGGTGAGGTACCACCCAGCGGGGCTCATAATATCCGCCAGATCGGAGGAGGCGCGCACGGTGGAGACTCCCGCCATTCCGTGAAGGTGAAAGGCGCCCCAGCGCGTCCTTCCCAGGGCCAGGAGCGCCAGGTCGGAGCGCTCCCCGCCCACCACGTTCTGTGCCGTGGGTATACGGGCCACGGCGCGTAGGCTCAGGGCGCGCGCGGCGGCGGGCCCGCCGGCAATGCGCCACTTGGCGAAGAGGCGCACGTCTTCGAGACCCAGGGTCCGGCGCGGGATGCGGAGCCGGATGTTGCCCCGATCATCCTTGAGCACCTGGTCGTACCGGAAGGCGGGATAACGCTCCCGGTTGGCGTTGCCCAGGCCCAGCATCTGGTGCCACTCGGAGATGAAGGTATCCAGGATTCCCGGCCCGGTGGATTCGAAGGTCAGGCGGGCTCCCGCCTCCAAGCCCTCGCGAACCCCCCACCGCAGGGTGGCGGTGGTGATGAGGCGCTCCAGATCCAGAAAGAGGACGTGGGTCCGGGTTGAATCCTGCTCGAAGATGTTGGAGTACCCGAGCCACACCTCCCACGCCACGGTCCCGGGTCGGACCGGATCGGCGATTTCCATTCCCGGAGTCATGGAGATGCGCTGAAGCGGGCTTCCCTCCTCCCAGAAGAGAGGACCCAACGGCGTGCCCTGGGCCGCCGCAGCCACGGGTCGGGCGAGGGCATCGGCGAGGCCGAGAAGGCTGGCGAGACCGAGGAGGAACGACAGTCTCCGGCGGAACCCGTTTCCATGCACGGTGAACCAACCTCCAGAGCTGGGGGGCGTCGGTACCACTCCACCACACAAACCGAGAAGCTGGCAAAGGACTCGGGGAATTTCCAGGGAGGGGCCCCTTCCGAACCGTCGCGGACCGTGACTCCCGATGACGGTGCGCCCCCCTCGCCCTGCGGCGGAGGGAACCGTACTTTGGCTCCATCGCTGATCATTCGTGGAGGAGCGCGCACCATGGGCGAGGTGGAGATCATTCGCGGCTCCGGCGGCACCCTGTCCCGGAGGACCTTCATCAAGGGCGTGATCGCCGCCGGGGCGGTGACCTCATCGGCCGGCTATCTCTTTCGTGCCCCGGGGCTGTTGGGATCTCTGGGCCTGCCGGGTGCGGCGGAACGCCTCATCACCCTCAGGGTCAACGGACAGGATCGGCGAGTGGACGTCCTGCCCCAGGAGACATTGGCCATGACCCTGCGCTACAAGCTGGGGCTCACGGGAACCAAGCTGGGGTGCGACCGGGCCGAGTGCGGGGCCTGCACGGTCCTGGTGGATGGGGTTTCCCACTACGCCTGCTCCCTTCTCACCCACCAACTCCGGGGCCGGTCCGTCACCACCATCGAAGGTCTGGAGGACCCGGAGACAGGCCGCCTCCACCCCGCCCAGGAGGCGGTTCTTGAAGAAGGCGGCTTTCAGTGCGCCTTCTGTGCTCCCGGCTTCATTCTTGCCATGGTGAGCATGCTGGAATCCAATCCGGCGCCTACACGCGCGGAAGCGGCCCGGGCCCTGTCGGGCAACCTCTGCCGCTGCGCGGATTACGAGAAGATTCTCAACTGCGCCATGCGGGCCTCCCAGAAGGTGCATGCGGTATAGCAGGCGACGGAGGAAACGGTGCAGACCGGGCGGCCGGGTGGAGGAGCGGCGGCATGAGTACGGCGGCATGAGCACGGAGGGCAGGAGAAAACACCATGGTTGAACGACTCATCGGAAAAGACATCTCGCCGCCGGATCTGCGGGCCAAGGTCACGGGAAGGGCGCGGTACGCCGAGGATTTTCGGGCCGAGGGAATGGTCTTCGCCAAACTTCTCCTGAGCCCCATGCCTCACGCCCGCGTGCGGCGCATCGATGCCTCCCGTGCGCTGGCCATGGGCGGCGTCATCGACATCCTTACCGCTGACGACGTTCCTCCGCGGGAGCCGCCGAGGGAGCCCCTCCTTTCCAACGAGCCCCTTTACGAGGGCGCCCCCATCCTGGCGGTGGCCGCCGTGGACGAGGAGACGGCTGCGGCCGCGGTGGAAGCGATCCGGGTGGACCTGGAGCCCCTTCCCTTCGTCCTGGATCCCCTGGACTCCCTCAAGCCCGGCGGACCTGACGCCTGGGCGGAGGGAAACGTCTTCCTGGGACGCGACGGCTGGAAGCGGGTGAAATGGACCGAGGCCGACTTCGCCGTAGCCGAAGAGGGCCGTCTTCCAGAGGGCGAGCCGGTCGTGGAGTGGAGCCGCGGCAACGTGGACGAAGGCTTCGGCGCCGCCGACGTGGTGGTGGACCGGACCATCGTGCACCAGTCCGTGACCCACCACCCCATGGAGCCCCGGAGCACCATGGCGTACTGGCAGAATGGACGGCTCTTCTGCCACACCTCCACTCAGAGTACGGCCCGCACCCGTGTGGCCCTGGCCGGCGCCCTGGAGATGGATCCCGAGGACGTGGTCCTCATCGCCGAGTATTGCGGCGGCGGATTCGGGAGCAAGATCGCGGGCACCACCCATATGCTCGTTCCGGCCCTCTTTTCCAGGAAGATCGGCCGGCCGGTCATGATGCGGGTGACACGGTACGAGGAAACCTACATCGGCCGCGCCCGGCCGGGCTTCCAGGGACGCGTGCGCCTGGGGATGAAGAAGGACGGGAAGGTGACGGCTCTGGATCTGTATCTCGTGCAGGAAAGCGGCCCTCACGGCGCCGGAGACTACAACACGGCGGGGATGATCGCCCACCTTACCTACCAGCCGGACCACATGCGTTTCCGTGCGGTCCCGGTCCTCACCAACACTCCGCCCAAGTCGGCCCAGCGGGGGCCGGGCGGGGCCCAGATCATCGCCATGCTGGAGCCCGTCCTGGACGAAGCCGCCCGCCTGGCGGGTGTGGACCGGCTGCAGGTGCGTCTGCGCAACGCCCCCGGCCCCGACGTGACCTTCGGACCGCGGGATACGCGTCTTACCAGCGTTCATGCCCGGGAGGCGCTGGAGAAGGGGGCGCGTCTTTTCGGCTGGGAAGAGAAGGCGGCCCTTTCGGGGACCCGCAGGGGGAGCCGGGTCACCGGCGTGGGCATCGGCCTTTCTCCCTACACCGCCGGGTCCCGGGGCTTCGACGGCCTTCTGGTGATTCGTCCCGACGGGCGGCTCTATGTCCACCAGGGCATCGGGAACCTGGGCACCCACTCCGTTGCGGATACGGCGCGTGCGGCGGCCGATGTCCTGGGCTATTCCTGGGACCAGGTGGAGATCATCTGGGGGGACACGAGCCGTCAACTGCCGTGGAGTTCGGTGCAGGCCGGGAGCCAGACCACCCATGCCCACACCCGGGCCAACCGCGCCGCGGCGGAGGACGCCCTGGAAAAGATCCGCGCCATCGCTGCCGCCGCGTTGGGCGGGCGCCCCCGGGACTACCGGGTGGAGGGCGGCCGCGTCTTCCGCAGAGGCAGTCCCTCCACGGGAATGACCCTCGGCCAGGTGGCCCGCAGGGCCATCCGTTTGGGCGGACGTTTTGACGGCCACGAGCTTCCCGAGGACATCCACGCCGTCACGGCGGCTGCCGCGGGACACCTTGCCGGACAGGGACTCATGGGAGTGGCGAGGGACAATTACGGCGGGGACGGCGCCATCTATTCCTGGGTGGCGGGGTTCGCCCGCGTGGAGGTGGACACGGAGACGGGAGTGATCCACCTCCTGGAGTACACCGGGGTGACCGACTGCGGCACGGTGCTCCATCCCAGAAGTCTGGGCGCGCAGGTTTTCGGAGGGAGTATTCAGGGGATGGGCATGGCCATGTCGCAGCGATGGGTCTTCGATCCCAAGTGGGGTGTTCCCTTCGCCAAACGTCTGTACACGGCGCGTCCGCCGGGCATCCTGGACATCCCTTCCGAACTGAAGTGGGATGCGGTGGGCATCCCGGATCCCCAGACGCCGGTGGGCTCCAAGGGGATCGGAGAGCCGCCGGTGGGCGCGGGAGCCGCCGCGGTAGCGTGCGCCGTGGCCGACGCCCTGGGCGGGCGGTATCTGGGCAGAACCCCCCTCACGCCGGATCTCATCCTGGCAAAGCTGGAGGGGCGCAGGACGTACGGGCCCCTCCAACAACACGTCGGATAGGAGGACGATCATGGCAACCATTCGCGACATGATGGCCCCCTTCCAGCTCTTCCAGCCGGCGAGCGTGGAGGACGCTCTCGGGCTCCTGGCGGAGCACGGATCTCAGGCGTGGGTCCTGGCCGGGGGACAGGACTCCTTCGACTGGTTCAAGGACCGCATCAAGCGTCCGCGGGTGGTGGTGGATCTTGGGGGCGTGGAGGAGCTGAAGGGGATACGCGCCGACGGGGAAGGATGGCGTATCGGCGCCATGACCCCCCTGACGTCGTTGGCGTCCGACGCAGGCGTCGGGGAATTCCTACCCCTCCTGGTGGAGGCGGCCGAAGCGGTGGCCACGCCCCAGATCCGGAATCAGGCGACGTTGGGTGGGAACGTGATCCAGGATACCCGCTGCTGGTATTACCGGAGCGGCTGGCCGTGCTACCGTGCCGGGGGCAACACCTGCTACGCGGCGGCGCCCCAGGCCATGAACCGTGAACACTGCATTCTGGGGGCCTCCCGATGCGTTGCCGTCAACCCCTCCGATACGGCACCGGCCCTCATCGCTCTTGGCGCGACCATGGTGGTGCGGGACCGTCGGCGGGAGCACCTCCACGAGGCCGAGGATTTCTTCGTGGGGCCTGCCGTGGACATCACGCGCATGACGGTCCTGCGGCCCGGACAGCTCCTCACCGAGATCCGCATCCCCCGCAGGTGGAACGGCGCGGCCCATTACTTCGAGAAGGTGCGGGACCGGGGGTCGTGGGACTTTGCCCTGGCCAGCGTGGCGGCGGTCTTTCGCACGGACGGCGAGCGCATCGCCGATGCCCGCATGGCCGTCAACGGCGTGGCGCCCTACCCCCTGCGCCTCCACGCCGTGGAGCGCCTCGTGAAGGGGGAGCTCCTCACCCCGGAGCTCGAGGCTGAGGCCGGAGGAGCGGCGATCCGCGGAGCCCGCGCGCTCAGGTACAACGACTACAAGATTCCCCTTCTGCGCAACCTGGTGCGGCGGGCGCTGCGCAGCGCCCGTGGAGCGGAGGGGTGATGGAGGTCGTGCGCACCGCCCTCAATCCGTGGGGCCAGGAAGTGATTGTGGGAATCGCCTGGGACCTGGTATGGCTCGCCGTGCTGGCTTCGGCCGCCTTCGTCGTGGTGCACGGAGTCTGGGCGGCACGGCGGAGCGGAGCGCGCTCCGCAAGGGCTGGAGGGGCGGAGGAAGGTGGAGCAGCAGAGAAGGGTGGGGGCGCTGAGAAAGGTGCGGCGGCGGAAGGCGCCCACGCCGGTTCGGAGATCCCCGTTCCCCCGCGAGTTCTCCGCCACGGACCTGCGGCCCGGGCCTTCCACTGGGTCATGGCCGTGGCCATGATCGCCCTCCTCGTCACGGGCTTCGTGCCGGGTCTGGGGTGGGAATTCGCCTGGGTGGAGTGGCACTGGCAGGCGGGCCTTCTTCTCACCGCGGCCGTCCTGTTCCACGTGGTCCACGCCCTGGGGTGGCAGGGACTCGGGGAGATCCTGCCGGGCCGGGGCGGAAAGTATCCCGCCGACCGCAAGGTCTTTCACCATCTGGCTTCGTTGGCGGCGCTGGGCGTGATCGCGACGGGCCTTCTTATGATGGTCCGCATCGACACGCCGCTCTGGGCGCGAAATCCCTATCTCCTCTCCGACGCCGCATGGGGGTGGGTCTATCTGGTTCACGGCCTGAGCGGGGTCGCCCTCATCGGCCTCATCACCGGCCACATCTACTTCGCGCTCCGTCCCGAGAATCGGTGGATCACCTGGGCCATGGTCCGGGGATGGATCACGGGGAAGGACTATGCCCTCCATTTCGATCCGGATCGGTGGCCTCCTGTGCCCGCCGCCCCTGAGGGGGTCGGCCGCGGGGCCGTGGGGGAAGGCGCGGGTCCGGAGTGACGGAAGTGTCGCAGGAGAAGGGGACGGCAGCGGAGCTGCAGCGCCGGGTGGACGCCATCGAGGGGGCGTACGAGTTCTTTCTCGCGTACGCCGCCCAGGGTCTTTCCACCGACCGGGGCTCCAAATCCGGGGGTGAGCTGCGGCTGCGGCTCGATGAGATGTGTGACGCGATGGAATCGGTGGCCGAGGCGCTCCGCGCCCGCGCCCCGACCGGCGACGCCCATTGGAGGGCCGCGCTGGCAGTACTGGAAGCCGACGTGGCGGCCACACTCCCCCTGGTGCGGCTGGTTGCGTCGCGGGAGGACATCTCCTCTCAGACCGTGGACAACCTCAACGCCAACATCCACCTGCGGGCGGTGCTCACCGACCTCTTCCTTCTGGACGAACTGGCGCGCTAAGGATGGTCCTGCCGCTGGTACTCACCATCCTTCTCCTGGCCGTGGCCGGCGTCACGGGGCTGCGTTCCGCTTCCCGGGCCGGCTTGGGTCTACACCTTCCGTCCCTTCTCTGCCTTGTCGCCATGTTCGCCCTCTTTCCCCTCCTCCTGCCGGGGGCGGCGGATCCGGGGCGTGCCATGGCCTTCATGGCGGTCGGCATCGCCATCGTCGTGGGCTCCGGCGTTCACCTCTGGGTCCGTCTGCGGGGCCAACGGGCCCGGAGGGCGCGGACGGAAGCCAGCCGTCTGGCGGTGTATGTGCGTTATCTTTCCCGGGACATTCCCGACGGGGAGGACTCGTCGGAGCGCGCACAGGATCCCACGACGGAGCGCTGACGCTTGATCTCCACCGAAACGATTCAGAACCTCGGCAACATCGGCGAGTTCGTAGGCGCCATCGGTGTGGTCGTCTCGCTGGTGTATCTGGCCCGGGAGATGGGTCAGAATACCCGCTCCGTGCGGGCAGCCTCCTTCAACTCCATGGTGCAGAACTCCATGGCTCTCCTGGAGCATTCCTTTCGGGATTCGGAGTTCGCCGCCTTTCTCCACCGTGCGGAGCAGGATCCCGATGCCCTCACGCCCCCGGAGCGGGTGCGGTGGGACGCCTATATGACGGCGGTCTTCCGCCATTTCGGGAATCTCGTCTATCAGTACCGGGTGGGAGCCCTGGACCAGCAGATGTGGGAGAGCTATCAGCGCACCCTCAAGGAGCATATGCGCACGCCCTCCTGGGTGGATTGGTTCCGAGCCCACCATGAAGTGTTCAGCGACTCCCTCTGCGACGAGGTGGAGCGTACCATCCAGGAACTGGAGGCGGACGCCGCGACCCGGGCGTAGGGGGTGCGGTGGGCGGGCACGGCCCTACCGCGTGCGCCTCGGGATGACGGCGGGGTCGGCGCACCCGCCCGATTTTCATTGCGGGGCGGGTCCCGACGGAGATAGCTTGGAAGGAGAGGGACGATGCGCCCGCTCCGCTCGTTTCTCGCCCCCCAGGGGGGGTTGACCGGCCCGCCCGGTGACACGCCACCGGAGGCTGCGTAGGGAAGGGCACCTTTCCGGCCGGTAGGACCTGAGCGGTTCCCCATCAGATCCAACAGTGCGCGTCTCGGCTGTGGCGTGCGGCGCGGTTTCGTGCCGCGTATCCGTCAACGTCGTGGATCGCGGCTGCGTTCGTGTGGGGAATGAGGGAGGGAGCCATGAAGGCACGGTTCCGTATCCGGGTCGGAGAGGGCGAGGAGCTCAGGCCCGCCACCCTGGAGGAGTTCGCTGCCATGGTGGAGGCCGGTGCGGTCTCCGACCATGACCTGGTCTACGATGAGTTGACTGGAGAGTGGGCGCCGGCCCACGCGCACCTCATCTATCGCCTGGTCCATGACCCGCTCGTGTCGGGGCCAAAACCGCCGCCGGAGTCCAGTGGAGGTCCGACGGACGGCAGGGGCGGCTCTTCGTCCGGTGGCCCGGGTGTCGAGGGGGCGCACGACGACGGTGCGGGATTGACCATCGTGCCCCACTCGGTTCCCTCTCCTGAGGAGGAGGCCCGGGCCTTCGTCGAAGAGATGCGGAGGGAGCGGGAGCGGGAGCGGGATCCTGACCGTCCCCCCATCGCCGACGAACTGCCCTTGGTCGGGGGGGATGCGCTGCACCGGGTGGACCGGCGCACCGAGCCCCGGCACCCGGGTGAGCCGCAGGGTCGGCCGGCCGCGCAGCAGGGTTGCCACGAAGCACCCGCATCGCCGGCGTCCGCGTCACCGGCATCCGCGTCACCGGCTCCGGCCACATCTGCGGGGTCACGCGCTGCGCCGGCGGCGGACGCGTCCGGCGCCCGGAGCGCCGGCTCCGCTGGCGCTCCCACCTCCGCACCCCGGGGGAGCGCCGGACCGGTGGGGCGCCCCGCGGGGTGGTGGGTGATGGGGATCCTTCTCGCCGCCGGTGGGGTGGTGGGGCTGATGGGAAGCCGCAGCAGGGCGGTGGAGGGCCACCCCTCCGACACGGTGTGGGCGGTACGCACGCCGGGCCCGCATGACCCCCTCGCCCAGGCGGCGTGGACGGAATTCAGGGAGCGTCTGCAGGCGCCGGGCTTCGCGATGGCGGATCGGCGGGTGCCGCGGGCGTGGTTGAGCGGGCCGTACCTGTCCAAGGCCTCCCGCTTTCCACAGGTGCGGGCGTTCTGGCTGGAGGTCCGCGGGGCACTCGAGGAGCTCCATGACGACGAGGATTCCCTCTTCACCGCCGCAGCGGCTCAAGCAGCGGTGCGGCAGGGTCTCGAGGGGCCCATGCTCACGCTTCGCCTCGCCCGGGTACGGCGCGCGTTCGCCGCCGGAGAGGAGGAGCGCCTCGACGCCTATGGGCGCCTCTGGGACGTGGCGGTGGCGGCGCTTCACCTTCACGACGTGCTTCTGAGGCTGGAAGATCGTCTGATGTACGAACCTGCCCGGGGAAAGAAGCTTTCCTCCGCGCCGGTCCTGGAAGTGGCGGGAACGGATCCCCGGGCTCAGGAGGAGATGGAGGCGGCTCTGGACCGGGTTCTGGCCGCGCTCGTGCGCGCCGGGCTTTCG
Source organism: Gemmatimonadota bacterium (assembly GCA_046756305.1). Taxonomy (GTDB): domain Bacteria; phylum Gemmatimonadota; class Gemmatimonadetes; order Longimicrobiales; family Gaopeijiaceae; genus JBHHWB01. Next base: position 21,622 of record JBHHWB010000056.1, read on the forward strand.
GGAAGCACGGAAAATGGGGGGGCTGTGGACGCCGACGTGGGTTCATGGCTTCGTCGTCTCCTTCCCGAGGACTTCCCCGGGGGACATGAAGAAAACCCCGGCCGGCTGAGCCGACCGGGGCCCTCTCGTTGAGCCAACACTCCTGAAGGCCGCGGATGAGGGTAACGGCCCAGGCGAGCCGCCACCCTCATCCCTGTGCCGCGACCC
>JBHHWB010000057.1:0-21419 GCA_046756305.1 Gemmatimonadota bacterium
TCCGCCGAGCGCGGCTCGAAGGCTGCCGAGCCGCTGGCATTTTCCACCCTGCGGTCACTCAGGACCACGGCCACCGTCAGGCGCTCGATCCTTGCTCCGGCGCGCGAATAGGTCTCCACGGATCGGGTCGCCTCGTACACGGCATTCGTGGTCACGGAGCCGGCGCCCTGCGACGGATCTCCGGGAGTGATCTCCGCCCGGTCCTCCGAAACGAGCAGTTGCTGATCCGGGTTGACGGCCTGCACAGTACGATCCAGGCGATCGAAGTTCAGGGCGGCGGCTACCCGTACCGTCGCCGCTCCGGGCCCGACGATCTGCTGGACGACCGACTCGGCCTTCCTTTCCAGATATTCCTCGATCTGGCGTTGCACCCTCAGCTGGGAGGCCGTCATGCCCAGGGCCATTCCGTCGGCGGATTCGGAGAGAAGCCTGCCCTGGGCGTCGAGCACTGTGACGGCCCCGGGCTCGATACCATCCACCGCACCGGCGACGAGGGCCTGGATCCCCTCCACGACGCCTGGCGCGGCCTACCGAGCGGAGGTCGAGGACCACGGAGGCTTCACCGGCCTCTTCGCCCCGGCGCAGAACCGAGGCTTCCTGGAGGGCCAGGTGGACCCGTGCGGACCGGACGCCCTTCATGGCGGAGATCGTGCGCTCCAGTTCTCCCTCGAGGGCGCGCCGGTAATTCACCCTCTGAGTGAAATCCGTCATGCCCCAGGAGGGCTGGTCGAAGAGTTCGAACCCCGGCTGGGGCGAGGAACCGGTGAGGCCCTCGGCGGCCAGGGTGACGCGCGCCCTCGCCACGTCTCCATCCTGAACCGCCACCACGGCGCCGCTCCGTTCGAGGCGGAAATCGATCCCGGCTTCTTCCAGGCGCTGCGTGGCCTGCCCCACCTGCTCCAGAGGCAGGCCCGTGGCCACGGGAACCCAGGTGGGAGCCGAACCCCACCGGGCGAAGCTCCAGACGGCCGCCGTCGTCGCCACTCCAACCAGAAGGAGGAAGAGACCGCGGCTGCCTCCGAGCCTCTGTAGGAGATCGGAGATATTCTCAGGCATGGTGGATCATGCCTGCATCTGCATCACCGAGCGATACGCCTCGGTGAGCTTGTTGCGGATTTCAATGAGCATGTCCAGCGCGATCCCAGCCTCCTCCGCGGCGGCCATCACTTCGTGAACCTCCACAGGATCGCCCCGCAAATACGCCCCGATGGCGTCCTGGGCCTTATCCTGAAGCTGGGACACTTCCCCCAGCGCGTCCTTGAGGGCGTCGGCAAAGGACTCACCCTTTCCTTCGCCCCCCAGGCGAATCGGAATTCCCTTGCGCTCCTGGCCGGCCTGCAAGGCCGCCAAACGTGCGCCGACGGTTCCCACGGCAGCCATATCAGACCCTCACATCCAGGCGTCCGCCGAGGAAGGCCCCGGAGAACGGTCCGCTGTTGCGCCCAGGCCCATAAGTGACCGCCCCCGAAGTGCGTACGCGGGCGAAGTAGGCGCGCTCCTGAGAGGTCAGCACGCTCCAGAGCGCCGGATCGGTTCCGGGAGGAGGGTCTGCCGGCACCGATTCCTGTGCCGCGGCCTGAACCCTATCCGGAGCGGCCCCCGCACGTTGAACGACGGAACCGCCCGTGGTCCCCCCGGGGGCGCGTGGGGTGCGAAGCCCCGGCAGGGCCGCGGGATTGGAGTACAGTCCCGAGATACCGTCTATGGACATAATTTTCCTCGGCTCAGAGCTGCGCAGCCCGGCGCAGCATGGTTTTGATGGCCTGGAAGACAGAGACGTTCGCCTCGAAGAGACGTCGCACCTCCATCATGTCCACCATCTCCTGATTGATGTCTACATTGGGCATGCGCACATACCCGTTCTCGTCCGCATCCGGGTGCCCCGGGTCGTAAACGAGCGGTCCTTCCCGGGTGTCCTCCTGGACCCCCACGATTCGCACGCCCCCACCTTCTTTACCGACCACGGCACCGCCCGTCGCTCCGAGAAGGGGTTGAAAGGCCACCTCCTCCAGCGCGACGGTTCGGCGGCGGTACGGCGCACCGTCCACCCCCTGCGTGGTCTCGGCGTTGGCAATGTTCGCCGCGATCACATTCATGCGGGCGCGCTGAGCCGAGAGACCGCTGGCAGCGATCCCCAGTCCGCGCATGGGGCGGCGAATGCCGATTCCCACCGTTCCCTCACCCATGAAGACTCATCCTTCCCTATCGCTCCCGAATGCTGGAACGGATCTGCTCGTAGACCTTCCTGAGCAGATTCGCCGTGGCCTCGTACCGAAGTTGCTCGTCGGCCAGGGCCACCATCTCCTTCTCGATGTCCACGCCTCCTTCACCGGCCACGGCTGCCTCGTCGAGGGCAGTCGCAAAGTCGGGGGTGCCGGCGTTGGCGACTCTGTGGGCGATCCCCCGCACGACCCTGGAAGAGGTATTGAGCCCCTCTTTCAACTGGGCGGCGGTGGTCCCGTCTCCGATGAGTCGTGTGAGCATTCTGTCTTCCGGAAGCGGTTCGCGAATATCGTCGGGGATTCTCTGTGGCAAGGGCCGTTCCACACCGAGGGCGGGGGGGGAATCACCGGCCCGAAGGCCCCGGCAAGCGATGGACGCAGCGGACAAGTACTTGTCGTAAAACGTCTTACGCACTCCCGCCGCAGTCCGGCTCTTCCGGCAGGAGCTTCCGATCCCTGGGATGTCCCCCCGGGAGGAGAAGGAAGAGAGGAAGGATCTTCCGCCCTTAGACGGGATACTTTTTCCGGGTAAGAGGGACCCGGGATAGGGAGCCGCAGGCCTTGAGTGGGGGCCTCAGGAGGGCTTGTTGAGCTTGTTCCGGAGGGTGCGGACGCTGATGCCGAGAAGCTCTGCGGCACGGGTGCGGTTGTTCCCCGTCTCTTTCAGCGCCCTTTCGATGAGGATTCGCTCCACCTCGCCGAGATTCAGGGTCCCCAGGTCGGATTCAGCCCCTTCCTCCACAGCGGAGTCGGGACTCGGGGTGCCCTGGTGGGGCCCCGAGGAGGCGAGGCCGAAACGGGTGTGATCGAACGCCTCGGGCAGGAGCACCTTCCCGGTCGAAAGGATCACCGCCCGTTCCACCGCGTGGGAGAGTTCTCGGATGTTCCCCGGCCAGTCGTAGGACTGGAGGAGTGCAATGGTGTCCGGATGTACCGATTCGATAACCCGACCCGTCTCGGCGGCGACCCGACGGGTAAAATGACCTACCAGGAGCGGGATATCCTCTTTGCGCTCCCTAAGCGGAGACACCACCAGGGGCACGACACTCAGACGATAGTAGAGGTCTTCGCGGAATCTTCCCTCCCGAACCTCGTCCTCCAGTCGGCGGTTCGTCGTCGCCACGATTCGCACGTCGACCTTGATGGGCTGCGTCCCCCCCACCCGTTCGAACTCCTGCTCCTGCAAGACCCTGAGCAACTTGGCCTGCAGGTCCATGCGCATCTCGGAAATCTCATCGAGGAGGAGGGTGCCTCGATGAGCCCGCTCGAACGCCCCCTTCACCTGTTTTACCGCGCCCGTGAACGCGCCTTTCTCGTGGCCGAAGAGCGTACTCTCCACCAGGTTTTCCGGAAGGGCCGCCGTATTGATGGAAATGAACGGGCCGTCGGCGCGGCCGCTGTGGGCGTGAATGGTTCGGGCCAGGAGTTCCTTGCCCGTCCCTGACTCACCCTGAAGGAGTACCGTGGCCCGCGTCGGCGCGACCACCCGTACCGTCTCCATGATCCGGGCCAGCGCTTCGCTCTCGCCGATGATCTCTCTCTGGGTCCGGATCTGGGTGACCTCTTTCCTGAGCTGCGCGTTCTCCTTCTTCAGGCGTGCGAATTCCAGCGCCTGCTCCACCGCCAGCTCGAGTTGGGGCGGGCGCACGGGCTTGGTGATGTAATCGATGGCCCCGGCCTTGATGGCTGCTACGGCGTGCTCGATGGAGCCGTACCCGGTGATCATGATGAGGGGGACATCGATCCCGGCGCGGTCGAGTTCGGCGAGGAATTCAAGGCCCGTCGCCTCGGGCATCCTGTAGTCCGAGATGACGAGGTCCACCTCCCGACGCGAGAGGACCTTCAGCGCTGCCTCCACGTTGCGGACTCCGATCGTCTCATGGCCCGCCTCCTCGAGGGTGTCCTCGAGCAGGAGCACCTGAGCCGGTTCGTCATCGACGCAGAGGATCGTCGCCATAATAGATGATTCCGTCGGGCCGGAAAGAAAGGTCTGGAAGAAGGGAATAAAGATGCAGTACTCACCTTCCGATACTGGTAATCGTATCTCTCCCGGCTGATCCTATCAACGGATGGCCACGGGAGCCATCGCTTGCGGAGTGTGACGCCTTTGCGAATCACCAACGGAATTCTCGCCAGCGGCACCCTTTCAGGGCTGCAGAGCCAGATGAAGGCGCTGGACCGGGTGCGACGAGAAGCTACCACTGGCGTACGGGTCGCCCGTCCGTCGGATGATCCCGTTGCGGCCGCCGGAGTCATGCAGTCCTCCAGCGGCCTGCGCGCGCTCGAACAGTACCGGCGGAACCTCCAGACCGGAGGGGCACGCCTCTCCATAGAGGATTCGGTTCTGGAGCAGGTATCCAACGTCCTCATGCGCGCGAAAGACCTGGCCATCTCTCAGGCCGACAGCACCGCATCCGCCGCGACCCGAGCCACCACGAAGGCGGAAATCGACCGGCTGGTGGACTTCGTCGCTGACCTGGGGAACACCCAGTACGCCGGGAGCTACATCTTCGGAGGCCAATATGCCGACACCCAACCCTTCACGGGGACGGTGGTAGACTCTTCCCGGCCGCCCTCGGGCGATCTGCGGATCGAGGTGGGTGCGGGCCAATGGGTGAACACCAATCATTCGGCCCAGGAAATCTTCATCGACACGGGCGTCGTGGATGCCCTCAAAGACCTCTCCACAGCCCTCGGCGCCGGTGACGAAGGCAGAATCCAGGCGGCCATCCCTGCCGTGGACAACGCCTTCGACGCCGTTCAGGAGCTCGTCGGAGATCTGGGAGCCAGGATGAGCCAGATGGACGTGGCTCTGGAGAACCTGGAATCGCTGGAGGTGAACCTCCAGACCTTCCGCTCCCAGCTCTCCGATGCCGACCTGGCCGAAGCGGTCACGGAGTTGGTGAGCCGCCAGAACAGCCTGCAGGCGGCCATGTTGGCCAACTCACGCATCCTGCGACTGACACTCACCGACTACCTCTAATGAACGCGATTCCAGCCAGGAACCTCCCGGTCATGTCCGATGACGCCGTTGAGATCGACTCCAAACTCCTGGGTTCTCTGGTGGTTCCTCGGGAGCAGATCTTTGGCTTCAGTGAAGGCATTCTGGGCTTTCCGGATGCGCGAACGTTCGCGCTCATCCCGGCGGAGCGGGAGGGGTTCTTCTGGCTCCAATCCCTGGAATGGGCCGCGCTTACCTTCCTGCTCGTTGACCCCTTCCGCTTCGTCGAGAACTACTCTGTGGACATGGGACGGTACGAGCTGGGGGATCTCTACCCCGATGATGAAGGACACCTCCTGGTGCTCAGCATCCTCACCCTCCCCCGCCGGCCCGACGGCGTTCCGACGGCCAACCTTCAGGGACCCCTCGCCTTCAATCTCGTGCAGAAGAAGGCGCGCCAGGTGGTGCTGGAGAAGTCCTCCTTCGGACTGCGCTTTCCCATCGACATGAAGCGGGACTGAAGCAGTCGGGCGAGTTCTCGCCCCCTTTCCCCTGCCCTCCTCCCTCCTCCCCCGGTCGCATAGGCCGCGCCGCAGCGTGGCGTGCGCTCTCTCGCGGCAGGCTCGCGGCTTCACGGAGGAGCGGGCTCCCTGACTCGGAGGGGTCGTACACCACGAGGTGGGCTTGGGCTGTACAAGACCGACCCGTTCACATCCTCAATGAGGTGGCGGTTCTCGTCGGCCACGCCTACGAGCTCGAGAACCCCGATCTGCGGTACGGCGAATGCCCGGCCCTGCCCACGCCCTCGTCCGTGTCCAGTTCGATGCCCCCCCGAGCGGTGTCTGGGAAGGTCGGCCGCCACACCCGGCGCGACCAGGCCACGCGCCACAGCCTTCTCGCGGAGGGCTTCTACGTCGAGGCCCTTCCCGTCATCCTGGATTTCGATAACGATGTGGCCTCCCTTGTGAAAGGCGCGAAGGAGGTTCTGGCCCACCTCCGGTTTTCCGGCGGCTTTCCGGGCAGAGGGCTCCTCATTCCCCTGATCCGCCCAATTGCGGATCATGTGGGTCAGAGGGTCCTTGATCGCCTGAAGGATCTGGTGGTCCAGCTCCGTCTTAGCACCCAGCACGGTCAACTCGATGAGCTTGCCACTGTCATTCGCCAGATCCCTGATGAGGTGCGGGAGTGTCCCTCAGGCATTCCCGATGAGCTGCAACCTCATCTCGCGGCCGGACGTTCAGACGTTGGGTAAGCGCCGTGTGGTCGCCTTCCGGCTATTCCTGCTCTGCTCGAGTATGATCGAGAATGCCGCGGATGACGGCGGCGGTCGCCAGTACATCACTGATGACCTCGGCGCTCGGTTCGAGGGACCCGGTGCTCAGAGCACCCAGCATGCCCTCGGTGGCGTGGGCCACGGCTTCGAGTCGCTCGTGACCCAGGAAGCCACGGGTGCCCTTCATGGTGTGAATGGAGCGGAAAATGCTGCTGAGGAGATCTGCGTCTACGGGGCGATTTTCCAGTTTCACCACTTCCCGTTCGATCCGAAGGAGGTTCTCCGTCGATTCGGCAAGGAACTCCCAAAGGAGGTCGTCCATACGATCCTCTCCCCATGCACCGGTCTCTTCCCGCCGGCCGGCGATGAGTGTGCGGGCGCACCGGTCTGAGTCTCGATACCCGTTCCCGGCGGGTTTAGGGTAGGCCACCTGGTTCGCTCAGGGGCGCCGGGCTACCTCGTCCAGCACCTCCAGCAGGACCGGCAGCTCCACAGGCTTCTGAATCACCGGGCAGCCCGTCTGTTCCGCCACCGAAGAGACGCGAGGATGCTGCGAATCTCCCGTAATGATGACGGTTCGCCGCAGCAGGTCCGGAAAGTCCCGGGAAAGCTGTTCCAGGAACCAGTATCCGTTCCCGTCCGACATCTTGAGGTCGGTCAACACCATCTCCGGTGGAGCACTGACGGTGATCTGGGCCAGTGCGCTGCGCCCGCTCCACGCCTCCCGAACCTCGAACCCCACTCGCTCGAGGAGCTGACGCAGGCTGCCGCGCACGCTGTCCTCGTCATCGGCGATGAGGATCGAGCGCACTCTCGAAAGAGCCAGAGGGGCCGGCCGAAATTTCTGTTCCGAGCCCGGAGGTTCAAGAGGGAGTTCCAAGCGAAACGTGGCCAGTTCTTCCCCATCGTGCCCGTCATGCACCAGACGGAGCGTACCGCCCATAGCCTGCGCCATACCCAGGGCCGCAGCGAGGCCCAACCCAGTGTGGCCAACCTTGCCACTCACCATAGGATCGAAGACCCGATGCGCGATTTCGGAAGGAACACCGCATCCCGAATCGGACACATCCACGAACACGCGCTCCTCATTCACCCTGGCTGTGATGATCACACGGGGCTCTTTCCCTCGACACCCCTGCAGACTCTCCAGACTGTTTTCCAGCAGGATGCGAAGGATCCGCCCCACGGCCGCCGGGTCTGCGGGTACCGGTGGTAGATCCGGGCTGAGGTCGAGTCGCACCTCCACATCGAGGACCTCCATGTAGGGACGAAAACGATGCAGACTCGAAAACACCGCAGCCTGCAGGTCGACCGTGCCACGCTCCACGCGCGCGGAATTCGAAAACCTCGCAACGGACTCGCCCATCCTCCGAATGGCGGTAAGCTCTTCCGCCACACCGGCCAGTGTTCCGTAGCGGGCCGCCCCGGCGCCATCCAGAAGCTCCAGGGCCCGCTCCGCACCCATCCGGGCGGCAGCAGCCACTTGCTCCGTCATCTCACCCAGGGTGGACATGGCCCGTGACGCGCGCAGCCGATCCTCAGCCTGCTTCTCCTCCGTGACGTCTCGCCCCGCCAGGAGGGCCCCCAGAACGCGTCCGCTCGAGGTGTCACGGTGCGGGATCGAAAAGACCCGCATGGGAAGAGCCACTCCGTCCATGCGACGACACCACAACATGCCGGCCCAAGGATCGCCTTGGGTGGCTGCCGCCCGTAGAACGGAAAATCGTTCGCGATCCGCCGCGTCGTCGAGAAGGCTCTCAAACGGGTGGCCGATCGAAGACGTATCATCTCGAAAGAAGGTGCGGGAAAGCCCAGACGAGTACCGAATCCGTCCCTCCCCGTCCACCGCGACGATGAACTGCCCCGGTAAATTCTCCAGAAGCGTCTGCACCTGCTTCGTGTCTGGATGGCCCGAGGCTACCTCCGTCAGATTACGGAAAAACAGGAGGATCCGACTCGTTGGTTCTTGATCCACGGGTACGGCCCTCACCCTCTGAGCGCGGGTGGTTCCGTCTCCTCGAGTGAAGCTCGCCACCCAACCTTTCATCTGCCCCTGCAACACCCGCAGAAAGGCCGCCTTCACCCTTTCACGATCCCGCGGCGCCACAGAAGCGAGGATCGGGCGCCCGACCACCTGCTCTTCGGAGCGAGCCAGGGTACGGCGCGCCTCCCGATTCATCTCCACAACCAGACCGTCGGCATCCAGGACCAAAATGCCGACGGGCGCATACTCAAAGAGTTTCGAACAGGTGGAATCGTGCGTCATAAGGTCTCGCCGGAGGGACGCCACCCCTAGGAGAGGCTCGAACAGAGGAAGGGCCCATACGAGGGTGAGTATCGGTCGAGGACGCCGGCGAGATTAGAGAAAACTCAAAATCTCCCGTTGCGCGCCGACACTCCGATCACATGAACCTGTCTCCCAACAGCGGGGAGTCCACCCGAACGTGCCCCGGCCTGACCCGCGGGAGGTGAAGGTCCCGTGACTTCCATACCCACCCCCCCGGAAACGGATCTTGCGCCGTTGTCGGCGATGGCGGCGGAGTACTCCCTTGTGGGCATGGGCATCGTGGATGAGCATGCACGCCTTCTCTTCGCCAACCAGGCCCTGGCCGATCTCCTCGGCTGCGCCAGCGTGGCGGAGCTCCTGGACACGTCCCTCGCCTCCTTCCACCCCTTCCCTGAACTCGCTCTGGACATCCTCAGGGACCGTCTTCGAGAGGGCATCATCCGGGACGCCGAGCTCGAGCTGACTCGCAGGGATGGAGTCCAAATCCTTACGCGTCTCCACGCGCGACTGGAATGGCTGCCAACGCATGACGGTGACGTTCGCATCCCCTGCGCCTTCTTCTCCGTGGAGGACATCACCGGCGCCAAGGACGCAGCTAAAGAATCGAGCCACGGCCAAAAAATGGAGGCCGTCGCGCGCTTTGCCGCCGGAATCGCCCACGACTACAACAATCTTCTCACGACCATCATCGGAGAGGCCCGCCAACTCGTCGACGAGACCAATGAATGCGACGCGCACCTCAGGAGCGCGGAGGCAATTCTTCAGGCCGCGAAAAAAGCTGCGGGAATCACCCGGCGCCTTCTGGTGTTCAGCCGCTCGGAGGTCTCGCAGACCAAAGTCATCGACCTCAACGGAGCCGCGCGCGCCGCCGAGCCTGTCCTCCACAGCCTCCTGGCTTCCGATATCGACCTCATCTGGCGCCTGGAACCCGATGTCGGAAGCATCCGCATCGACCCGAACCATTTCGATCAGATCCTCGCCCACTTGACCACCAACGCGCGCGACGCCATGCCCGGGGGTGGCCGCATGGTGATCGAAACCGCACGTATCTCCGCGCCGGAAGACACGGAGGGCCTGGACTTCCACCCGGCAGTGCCCGCAGGCCGCTTCCTGAGCCTGGCCGTGGGAGATTCGGGTATTGGGATGAACCAGGAAACGCGGAGCCGGATCTTCGATCCCTTCTTCACCACGAAGGGAAACGGCGGCGGGGCCGGACTGGGGCTCACCACCGTCTACGGCCTGATCCGAAAGGCGGGTGGACACATCTCCGTGCTCACGGCGCCCGCGTATGGCACTCTGGTGCGCATCCTGTTCCCCGAGTGCACGGAGCAAGCCACCGATACCCTTCGCCGCCCAAGCAAGCAAGAGATGGCTCCGAACAGAACGCGTCGCATCCTCCTGGTGGACGATGACGAATCGGTCCGACGGGTTATGGCCAAGGTCCTGCGCCGTGCGAAGTATGAGGTCATCGAAGCGGGCGACGGTGCGCTCGCCCGTGAGATTCTCCTCAAGGGCGAGGCCGTAGACCTTCTGATCACCGACGTGATGATGCCCCGCCTGAAAGGAACTGACCTGGCCGGTTGGGCTGCGGAGCGTGATGAGCACCTCCGCATCCTTCTCGTGTCGGGGTACACGGATAGTCCTCCGCTCCAGCTCTGGGTGGACGACGATCCAGAGGTCTTTCTGCCCAAGCCGTTTGAACCGAACGAACTACTGGCACGGGTGCGCAAACGCCTCGGCTGAGGCCCAAGTCGTCCAGTGCACAGGCTCAAGTCCCCCACGAAGACACCCGACACTCTCAGAAATCAGCAGTCCGTTGCGGAAAGATCTGAGGCCTCGGATCAGAGAGGCGAAGGGAAGGATTGGGCATGGCACACGTCACGGTCGATCGTCTCCAAGCGGGAATGGTCTTAGAACGGCCGGCGCTCGATCGGCGCGGGCGTCTTCTCATTCCCGCCGAAACGGAGCTTTCGGAGCGTCACATCCAGTCTCTCCAGGCCTGGGGCCTTACCCACGTGGAGGTTCACGGCGACGAGCCGACGGGGGAGGGCCCGCCCGAGGCTACCCCGGAAGTGCTGGAGGCGGCTGAACACACCGTTCGGGATCGCTTCGGTGAAGCTCGGCACCAAAACGTTCTCCTCGAGACCCTCTTCACCCACGCGGTGGCCCAGGAAGTTCGACGCATCCTCCCAGAGACCGGACAATGAGCGTCAAGACATACAGCGCTCAGGACTTTGTCTCCGGCGCAGGCCGCGTCGCCTCCCCCCCCCTCATCTATGAACGTCTCACGGAGGTGATTCACCACCCTCGCAGCGGAGCAGCCGACATCGCAACCGTGATCAGCGAGGACCAGGGACTCACCGCCCGCCTCCTGCGTGTCGTCAACTCGGCGTTCTTTTCCCTGCCGTGGAGAGTGGACACGGTAACGGCTGCTGTGCGCGTGGTGGGAACACAGCAGATCAGGGATCTGGCCGTCGCCACCGCCGTGGTACGCCTCTTTGATGATGTGCCTTCCGAACTCATCCACATGGATTCGTTCTGGCACCACAGTCTAGCCTGCGGCGTAACTGCGCGTGTCCTGGCCACCCACCGAGGGGAAGAGAACATCGAACGCTTCTTCGTGGCAGGCCTTCTGCATGACGTAGGCCGACTCCTCATGTTCACTAACGCGGGAAGCGAGATGGCGGAGGCCATGCAGATTTCCGCGGAGAGCCGTGCACCTCTCTACACCGTTGAACGAGAGGTTCTGGGACTGGATCATGCCCGTGTGGGAGGCGCCCTCATGGAAGAGTGGAACTTTCCTCCGGCTCTGCTCGAAGCCGTCCGGTTCCATCATGATCCGCTCCGGGCAAGTCGGTTTCCAGCCGAAGTCAGCGCAATCCACGTTTCGGACATCGTGGCCCACGCCCTTGCATGGGGAAAGAGCGGAGAGCCCTATGTACCTCCCCTGAAGCCACCGGCGTGGGAGTGCCTCGCCCTGGATCCGGCGCTCATCCCCATGGTGCTGGAAGATGCTGAACGGCAGCTCGACGCCGCTTTCCACCTCATCACGGGTAGGGGCGACTGATGCACGACGTGACGGGCGCTGAGGCCTGGGTACGGGACGCCCTGGATGGCCTCGCCTGCTTGGCTGTCACCTTTCAGCGATCGAACTCACGTGAGCCGGCCCTGGAGCAGGTATTCACCACCGCGGCGCCCATGCTTCGCCGACTCGCCGAATTCGATACGCTCTCCATTCTCGGCGTGGGAGAGGACGGCGTTTCCTTCACCGTGCGAGCAACCGATCCGGACGGGGCGGAAGGGCCAGTTCAAGACGAATTCGAGGCCCAGGTAGAATCCGGAGTCTTTTCATGGGCTCTGTACCAGAACCGACCGGTGCTCGTGCCGGGCCATCACCTCGGTCCCTGGGTGGTGCTCCACCCTATCTCCACCCCGTCTCAGGTCATGGGCATGTTCCTGGCGGGGCTACGCGACGACCCCCCGTTCCTGCCTGACGTAGCTCAAAAAACGCTCTCGATACTCCTCCTCCAGTGCGCGAGCATCGTGGAATCCGCCGACCTCCACCGCTCCCTCGCAGAACACAATCGAACGCTGGAAGCCGCCGTTGAGGAGCGTACCCGGGAGCTGCGACAGTCCGAGGCTGAAGCCCGAGCGGCCAGCAAGGCAAAAGGGGACTTCGTCGCCAACATGAGCCACGAGATCCGTACGCCCATCAACGGTATCCTGGGCATGGCCAGTCTTCTGGCAGAGACCCCCCTCAACGACGAGCAATGTGAGCAGGTCTCGACCATCCTCCGTTCTGCCGAGAGTCTCCTCGGCATCATCGAAGACCTCCTCGATTTTTCGAAGATCGAAGCGGGACGCCTCGTACTCGAAAGCACGGACTTCGACCTGAGGGAGCTACTGGACGACGTTGCCGAGCTTCTTGGGCCCCGGGCCGAAAAGAAGGACGTGACGCTGGCCGTCCGTTACCGGCCCGATGTCCCCATCTGGATACAGGGTGACCCGGTCCGCATCCGCCAGGTCGTCACTAATCTGGCGGGCAACGCGGTCAAGTTCACCGAGAAGGGACACGTCATCATCGATGTTTCCCGCGACGAAAATGATCCGGCCATTCTGCGGGTGGAAGTTCGGGATACAGGGATCGGGATTCCCCGTGACCGCCTGGAAAACATGTTCGAAAAATTCACCCAGGCTGATACGTCTACGACTCGGCGCTTCGGCGGAACCGGCCTCGGGCTGTCCATTTCCAGGCGGTTGGCCCACCTCATGGGCGGAGACATTCGTGCCTCCAGCGAAGTTGGAAAGGGATCCACCTTCACCTTCCGCCTGCCGGCACCGGCAGCCCAGAGTGAAGCGCAGGACTCTCGGCCTCGGCTTTCCGGCACAACGTGCTGCCTTCTCGTGGCCGATGCAGCCCTGGGCGAAGCCTTGGCCGATGTCATCGCGGCGGAAGGCGGGGACGCCGTCGTACTCCGCAAGCCCTCCGTGCTCGAAGCTGTGGCTGACGACGCTCGGCACCGCGGCCGGCTTCCGGCGGCGGTGATCATGGATGGGTCGTTCGGACACGACACGCTCGTGGCATCGGCCGAGGCTCTGCGTCGCAATCACGGATTTCGAGGTCGCGTCATCGCTCTTGTCTCCGCCGCCCATCGCGCCGTGGGACCGTCCCTGCTCGAAGCCGGCTTCGATGCCTTCCTCCCCAAGCCGGTTCGGAGCCGCCGTCTCGTCGCCGCCGTACTGGGCGCAAAAACGGTTCGGGAAACGTCCCGTACAGAACCGCTTCCCCCGTCTCGGATTCTCCTGGCAGAAGACGATCCTCCGAATACGGCCGTGGCCACCATGATGCTGCGAAAACTGGGGTGCGAGATCCATCACGCCGCCAACGGCCAGGAGGCGGTGGCCGCAGCCGCCCGGTGGAACTTCGACCTCATCCTCATGGACTGTCAGATGCCCGTGATGGATGGATTCATGGCCGCCGCAGCCATCCGCAGGGCGGGTGACACCCGTATCCCGATCCTGGCGCTGACGGCCTCCACGCTGGAGTCAGACAGGGACATGGCTCTCGCCTCAGGCATGACGGCGGTCCTGACGAAACCCATCGCTATGCCGGACCTTCGGGACGCCCTCGCCCAACACCTTCAGCCGAGCGGGGAGCCAGGGGAACCCACCACCACGGGCTCATGCTCTTCTGACGGAGATGCCCCCTCGCGTCCCTCGGTGCGCCCTCCCGTCCTGGATCTGGACGATCTGAGGCAACGCCTCGGCAATGACCTCGACCTCATTTTCGAGGTGCTGTCCGAGTTTCTCGCAAGGTGGCCGGAGCAGCGCATCGCCCTCAAAGACGCTGTGGGCAGAAAGGATTGGGAGCGCGTTCAAGGCATCCTCCACCGCTTGAAGGGCGGGGCCGCCACACTGGGAGCAAAGGACCTGGCCGCCAGGGCCGCGGCTCTGGAACGTGAAAGTCTCGGAAGCTCAGTTGAGCTGACACACGATCATTTCCACGCACTGGATGACGCCCTATCGGCCCTCGACGCGGCTCTTCGCAACGCCGTGGAGCGATCGGAGGTCGCATGAGCACCGCAAGTAGGATCCTCGTCGTCAATGACGACCTGACCCAGCTCCACCTCACGAGCCGAATCCTGGAGCAGGCAGGCTACGAAGTTGCCAGGCATACCAGCGCGGCCGAGGCGCTGAACGATCTGGAATCGGAACCTCGCGTCGACCTCTTTCTGGTCGACCTCCACATGCCTGGCATCGACGGCTGGAAGGCGTGCCGCCTCCTCCGTTCGCCTGATTTCGCCGTCTACAACGAAACTCCCATCCTCATCGTGTCCGCGACGTACACGGGCGCGGACGTGGAAGCCATCACCGCCAGCTTGGGCGCCAACGGGTTCCTTCCCGTCCCCTATGCCCGGGAGCAGCTTCTCAGATTCGTCGAGGATCTCCTCGCAGGGCGACGCCCTCAACAAAAATCCCGAGTACTCATCGTCGAGGACGATGAATCCGTAGCCCAAACCCTGGTGCGAGTCTTTCAGAGCCACGGATATGAAGCGGCCGTCGCCGGGACGCTCTCCACCGCTTGGCAACGGAGAGAAACAGAGAACTTCGATGTCGTGATCCTCGACTACCACCTCCCGGATGGGACCTGCGAGGAGATGGTGCGCAGATTTCACGCTCCCTCCGAACCGGGTGTAACGATCGTCATGACCGGGGACTCGGACCCCTCCCTCCCGGTGCGCCTCATGGACCAAGGCGCCGACGCCTACGTGCGAAAACCCTTCGATCCTGAGTTCCTCATCGAACTTGTGAGAAAGGCGCAAAGAGAGCGTTCTCTCCTGCGCGTGGAAGCTTTTCTGGACCGGAGAACGCAGGAGCTGCGAGCATCGGAACGACAGTACCGCACCCTCTTCAGCACGAT
This sequence comes from Gemmatimonadota bacterium, assembly GCA_046756305.1. Taxonomy (GTDB): domain Bacteria; phylum Gemmatimonadota; class Gemmatimonadetes; order Longimicrobiales; family Gaopeijiaceae; genus JBHHWB01. The sequence goes on from JBHHWB010000057.1 coordinate 15,145, forward strand.
CCCCGACCTGGTCTTCCTCCTATCGGAGGACGGGCGCATCCTCGAGGTCAACGCATCCGCCGCTGCCAAGCTGACACACACGGCAAGCAGCCTGGAGGGGCAGGCGATCGTCAACCTGGTCCCGGCGGAAGATGAGTCCCGTATTCGAGCGGCGCTAGCGGGAACGAAAGAGAGTCAGGAAACGATATTTGAAGTCGCGTTCAAAACCCGCGGGGGCGAGCCCGTCCACGCGGAAATCACTGCGGTTCCCGCAGAGCATCGGGGACATCCCGCCACGCTGCTCGTGGCTCGGGATCTTTCCATCCGAAAGAAGCTGGAGGAGGACCGCAGGATCCTCGAAGAACATCTGCGACACGCCCAGCGGCTCGAGAGTCTGGGAGTTCTGGCCGGCGGGATTGCCCACGACTTCAACAACCTCCTGGTGGGAATCCTGGGCAACGCCTCCCTCGCTCTCATGGACGCTCCTGACACCGGTACCGTCCGCGAAAGTCTTCGCCAGATTGAGGTGGCCGCCCGCCGGGCAGCGGAGCTTACCCAGCAGATCCTGACCTTCTCGGGAAGGGGAGCCGTCGTACCCCGCACTCTAGACCTTTCTTCCGTTGTGGAGGAGATGGGGCAGCTGCTCGAGCCGGCCGTCTCCAAGAAAGCGGCGATCGCATTCCGACTGGACTCACACCTCCCGCTGGTGCATGCCGACAGTGGGCAGATCCGCCAGGTGGTGATGAATCTCATCATGAACGCATCTGACGCCCTGCAGGGCCAGCCCGGGAGGATCCAGGTCAGTACCGGAAGCGTGTTCATGAATGAGGTTGCCCTCAGCTCATGCTATCTTGCAGAACAGGCTCAACCCGGCCGCTACGTCTACGTCCAGGTGGAGGACGACGGAGTGGGGATGGATGCAAGGACCCGGCAACGCATGTTCGATCCGTTTTTCACGACCAAGGCGTCGGGGCGCGGACTCGGCTTAGCGGCGACCCTCGGAATCGTTCGCGCCCACGGCGGCGTACTCGACTTGGATTCCGAACTCGGGCTGGGTACGCGCATCAAAATCCTCCTCCCGGCGCTCTCGGAGAACAACAACAATCGTGAGTCAGAAGAGGAGAGGGAACCTTCCGGAGCGGAGCCCGAGTTCTTCGAAGACGACGGTGGCTCTTCCGCGGAAGGGGGAAGCGGGGTTGTCATGGTAGTAGATGACGAAGCCCCCGTGAGACGGTTCGCGCGGGCCGCCCTCGAACGATTAGGCTACGCCGTCGTGGAGGCCGACAACGGCCGCACGGCCCTGGAATTGCTCGTGACTCGGCACATCGATGTGGACATCATGCTCCTCGACGTCTCGATGCCCGAACTGGACGGAGCGGAGGTGCTCGAGCGCCTGCGAAGTTCGTCGTCCGACCTGCCGGTCCTGCTCTCCTCAGGGTATGGTGCGGAATCCCTCCCGCGGGAAGTGCTCGCATCTCCCTTCACCGCATTCATCAGAAAGCCATACTCTCCCGCCGACCTCCTGGCTCATATCAGGGAAATGCTTCAGGGCGCGGCGGCGTGAAAGGGCGCCGGGGCGGGGCGCGAAAAGGGATTCGTAAGCGGACGCAGGCACCCACGGGCGCAACCGCACGTATCGCCCCGGGCGGTTCCTCAGCCGCCGATGGCGACTCGGAGCCTGATCGGGAAGCCCCGTGCGTATTGCAGGGTCAAGTCCCGATTTGTGTGTAAAAGGATGAGCGGCTGCTCCTCGCGATTATCTGGCTAGGAGCCTGTCCGAGTAATGCAGCGGGCCGCGTTGGGGACGCCACGGCCCCAGGCCGTAGGCGGCGACAGAGTGGGGAGGGAGGCGAGGACAGGCGCCGGGGTCCACGGAAGGAGCCGGCCAACAAGCTGAGCCCGAGGGAGCAGGAAGCGGTGCTGGAGACGGCCAGCTCGCCGCTGTACCGGGATTTGTCGCCCAAGCAGATCGTGCCCCGGCTGGCCGACGAGGGGGAATACGTGGCCTCGGAGTCCACCTTCTACCGGCTTCTCAGGGCGGCCAACCAGTTGGCCCACCGGCAGCGTGCCAAGCCAGCCACGTCGAAGAGGCCGAGAGAACAGGTCGCCACCGGGCCCAACCAGGTGTGGTGCTGGGACATCACCTACCTGCCGGGTCCCGTGCGGGGCACGTTTTTCTACCTGTACCTGTACCTGTTCCTGGATATGTGGAGCCGCAAGATCGTGGCCGCCACGGTCTACGGTGAGGAGAGTGCGGAGTGCGCCGCCCAACTGTTCGTCCAGAGCTGCGGGCGCCACGGCGTCGAGTCGGACGGCCTGGTGCTCCACTCCGACAACGGCAGGCCCATGAAGGGCTCCACCATGGTGGCCACCCTGAAGTGGCTGGGTTTGGTTCCGCCCTTCATCCGGCCCCACGTGAGCGATGATAATCCCTATGCGGACGCCATCTTCCGGACGTTCAAGTACGTGCCCGAGTACCCCGGTCGCCCCTTCTCCACTCTCGAGGAAGCCCAGCGCTGGGTCGAGGGGTTCGTCCTCTGGTACAACTCCCGGCATTGGCACAGCGCGATCCGCTTCGTGACGCCCGACCAACGCCACTTCGGACACGAGGAGCCCATCCTGGCCCGCCGGCGGAGGATCTACGAAGAAGCCCGGTGCGCAACCCCGAGCGTTGGTCCGGTTCCGTCCGGGACTGGACCCCGGTCGGGGATGTCCGCCTCAACCCCCAGCGCCACACCGCCGACAAGGCCCATCCAGGCGAGGCCGCATGATCGACTCATGCGACAACTATCTTGACTCCTACCGCCCCTGTCGACCGGCCAAGCCCGATCGACAGGGGCGGTTCAATCCTGTCTGTGGTTTTCTACCTCGAATTCCAGAGCCAGTTGTAGCTCAGGCGCACGTAGTAATAGCCGCCGTTGAAGCCGAATGGCGTGCTCTCCGGATAGAGCGCGCCGACGCTAAGTGCTCCGGGGTTCTCGTCCGGATACGTGTTGAACAAGTTGTTGGCGCCGATCGCGAGCGATGCATTCTCCATGAGAGGCACCTCGACCTCGGCGTCGAAGATGGCGCGCGCACCATACCGCTGATCCGGGTCGCTGAGCTCCAAATCGTAGAAGCCGTCGTAATACGTCGCACGCAGTAGCCCGCTCAGCGGTCCGAAGTCGTGTAGCACGCTCATCACGCCGCGGAAACGAGGAAGTGCTCTCTCCAGCTGTTGTACGCGCGAATCGCCCACGATGTCGGGATTCCGGTCAGTGACCTTCGTGCCGGTGTAGTTGAACAGGAGGTTCACATTCGTCGCGTCCGACACCGAGTAGTTCGCGACGACGTCCACCCCCTGCGTCCGGGTCTTGAAGTCGTTGGTGAAAAAGCGGAACTCGGCAAGATTGGCCGCACTCGTGATACCCTCTGACACGAGTTTCGCGACTTCGGCGTCCGTCAGCTTGAAGGTGCTTGTCTGCGCAAATCGGTCGGAGATCGAAACCCGGAAATAATCCACGGTCATACGGAAGGGGCCATCCTCATACATCAGGCCGGCGGCGACGCTCACGGAGGTTTCGGGTTGAAGCTGCTTCCCGCCACGGAGCTTGGCTACCTCGGACGTGGAGGGAATGGTCCCGCGGTTGACCAGGTCGCCGATATTCGCATCGAAGACGGTCGAAACGTTGAAGGCGTTCTGCTGGCCCGGTGTAGGTGCACGGAAGCCGGTGTTGGCGCTGGCGCGGAAGGCCACCTTGTCGTTGGCTTCGACGCGGAAAGAGACCTTACCAGTCGCCTTGCCCCCGAAGTCCGAGAAGTTTTCATAACGGGCCGCGAATCCGAGTTCCCAGCGGTCGTCGGGCCTGCCCAGGTTCAGGTCGGCGTAAATCGCCGTGTTACGGCGGCTCCAGTCGCCCGACGCGAGGGGGCTGAACCCCGGAAAGCCGTTGGAGGACGAACTGAAGCCCTGCGCCGCGTACGGCCCGATCTTCCAGGATTCGTCCTGGCCCTGGCCGATCTCGAATCGCTCCTCGCGCTGCTCAAAGCCACCGGCGAGGTTCGCCATCTCGTTGATCTGATAAGAGAGATCCAGGTTGAAGTTGACCTCTTCCTGGTTGTAGAGGCCGGGGTCGAAGGACGTCGGGGTCTCCGGACCGAGCGCCGCGTTTACGGTGTTGTAGATGAAGAAGTCGACGCGGTTCTTCCCCCAGCTCGCGCTGGCGTCCCAAGAGATGCCGTCGTCGGTGCGACCCTTGACGCCACCCACGATCGAAGCGTCCAGGACGTCGCCGCCGAACTGCGGAGTAAAACCACCAGGGAACATCTCCTGGAAGGAGAAGCAGTTCGGGTCGTCCAAGACCTGCTGCAACGCCACCGGATCCGGGACGTTGTTGGTAATCGTGACGACCGGACAGTTGGCCGACCCGAGACCCTTGGCCTCCAACACGTCGCCGACGAGGAGCGTTGCGCCGCCGTCTCCGGAAAAGACGCCCCCGCGCGTATTCGGGTTCCGGAAGAAGAAGCCGCCGTCCACCGTCTTCGTCGCGATGTTGCCGAATGCGTATACCTGCTCGTCATCGCCGAAGGTGTATCCGCTGTTGAGCCAGAACTTGAGGTCGTCCGAGACCCGGGGCGACCCCCAGACCTGGGCGGTGGGTGTCCGTACCGCTGAGTTGCCGGCGCTGATCAGCGCCGCGGCGTCGGCGCGCTGAATCGCGCGGTTGGTCGGGTCCTGGTTGCCATACTCGACGGATAGGTTTGCGAAGCCCGAAGCCCCGAGGGGCACACCGAAGTTCCCGGCCACTGAGATCGCGTTGCCATCGCCACCCCACCGACGGCCACCTCCGTCGACGAACCCCTCACCGTCGTAGTACTGACCCTGCTTGAACTGGATCGACCCGCCTGTGCGATCGTCCTTGAGCTGGAAGTTCAGCACACCGGCGATGGCGTCCGAGCCGTACTGCGCCGAGGCGCCGTCTCTCAGCACCTCGATCTGACGCAGCGCAATGCCCGGGATCGAACCGATGTCGGGGCCTTGGGCGCCGTCGGAGAGACCGCCGCCCAACCATGTGATGACCGCGCCCCGGTGGCGCCGTTTCCCGTTCACCAGGACCAGGGTGTGGTCTGATGCAAGACCACGCAGATTCGCCGGCCGCGTGATCGTCGCCGCGTCGCTGATGGGCTGAGTGTTCACATTGTATGACGGCACGACGTTGCGAAGGAGGAAGTCGATGTTCGTCTCCGCCTGCTGAGTGATCTCCCTGAAGGGAACCACATCGACCGGGACCATCGACTCCGTCACTGTGCGGGGGCGGGTGCGGGCACCCACAACAACGAGTTCGTTGAGCTCGAAGGCGGACACGCCGAGACGAATGTCCAGGTTCACTGCCTGGCCGTCAGCGACTGTCACCTCGTACGTTTGCAGACCGTATCCAAGCAACCTGACTTCGAGGGTGTAGCTGCCCGCCGGGACGCCTTCCAGGGAGAAGACACCGTCGGCACGGCTGAGCGTGACGCGTCCCAGCGCGGGGATTTCGACTCGCGCGTTGGCGAGCCCCTGGCCGCTGTCGACGGCCCGGACCGTTCCCTGAACGGTGCCCTGCGCCTGGGCTGCGTAAGGGGCGACGGCCAGGGCGAACACCAAGGCCGAAACTACACAACTCAATCTCAACATCGCAGATACCTCCTTAGCGGAAAGGAACGCCTCACCTCACCACCCCCGAGAGGTTTGCCCCGGTACTTCTACCTGGCCGACCCCCGGCCAATTGAATAGATTGAAAGCACATCCGCAACGCGGGAGACATCTCTTCGTCGTTTCTTCAAGCGCATCTTCGGGTCGGGTCCCGATTAGTGTGTAGAAGGGAGAGAGCGGGCTCCTCGGGCTGAGTGGGTTCAGGCAGCGTTGGCGATCACCTCCTCGGAGTCCAAGAGGGAGGGGTGGCAGATCGCGGCGGGGGGTGTGCACCCATGAATTCGATCCAGTCAGGGTGCAGCGGAGTGCAGTGCTCACGGGGTGACTCCCTCGGATTCGAGATAGGCGAGCGGGGGCTGGTTGCCGATGGCTGAGTGTCGCCGCTCGCGGTTGAAGCATCGCATCTGCCGATCGACGAGAGGAGCCAGCTCGGCGAGTGTGGCGGCCTCGAGAAACAGCGAGTGGTTTACGTGCTTGAAGTGGGCCTAGGAGCCTGTCCGGGTAACGCAGTGGACCGCGCGCAGGGGTCTTGCGTGTGCTCATGGTAGGAACGACGACGCGTCGTAGTGTAGCTACGGCAAGGAGGAGAGACGACGTATGAGTCCGCAACACCCCTGCGCCC